>JAPPKD010000100.1 GCA_028820215.1 Spirochaetaceae bacterium | reverse complement strand
TTCTTACTTGAGGCACGATCTCGCTACGGTACGATTCTTAGGTGAGGCAACACGCTCCCCCCATGAGCCCACCAGGACGTCACCGGCCGATGCCGGGTCACCTGGTCGATACAACAGCCGCGCATGGCCGTGGGGTAGCTCCCCGCGACCGCGGTGAACAGCCAGGCGGGAGGTACAGAAACGGACGTGAGTGACTTCTCTGGTGGGCTCAAATCACATGGCCCGGCACTTTGTCGGGCTCAAGGAGGCAGACCATGTCACTCCACCGAGCTCTACCGTTCCAGGAGGACGACCAGCGGCCCCGAGAGAAGTTCGATCGACGCCGAATGCGGCACCGCCGCCCTATCCCGACCCCCGCCCAGCGGCCGTTGCTACTCTACGGCGCGGTCCTGGTCGGCGCATTGGTGATGCTCGCCGCGTGCGACATCACCCAGGACCACATCGACCAGGCAAGCGAGCAGATCGCCAACGCCACCGTGGCGAACGGATCACCACCGACGGCCGCGCAGATCGCCGCCGGGGTGGCTCTTAAGACGGATCACATTGCCGGCTCGACGTGGCGGCTCATCGCTGTGTCCGCCTGGCCAGATGCCGAAGGCGTCGTCACGCTCGGGAGCAACGGCCGGGCCGTCTGGCACGTTCATACGGACCACCGGTACTCCGAGCTCGGGCACTGGAAAGTGACCGCCGGCGTGTTTGAGATGGCGGACTCCGCTACGTCCTGGAGGGGAGGGCATGCCGGCATCCGCATCGATGCGAACACGGTGTGCCTTGAATCGGGCGGCAACCGGTGCAGCTACTTGCTACAGCGGGTGACACCCTGAGCTATTCAAACTGAGACACTACCCTCCAAACCATCCAAACCGCCCGCACGGTTACCTAATCGTGGTCGATCGATATACGCTGTGGTTCGCCATGGAGGCGACAGAGCAACGCCTGTTCGCGCCCGGCGACGGCGCCAATCCGCCGGCGCTCACCGGGCGTGAGCGGGAGGAGGCGGTGCTGACGCAGTGCCTGGCCGACCTGCTCGGCGGCAAGGCTCCGCCGCACAACGTCGCCCTCATCGGCCCGCGCGGAACCGGCAAGACCGTGTTGCTCAACTGGTTCGAGCGCTCATGCCGCGAGCGAACAGCGCACGTGGACGTGGTGACCCTGACTCCCGACGACGTCCCGACCCGTGACGGCTTGGTCGACGTCCTGGCGCCGCCGTCGAGGCTGGCGAAGCTGCTACCCCGGAAGGTGGGCGTCGCGGCCGTCGGTTCGGTCGAGTGGGCGCCGGCTCCCGGCAGCACCCGGAACCTGCGGGCGGAACTGACCGCCCGGTGCCGCGGGAAACCGCTTGCGGTGCTGCTCGACGAAGCGCACACGCTCGACCTCGTGGTGGGCAGAACGCTGCTCAACGCCAGTCAGAGGGTACGCGCGGAGGCGCCGTTCCTGTTGGTGATGGCCGGCACGCCGGGCCTGCCGGCGCATCTGGGCGCCATGGACGCGTCCTTTTGGAGCCGTCTGGGCGCGGGACGCCTGGGCATCGGCCTGCTGAGCGCCGCCGCCGCCGCGGCCGCCCTGGTCGAGCCGCTGGCGGCCCACGGCGTGAGCATCGACCCGGACGCCCTCGACGCGGTCGTCGAGCACAGCCAGCGCTATCCGTACTTCATCCAGCTCTGGGGTGAGGCCCTGTGGCAGCAGCGCCTGGCCAGCGGCGCGACCCGGCTGACGGCCGCTCACGCGAGCGCGGCGCGGCCCGACGTGGCGGTCCGCATGACGGACTACTATCAGGACCGGCATTACGAGCTGGACCAGTCGGGCTGGTTAGCCGCCGCCGAACAGGTGGCAGCCCGGCTTCAACGCACGCCGAGACTGACCTACGCCGAGTTGAAGTCCGCCATCGCCGACGGCCTCGCTCCGAACGCCGGCCATGAGCACGTGCAGGCGGCCCTGGCCACGTGTGAGCGCCTGGGCTTCGTCTGGTGCCCGCCCGGTCAGCCGTCGCCTGTTCGGTACGAGGCCGGCATCCCCGCGCTGATGACCCACATGCTCGACCAGTCTCCGGCGACTCCCGAGTCGACGATTCGTTGAGCCGAAGAGGCGCGTTTCGTTTTACAGCAGGGCCAGAAAGCCGCCGTCCACGTACAGCACATGGCCGTTGACGAAGCTGGAGGCGTCCGAGGCCAGAAACACGGCCGGTCCCACCAACTCCGTCGTCTCCCCCCAGCGGCCGGCCGGCGTGCGCTCGCGCAGCCAGGCGTTGAACGCCGGATCGTCGGCGAGCGGCTGGGTCATCTCCGTGACGAAGTAGCCGGGGCCGATGCCGTTGGCCTGCACCCCGTGCGGCCCCCACTCCACGGCCATCGCCCGCGTCAGCATCTGCAGGCCGCCCTTGGCGGCGCCGTACGCGGCGGTGCCGAGCCGGGCCCGCTCGCTGATCAGCGAGCAGGTGTTGATGATCTTGCCGCGGCCGCGCTCGCACATGCCGCGCGCCACCCGCCGGCCGACCAGGAAGGGCGCCGTGAGATCGGTGTCGATCACCTCCTGCCAGGCGGCGGAGTCCAACTCGACCATCGGCGCGCGCCGCGTCATGCCGGCGTTGTTGACCAGGATGTCGATAGCCCCGATGGACCGCTCGACGGCGCCGATCGCGTCGTCCCCCGCCTGCTCGTCTCGGGTGTCGAAGGGGCAGGCGTCGGCCCCGATCCCGTCCGTGCGCAAGGCTTCGATCATCTGATCGACGCGGTCGAGCCGGCGGCCGTTGATCAACACGTGGGCGCCCGCCTCTCCCATGCCACGCGCCAGCGCGGCGCCGATGCCGGAGGTCGAGCCGGTGACCAGGGCGAGCCTGCCGTCGAGCCGAAAGTCGTTCGCCGTCATGGGCCGGCATGGTAGCGCGGCGCGGCGATCGATACACCGTCCCGGTCCGCGCGTACTTGTGCAGCGCGAATGTTGATGGCGATTGCCGACCGGACGTAAGCTACGGAGGAGGATTCACGGATGAGCATGAACACGCGTCCCTGTGGGGCGGCCGCGGAAACGGCACGGGTGGCTCGGTGGACGCGATGACCGGGGAGTTGATCGCCATCCTTGCGGTCGGCGCGACGTTGCTTGGAGTGATGGTGGCGCTGTTCGGGTGGATGCGTGGCGACATGGGCAGGATCGGCGACAAGCTCGATCGCTTCGGGGAGCGTCTGTCGGCAGTGGAAGGTCGCTTGTCGGTCGTCGAAACGATATTGCATGAGCGGACCGGCACGATAGCGCCTCCTCCTGGCGAAACGAACTGATCGCACGACAGGAGAGCGCGCGCCGTACGCTTGGTCTGAGACAGTCGTCACCCGTGACATGACCACGTGCACGCGGATATCCGTGCTCCTGGCAGGATCGGTGATGCTGATCCTGGGAGCCGCAGGTGCCGGAGCCGAGGGAGCCCGCCGGCCGATCGTCTACGACGTCACGGTGGCGCGCCTGGAGCACTCCCAGGACGCGGACCTGCGGCAGATGACCCCGGCTACGGTGACGCGCCATGTGGACGGCGACACCTTCGAGGTTGCGATCGCCGACCCGCCCCACGGTATGCGCGCGACCGAGCGCGTCCGCCTGATGGGCATTGACACCCCGGAGTTGGGCGACCCGCTGGCCGCGGAGGCGCAGGAGCATACCGCGCGCCGCGCCGGCACAGGACCAGTGTACTTGGCCTTCGACTTCCAGCGGCGCGACCAGTTCGGCCGCCTGCTGGCCTTCGTCTACGTGCCGGACGGTACGCTGCTGAACGCCGAGCTGATCGAAACCGGGCTCGCCGTCGTCTATCGCGGCGATGACCTGATGTACTTCCTGCCTGAGTTTGAGGACCTGGAGCGGGAAGCCCGGTCGCGGGAGAGCGGGGTTTGGAAGGGCAAGGCCGCCACAGGGGTGATCATCGCCGACATCCGCAACCAGAGCCGCGCCGAGCACGTGCTGTTACGCAACGACGGGTCCGACGCGGTGGACCTCTCAGGATGGCGGATCTGCGACGACGACCGCGACGTGCTGATGATTCCTTCAGGTGTAATGCTGGCCTCCGGAAAAAGCCTTGCCGTGGGCAGCGGCACGGGCTGCGTGGACACCCATCACCCCTGCCTGCCGGTCTCCGCGAAAAACATCTGGGGCAACGCCGGGGATGTGGCGTGCCTGAAGGACCGCTCCGGGAAGGTCGTTGATGCCCAAGCATACGGGAACCAAGCCGCTGATACGTGCACATGCTGAGCCGCGACAGAGCCGCGCCCCCTTACCAGGAGCGCGATGCACCGGCGGGTATGTCCGTAGAGGCCGTCTATCGTCAGTCAGACCCCGCGTGAATCCCTTTCGAGTCGCTCCCGCATCTCGAGCAGATCGCGTTCGCCCAACTCAAGCGTCCACAACGGCCGATTGAACCACGGTGCGTGCCTCCGACGACGGGGTACCCGCACGAGCGCCAGACCAACGGCGGCGAGCAGTGCCACGCCGAACCCGACGATCACGACAACCACCGCGCATCCGTTCAAAGGCCGTGAAGTATAGACGAAACGAGTCAGGCTGCGGCACGCATCAATGCGTGCGGATGCGTGCGGATGCGGAGCGGAGTACACTGAAGACGTGGAAGTCGTCCTGCATGCCATCGTCTTCGCCGACAAGGCTATCGAGGAGGACAACGGCAAGAAGGGGCTCATCGGCATCTTTCAGAGCTTCAACTTCTCGCAGTTCCCGACGGTCGCTCCGACTTGGTACGTGTACATCGCCTTCGGCAACGTGGCGAAGGGCCGGCACGACGTGACGGTCAACGTCGTCCACGACGAAACGGGCTCCGTGATCGTCCGGTCGCATGGCGAGGTGCAGGTGCGGACGCCGGCGACCGACGTGGAGATCGTGTTTCCGATGGCGGGGGCCGCGTTCCGTGCGCCGGGGGTGCACTGGCTGACGGTGATACTGGATCAGGCGCAGATCGGCAGCCGCGTGCTGCATGTGGGGCAGCAATCCGAGGATACCAAGTAATGATCGCTGTTCGTTGACCACCGCCGCAGGCTGAATCTACCTTCGGCCGGTGAGCACCGCGGAGCCACCGCCCGAGCGCCGCGTGCTCAGCCCCGCGCAGCGGATCGCCGCGCAGCGCACCTTTCACATCTTCACCCTGTTCAACGTCTGCTCGTTCCAATGCCTGTCGGGCAACCTGATCACCCTGTTCGGGCTCCGGGTCGGGCTGGGCAGCGTGATGATCGGCGTGTTGTTCGCCGTCATCCCGCTGTCTCAGTTCATGCCGCTCATCGGCCGGCTGTTCGTCACCCGGCTCGGAAACGTGCGCGCCATGGGCCTGTTCTGGAGCGCACGCTCCGTCATGGCGGCGCCGCTGCTGGTGGTGGCGCTGTTCGCGGGCGCGGGTCAGACCACCGTGGCGGTGACGCTGCTGTTCGTCGGCGTGCTGGGCTTCAACTTGGCGCGCGGAGCCGGCATGGCCGGCATGCAGCCGGTCATCGGCCACCTGACCACGCCGCAGGACCGCGGCCTGTTCATGTCGCGGATGCAGCTCATCATCCACGCCGTGATCATCGTGACCGGCCTGCTGATGGGTCTGGTCCTGGACCGGGAGTCGCCGCTGGCGGTGTTCACGGTCATCCTGGCGGTGGGCGTGGCGGCCGGCGTCATCGCCACCTTCTCCGTGTTCCGCCTGCCGGAACCGCCGCGCGAGGAGCGCTCCGGGCCGCTGCTGCTCGCCGCCGCCGAGGCGCTGCGCGGCGCCACCATGCGCCGCTTCCTGCTCCTGATCCTGGCGGTGTTCGCCGGCTCCTTCATGGTCAGCCCGTTCTTCATCGTGTTCCTGCGGCAGGTCTACGGCATGGGCGACAACTCGATCATGCTGGTGACGGTGGTCGGCTCCGTCGGCGCCATCGTCATGGCCCTGCTCAGCGGCCTGATGACCGACCGCATCGGCGCCCAGCCGCTGCTGGTGTTGTCGGCCGCCGCGATCGCGGTGGTGATGCTGCCGCTGGTGGTGGCGCCTCCCCTGCCCGCGACCGCGGCATGGATCTACGGCGCGGCGGCGTTCTTCGTCTTCATGCTGGGCGCCAGCGGGCTGCAGAGCGCCTCCACCGTCTACTTCCTGTCGATCTCCAAGGCCTCCGAGCGGCTCAACCTGGGCATCCTGTACATGCTCGCCACCGGCCTGGGCGGCACGCTGGGCTCGCTGGCCGGCGGCGCGCTGCTGGACCTGCTGGGGGGCGCGCTGGGGGTGACCGGCTCGTTCCGCGCCTACTTCGCGCTGGTGACGGTGCTGTTCGCGGCCATCGTCGTCGGCATGGGCGGACTGGAGCGGCTGGGCGCCTACCGCGCGCGCGACGTGCTGTCGATGATGTTCTCCATCCGCGACCTGCGGGCGCTGGGGCTGCTCAACCGGCTGCAACGGGTGCGCAGCCCGTTCGAGGAGGAGCAGCTCATCCAGGAGCTCGGCTCGGCGCGCTCGCGCGTGACCGCCCGCGACCTGGTGCGCAAGCTGTCCTCGCCGCGGTTCGCGGTGCGCGCGGAAGCGCTGACGGCGCTCAGCGCCGCCGATACCCGCGAGGACCTGGCCCCGGCGCTGATCAACGAGCTGCGCAACCACGACTTCACCACCGCCTACTTGGCCGCGAACGTGGCCGGCCAAAAGGGTGTCACGGAGGCGATCCCGGCCCTGCGGGAGAGCCTGGACTCCCGCGACTTCTTCCTGGCCGGCAAGGCGATGGTGGCCCTGGGGCGGCTCGGCGACCGGCCGAGCTTGGGGCGGATCGAGCAGCTCCTGGCCGCCACCGAGAACCCGCGCCTGATCATCCACGCGGCCACCGCCCTGGAGCTGTTCGGCAGCGCGACCTCGGTCCCGGTCCTCATCGCCAAGCTGAGCCGCCGGTTCGCCCCCTACGTGCGCGACGAGCTGATCCTGGCAATCGCCGCGATCCTGGGGGCGGGCAGCTTCCTGTACCCCCACTACCGGAGTTTCCTGGACGACGCCGCGGCCGGGCTGGACAGCCTGCGCGACGAGCTGACTCAGAACCGGCGTTCGCGGACGCCGCGCGAGCAGGTGGTTAAGATGCTGGACCTGATGGGCGAAGATCATGCGCGCTTCGCGAAGGCTGCCCGTGCACTGCTGGCCACGCTGTCCGGCACGGCGCTCGATGCGCCGGCGGCCGAGCAGCTCGCCGGCGGCCTGGCCGACCGCGAGATCCTGAGCCTGGACCGGTACCGCTTCCTGGTCGCGGCGGTCGTCACCTGTGCGGTCGCCCGGGGTCCGCGTCCGTCATCCGAGCGGCGACCGGCATGAGCGGCGGCCCATGAGCGAATCCGCTCCGGACTCGACGGCTCCGCCGCCCTCCCGCGCGGCGCGCATCGAGGACGGCGCGGTGATCGTTGCGCTGCTGCTGCTGGCGGTCATCCCCACGGCGCAGGTGGTCGCCCGCCTGCTGTTCGATGCCGCCCTGACCGCGGCTGCCGGCTACGTCAGGCACCTGGTCGTCTGGGGGGCCTGCCTGACCGGCATCGTCGCCACCCGCGAGCGGCAGCACCTGTCGCTGAGCGCCGGCCTGCCGAAGCTGCCCGCCCCGTACGATCGCTGGGCGGCGGTGGCCGCCACGACCATCACCGTGGCCGTCACCACCGGCATCGCCGTCAGCGCGGCGTCGTTGACGCTGGTGGGTTTCGGTGGGTACGAACGGGTCGGGGCGTTCCCCAAGCGGGCGGTGCTGGCGATCCTGCCGGTCGGCTTCGGGCTCATGGCGCTGCGCATGGTGCTGGCCGCCGCCCGTCCGCAGGCGGAGGGCCGTTCGCGACGGGCGGAAACCGCGGCCGGCGTGCTCGGCATCGCGCTCGGCGTGGTGCTGTCGACGCAGCCGCTGGCCAACATGATCGTCAGCGTCTCCTGGGAGATCGGCACGGGGCTGCCGGCGGCGATCGAGACGGCCCTCCTGGACCTTGGCGACACCGTGAACGGCGCGATGAGGTCGCTGCGGCTGCCCCTGCTGATCGTCATGATCGTCTCCGCGGCAGCAGGCGTACCGATCTTCGCCGTGCTGGGCGGGATCGCCCTCTTGATGTTCGCGTCCAACGGCGTGCTGGAGACCGTCCCCGGAGAGGCGTACACGATGCTCATCGGCGTGCACGTGCCGGCGCTGCCGCTGTTCGCCCTGTCCGGCTTCCTGCTCTCGGAGAGCGGCGCCGGAGCGCGCCTCGTGCGGCTGTGCACGGCACTGTTCTCCCGCTACCGCGGCGGCCTGATCATCGCCGCGACGCTGATCTGCGCCTACTTCACCACCTTCACAGGCGCCTCCGGTGTGACCATCCTGGCGGTCGGCGGCCTGCTGGCGGCCCTGCTGGCGGAGAACGGGTTTCGCAAGGATCTGTCCACCGGGCTGCTGACCGCCTCCGGCAGCATCGGCCTGCTGTTCCCGCCCAGCCTCCCCATCATCATGTACGGCGTCGTCAGCCAGAACAACATCAAGGCGATGTTCGCCGGCGGCGTCGGACCCGGCATTCTCATGGTGTTCGCCCTGATCGCCTTCGCGCTGGTGCGCGCCCGCATGGCCCGCCGCTCCGCCGGCGCGACGGTGCCGGTCGCGGCCACGGCCGGCGGGCCGGGCGCCCCCCGGCCGGGGGCGGGGGCGGGGCGCGCGGGGCGGGCCGGCGGGGGGGGGGTGGGGGTGGCGGTGGGGATGCTG
>JAPPKD010000063.1:52650-58900 GCA_028820215.1 Spirochaetaceae bacterium | reverse complement strand
CCGCATCGTGCGGGAGGCGCTCGACCGCCACGACCCGAGCCGGCCGCCGCGCCGAGCGCGCACCGGCAACCGCGCGGCGCAGGGCGACTCCGAGCCCGCTTCGGCAGCGAAGGAGCAGGCCGCCCCGGAACCCGGTCACGCCGTCACGGTGCAGGACGCGGTGATCCCCGCTGACCCGACTCCGACGCCGGAGCGGAAGCCACACCCGACGCCGGCCTCTGCGCCCTCGCAGACTCGACAGGAAGCGACCGACCACCGAGCCGCTGCCGGGACGAAGCCGGCCGGCGCTGCCACTTCGACGCCGAAGCCGTGCGCTTCTGGCCGCGCGATTCCGGCAGCGGTGCGACGGCAGGTGTGGCAACGGGACGGCGGTCGCTGCAGTTACCTCGACCGGCAGACCGGACGACGCTGCAACTCACGACACCTGATAGAGATAGACCACATCCTGCCCTATGCGCTTGGCGGTGGTGCCGATCCCGGGAATTTAAGACTCTAATGCGGAGCCCGCCACCGCCATCGGCACGCGCCGCACGGCTGAACGGCCTCCGGACGGGCCAACTCCGAGGTCGCCGCAGTCGCACCTCCCTCGGTCTCGCCACACGAAATCCTGAAGACCCCATCTATGGATCCTCCGTTTCGAACTCCGCTTCAATCGCGGCAAGCACGCGGCGGTTCTCATCGGCGAAGTCGGACAGTGCGCCGAACCCCGCCATCCACGGAGGCTCGTCTTGCGAATCAGATCGCGCCCTTTCACGACACGACGAGTCCTCTACCTTGCGAATTCCAGAGACGACACCGACGCTCAGGTCGCGATGGAGATCCCGCAGATGCTCCTTGAGGTCGGCAAAGGTCTCACCCTGAGTCCAGTGGTCGGGATAGTCCTGAAGGTAGCCGATCCATACTCCCTCTTCCTGCCAATACACGAACTTCGCTGTCTTCATCACCGTTTCCTCAGAACCGTTCGGCAGGGTGTGACCGGCCCGACATCCATAATCCTGTTTCGGCATGCCGTCTCCGTCAGCGAATGGCGAGCAGGAGGGCGGGGGTGGCGCGGGTCATCGTATCGATATGGGTCTGACTGACACCGGCGGCGCTCAGACCAGGGATGACGCTCGTGAACAGGTAGTCGAAGCCGCGGCCTCCGCATTCGTGCAGTTGCGAGCGTCGGCAGGTGTCGGTCGAGATCAGCAACCGGCCGGTGTGCCCGGCCGCGCAGAGCGTTGCGATCCGCTGCGCCCGGAGCGCATCGGGCGCCAGCTCTTCCCATCCGAACAGATCGAACTCCAGGCAGACGCCCAGCGACAGAAGCGCTTCGTAGTAGTCCAGGTCCAGCGCCTCGTCGTCGTGCAGGTGTGCGTCGCAGTGGCCGATGATCACCCGCGCCGGGTCCGCACCGGAATCGAGCAGCAACCGCGCCTGCGCGACGCCTCCCCGCCCCAGGCTGGCATGCGTGGTGACGGCCAGTCCGGTGCTGCGCCTGCGCCGCGCCGGCGAACAGGTCGCGCTCCGACGCGTACAGCGCGTAGCGCCGCCAGTCGGCGTGGCCGGACTCGTTGTGGCTGGCGATCTCCCCGATCAGACCGCACCCTTCGGCGCCACGCTCCAGGTAGTCGGCGACCACGGGTGCGGGACGGCCGCGCACCTCGTCAGGCTGCGTCCAGGTGTCGTAGAGCCCGAGCGCGGAGACGACCGGCACCGCGGATAGCTCGCTGACCGCACGAAGGGCCGCCAGGTCGCGCCCCAGTCCCAGCGGGGTGACGTCGCAGATCGCCCCGCCGCCGGCGGCGCGGAAGCGACGGCACTCGTCGGCGGCCAGATCCACGTCCAGACAGGTGTTGTCGGCCCGGCCGGAGTGGATGCTGACGCGGTGGATCAGGTGCTCGTGGGGCAGCACCACGCCGAGGGAGCCGGCGTCCATAGCGCCGGTGACGGTCCGGACCTCCTTCTCACTCATCGAAGCGGAAGCGGACCGCGCGGATGTGCGTCACGCCGTCGAGGGTTGCGTAGTGGATCAACAGCACGGTGCCGTCGTCGAGCAGGGTCAGGTCCGGGGTGCCGAAGGTGAACCCGCCGAGCTCGGCCCAGATTCCGGCGCCATGGCGATCGCTGGACGCACCCACCGGCTCCGCCAGCGTGCGTCCGGCGGCGGCATCCCACATCCGTACCGAGTCGTCCTGATCCCAGGTTTCGCCCCCGTCGTGGGAGACGTGGATGAGGATGCCGTCCGGCGCAACGCGGCGGTTGCTGGCCGCCAGCACCGGTCCGCCGGGCAGCGCGGCCGGAGCGGTCACCTGTCCGTGCAGTCCGGTGGGCAGTGGATCGCTCCACGTGCGCCCGCCGTCCTCCGAGTGGCAGCGATGCACGTCGATCGTCGTCTCGTCGGAAGGCCGGAACGTCCACAACAGCAGCAGGATGCGTCCGTCGTCGAGCTGCGCGCAGTGCCCGTCGCACAAAGCGAGCGCTCCGCTGTCGTCGGACGCGCAGCGGACGAACCCGCCGAAGCTCCGGCCGTCGTCGTCCGAGAACACCATGCCGGTCGCAGGCACGCCCGGCGCCGGGCCCGGGATCTCCAGCGGCATGCAGATGGTGCCGTCCGGCCGCTGGAACGGCTTGGTGGTCGGGCAGGAACCGGGCGGCGCGGCGTCCAGCACCTCGGGCGCCGTCCAGGTGGCGCCCCCGTCCTCGCTGCGCGTGAGCAGCGTCCGGACGGGCAGATCACGCGCCTCGTCCGCGAACATGTAGGTCCCCTCGCTCAAGCCCTCGACCACGCCGAAGTTGGCCAGCAACGCGCCGCTCGTCGTGTGCAGCAGACCGGCCATCGAGGGCACCCGCGCCGGGCCGTCCGCCGCGGGCGAACCGGCCACGCGGCCGCCCCGGTCCAGCACCACGACCGGTTCGCTCCAGGTCGCGCCGCGGTCGGCGGAGCGCTGCAGCAGGAAGCGGCCGTCGGCACCGTGCTTGTCCAGGCCCTGCCGGTAGAGCGCCAACACCGTTCCGTCGGCCAACCGCGTCGCGACCGGAACGCGCACACGGACGTCCGGTCGCCGGCCGCCAGGTTGGGGGACACGGCGGCGTCGCCCAGGACGGTCAGGCTCACGGGCGCCGCACGGTGTCGGATGGCGCGCTCGGCGCGACGGTGGCCACGATCAGTTCGGGGCCTCGTCGGCGGAGGGACCGTAGAGCGAAGGGACCGCGATGTCGTTGAGCCGCAGGTATACGCCGAGCTGCGCACGGTGGTGGATCAGATGGTTGAACACGAAGATGCGCAGCACCGCGACCTTGGGCATGGTCATGACGGTGACGCCGTTCTGCAGCAGCGACCAGGGCCGCATCAGGTCGGCGTCGCCGGCGCCGGCGATGGCGGCCCGAGCGGCCGCGGCATTGCGGTCGAAGGTGTCCACCAGCGCCGCGCTGTCGGTCGGCAACGGAGGCTGGTCGAGCGGCTTGCCGCCGGGCAGAAGGTCCAGATCATCCTGCCCGATGGTCAGCACCGCCCAGGTGGGCAGGTTGGCCACGTGTCCCGCGAGCCATCCCATGGAACCTGACGCCGGATGCGGCTTCCAGTCGAGCTTGTCGGACGGCACCCGCTCCAGCGTCGTGCGGACCCCCGCAACCTCATGGTCGAACTCAGGTAACATGCTCTCACTGATCGACATCCCGGACACGGTACTATGCGACAACGTGTCGAGCACGTCGCCCAGCTCCGGCGGCTCGGTGCGGCCCTTGAACGGAGCCAGGCGCTCGTAGATCTCCGCGGCGGCGGCGTGGAAGCCGCCGGGCAGGCCGGATTCCGCGAAGGTCGCCGAGATCTCGTGCATCTCGCCCACGAACCGCCACGCCTTGAGGGCGCTGTCGGCGGCGCGCCTGTGCGCGGAGGCGGTCAGGTCCTCCCCCCACTGCCGTTCCAGGGCGTCGCGCACGCCTTCCTGCTCGGCCAGCGCCAGGATCGCGGCGAACAGCGCGGAGGTGCCTTTGGTGTTGGCCGCGTAGCACATCTTCAGCGCGGAAGCGGCGCCGATGCGCTCCGAGAGCACCACCGCGTGCAGGGCTTCGGCCGGGAAGCAGGCGGCGACCCGCTCCGCGGCTGGGCCCGACAGATAGAGCCATGTGCGCGGCGGGGAGCCGGCCGGAGGACCGCCGACGATGCCGCCGTCCACGTAGGTCGCACCGGCGCGGGCGATCGTCGTCTCGACGGCGCGGGTGCGGTCGGGCGAGATGGCGTTGCAGTCGGCGTAGATGCCGGTGAACCCGCAGGCGGCCACCTGTCCGGCGACGTCGGCCGCCGCGTGCGGAGGACAGATCGACAGGATCACCTCCGCCTGCGAGGCGAGCGCCTCAAGGGTGCCGGCGTCTTCCAGCCCGGCCGCCGCCGCGCGCTCGCGCGACTCCGAGGAGCGGTCCGCGGAGACCCACAGAACCCGGTGCCCGGCTTCCGTCAACGAGCGCCCCACCGCGGAGCCCATCTGGCCCGGATGCAGCAGGCCGATTCTCGTATGTTTCATGACCGGAGCATCGTACCCCAACCCGGCCGGCGGATGGTGGACCGTCGGCCGACGGGGCTATAGTGCGGCTCACCCATGGTTCAGCATCTGTTGTTCGTCTACGGCATGAACCTCAAGCGCGCCGAGCTGCTCGTCGACGACCTCACGGACGAGCAGATGGTCGCTCAGCCGTCGGGGGTCATCAATCACCCGGCGTGGACCCTGGGCCATCTGGGTGTCACCTCCGACGCGCTGGCCGGCATGCTGGGGCTTCCGTCTACTTTTCCAGACAAATGGAAGGAGGCATGTCGCATGGGGTCGATCCCAAGCGGGAACACCGCCGATTATCCCGGCAAGGCGGAGCTCCTGGAGCAACTCCGCGCGCAGCATGAGCGGGTGTCGAAAGCCATGGCGGCGGTCGACGCCGAACGCCTGCAGCAGCCGACGCCGCCCCGTCTTCGCGCGCGCTTCCCGACGGTCGGCGACTTCGCCGTCGCGCTGATGACCATGCACGAAGGGCACCACCTGGGCCAGGTGGCGGCGTGGCGCCGCGCGATGGGGTTGGGATCGGCGTACGGTTGAGTTGAACCAGGAGCGGCCCTGCGCCGGCGCTCCCAGCCCGTAGCGGCGCCCACGACTGGCAAGGGCGGTAGCGCGGCACGGCGCAGTTGGTATACTGTCCGCCTTGGCGAGCCTTTTCGGCCGATTCTTCCGTTACCTGCGCCCCTACCGACCGCTCATGGCGGGGGCGTACGCCGCGATGACCGCGCACACCGCCGCACTGCTGGTCATCCCGGTGTTCGTCCGCTGGATCGTCGACCACGGGATCATCGCCGGCGACCGGTCGGTGCTGATCCGCTCGGTCATCGCTCTGGTCGCCTTGGCGGCCGCGCGCGCGGTGTTCGGATTCCTGCAGGGCCGCCTGGCCGAGGTGGCCGCCCAGCGGCTCGCCTACGACCTGCGCAACGAGCTGTTCCTCAGGCTCGGCGTGGTGGACATCTCCTTCATCGAGCGGATGGAGACCGGCCAGGTCCTGCAGCGCGCGATCCAGGACGTGGAGCGCCTCCGGTTCGTGGTCAGCAAGGCGTTGCTGCGCGTCCTCGACGCGGCGGTGCTGTTCGCAGGGACGCTGGCGTTCATGGTCGCGATGAACCCGGTGCTCGGCGCCGCGTCGCTGATCCCCGTCCCGTTCCTGGCGGTACAGGCGTTCATATTCGCCAGGCAGCAGCGGCCGCTGGCGTCCCGGCTGCAGCAGCAGCTCGGCGTGATGACCTCGGCGTTGGAGCAGAACCTCCAGGGCGCGCGGCTGGTCAAGGCGTTCGCGCAGGAGCAGCGGGAGACCGTGCGTTTCCAGCGGCAGGTCGACCGCTGGTTCGTGATCTCGGCGCTCAACACCAAGCTGAAGGCGATACACACGCCGCTGCTGTCGCTGATCGCCAACCTGGGCCTGGTGGTGGTCGTGGGCATCGGCGGCCTGATGGTGGTGCGCGGCGAGAGCCTGGGCGTGCTGGTGGCGTTCACGACCTACCTCACGCAGCTCTTCGCGCCGGTGCGCCGGGTCGGGGCCATGCTGCCGATGATGGTGCAGGGGCTGGCGTCCGCCGAGCGCGTCGCGGAGATCCTGGACGCGCCGGACGCCATCCCGGAGGCCCCGGACGCCCGGCCGTTGCCGCGCGGCCGGGGCGGGGGGCGGGGGCGGGGCGCGGGCGGGGCCCGCGGGGGGGGAGATTAGCCCGCGGCGCGCTCCGCCCAAGCCCAGGCCCAACCCC
>JAPPKD010000063.1:0-52640 GCA_028820215.1 Spirochaetaceae bacterium | reverse complement strand
CGGCGCGGGGGGCGTTGACCGTGCCCGCGCGGCCCGCCACCCGGGCGGCCCCGGCGGCGGGGCGGTGGCCGGGGGGCGGGGGCGGGGTCCGGTTCCGGGACGTGAGCTTCTCCTTCGGCGGGGAAGATGAGCCCGAGGCGCTCTCCGACATCGACCTGACCATCCCCGCCGGGAGCAGGCTGGCGGTGCTCGGCGCCACCGGCTCGGGAAAGACGACCCTGATCTCGCTGCTGCTGCGCCTGTACGATCCGACCCGCGGCGTGATCGAGATCGACGACGTCGACATCCGCGGGGTGGCGATGGCGTCGCTGCGCTCGCAGATCGGCGTCGTGCTGCAGGACACGGTGCTGTTCGCGGCCACCATCGGCGAGAACATCGCCTTCGGACGGCCCAACGCCTCGCAGGCGGAGATCGAGGCGGCGGCGGAAGCGGCGCAGATCCGCAGCTTCATCGAGGGACTGCCCGAGCGCTACGACACGCCGGTGGGCGAACGCGGCGTCACCCTGTCCGGGGGGCAGAAGCAGCGCATCGCCATCGCCCGCGCGCTGCTGACCGATCCGCGCATCCTCATCCTCGACGACGCCACCTCCAGCGTCGACGCCCGCACCGAGGGCCGGATCCTGTCGGCGCTGCGCGACTCCGCCGGCGCTCGCACCATGATCGTCATCGCGCAGCGTGCCAGCACCTGCAAGGACGCGGACGCGGTGGTCGTGCTGGAGGAAGGCCGCATCGCCGCCTACGGCACCCATGAGGAGTTGCTGGCAGGCTCGCCGCTCTATGCCGCCATCTTCGCCTCCGCCGGAACCGCAGCACCCTCACCCGCCCCGGCCGGGGGCGACGGCGACGGCCACCTGGCGTCGGCGGCCGCTCATGCACTGAGGAGAGCGCGCCGGTGAGCACCTTCCCGACCGGCACCGGCCCCATGGGCGGCGGACCCAGGTCCACGCTGGCCGCGCTCGCGGCCGGCGGCGAGGGCCGGGCGATCGATCCACACGTCATCCGCCGCCTGACGGTCTACCTGCGTCCCTACCGCAGACACATGGCCGCCGCCTCGCTCGCCATGCTGGTGGTCACCGCGCTGAGCCTGGCGGCGCCGTGGCTGATCCAGCTCGCCATCGACGACGCCATCGCCTCCGGAGACCTCCGGAGCCTGGCGCTGATCTCCGGACTCCTGGTCCTGACGTTCCTGGGCACCTACGCCGCGCACGCGCTGCAGACCTACCTGCTGTCGTGGGTCGGCCAGAGGATGCTCGCGACGATGCGGGCGCAGCTCTTCCGCCACCTGCAGCGGCTGTCGCTGCGCTATCACACCGAGCACCCGGTCGGCGTCACCATCTCGCGGGTGATCAACGACGTCGCCACCATCAACGAGGTGCTGTCGCAGGGGCTGGTGCAGATCATCGGCGATTCCCTGGTCCTGATCGGCATCGTCGTGGCGATGCTGATCATGAACACGGAGCTGGCCCTCACGACCTTTGCGGTGGTGCCGGTAATGATGGTCGCCACGCTGATCTTCTCCCGCCTGGCGCGGCGCGCGTTCCGCGCCACACGGACGGCGATCGCCACGATGGTCGGCAACCTGGCCGAGGCGATCGGCGGGATGCGCGTGATCCGGGCGTTCGCGCAGATGCCGGCGGCCGCCGAGCGGTTCGAACGGCGCAATCGCGACGCACGGGAGGCGCAGCTCCGGGCGTTCTCCCTGTCGCTCGCCTTCACGCCGTCGGTGGAGTTCCTGGGACTGCTGGCCACGGCGGCGGTGCTGCTCTTCGGCGGCCTTGCGCACGGCCGGGACGCGGTTTCGATCGGCGTGATCGTCGCCTTCCTGGCCTACGTCAGCCGCTTCTTCCAGCCGATCCAGGAGCTCAGCCAGCTCTACGCCTCCATGCAGTCGGCGATGGCCGGCGGCGAGAAGGTGCTGGAGCTGCTGGACACCGAGCCGCGCATCATCGACGCCCCCGACGCCCCGCCGATGCGCCGCATCGACGGGCGCATCGAGCTGCGCGGCGTCTCCTTCGCCTACGAGCCCGAGCAGCCCGTGCTGCAGGCCGTCGACCTGACCATCGAGGCGGGCCAGACCGTGGCGCTGATCGGCGAGACCGGCGCCGGCAAGACCACCATCGCCAACCTGATCGCCCGGTTCTACGACGTCACCGACGGCCAGGTGCTGATCGACGGCGTCGACGTCCGGTCGGTGCAGCAGCGCACGCTGCGCGCGCAGATGGCGCTGGTCTCGCAGGATCCGTTCCTGTTTCCGGGGACGATCGCGGACAACGTCCGCTTCGGCGCGCCCGCTGCCTCTGACGAAGCGGTCGTCGAAGCCGCCCAGGCGGTCGGCCTGCACCGCTTCGTGGAGCGGCTGCCGGACGGCTACGACACCGAGATCCTGGAGTTCGGCACCAACATCTCCGTGGGCCAGCGCCAGCTTATCGCCATCGCCCGCGCGCTGCTGCCCGACCCGCGCCTGATCGTCCTGGACGAGGCCACCTCCAGCGTGGACGTGGTGACCGAGTCCGTGATCCAGGCCGCGCTGCGGCGGCTCCTGCGGGGCCGCACGGCCATCATCATCGCTCACCGGCTGAGCACGGTACGCGCCGCCGACTGCCTGTTCGTGATCAAGGACCACGGCATCGCCGAGCGCGGCACGCACGACGAGCTGATGGCCGCCGACGGCGTGTATGCCGACCTCTATCGGCGGCAGGCCGGATCCGAGGCGCCCGCCGGCTGAGTCTCCGCGGCTACTCTTGGCGAGCTTTGGTCTCCTGGCGAGCACCGGCCCCGGACACGGCACCGATCACGAACACCAGCACGCCTCCTATCAACACCACGCCGATCGGAATGGCAATGGCCGCCAGGCTGACCCGCGAGTAGGAAAGCGCCCAGGCCAGGTACGCCAGGGCGATGCCCGCCGCCACCATGATGCCGCCGACCCGCATCAGGATCAGCGGCACGCGGGGGGCGTCGCTCACGCCGGCAGCACCAGCAGGCTGCGGCTCGCCACCGGCAGCCGCCGCGCGCCGTCCAGTCCGTCCAGCTCGATCAGGAACGCGGCGCCTGCGACACTGGCGCCGGCGCGCTCGATCAGCCGGCACGCGGCCGTGGCGGTGCCACCCGTAGCCAGCACGTCGTCCACCAGCAGGACGCGCTGACCCGGGCCGCAGGCGTCCGCGTGCATCTCCAGCGAGTCGGTCCCGTACTCCAGGTCGTAGTCCTGCCGCAGCGTCTCCCGCGGCAGCTTGTCCGGCTTGCGCACCGGGATCAGGCCTACGCCCAACTCCCGCGCCACCAGCGGGCCGAGCATGAAGCCGCGCGCCTCCACGCACGCGACCGCGTCGATGCGGTGGTCGTCCGCATCAGCCGCGAACGCGGCTGCCATCCACGAAGCGACGCGAAGCGCAAGGTGGATCGCACCGAACACCGGCGTGATGTCCCGGAACATGATCCCCGCCCGCGGAAAGTCGGGCACGTCGCGGATCACCTTCCGCACCGCCTCTGTCAAGCGATGGTCATTGTGGGTCATTTCGCTATTGCTCACCATGATCGCGATCGTCGGCTCCCGCGCCCCCCAGGTCACATCTCGCCTCAAGTATCACCTGCATGATCGGGCGCTTCCTGGATTGGTCTATCGCTTCATCTACCGTGGCAAACACGGGATCGCTCAGGCGGAGAGCCGTTTCGATCTCCTCCCACGCCTCTATACCCGGGCCGGCGAGTCGGCACGATCCTCGTTCCTGGCCCAATGGCCCGAGGACCGCCACGGGCGTGCCGTGCTTGGTGATCACAAACCGACCGCCGGCCGCGACCTCAGCAAGCAGTCTTCGGGTATCGTCTCGTAACTCTTTGACGGTAGCACACTTCACTTGACTGCCGCCAGGGTATCTACGAGCTTGCTCTACGTCAACCGATCGCTCGGACCCATCCATCGGCCGCCGGAGGGGTAGCACCGGGCCACGTGGTAGAATCTCAAGAACGGCACGGGCCTCGACCATGGATCGCATAACGGTCCGAAGCTACCGATGCTCCGGGGAGAAACAGGTGGCACGACTCGCTCCGCTCACCTTGCTCGTGTAGAACTTGGCATTACCAGACGGCGGGTTGGACTACATTCAACAGTTGCCGGCGGATCGTCGAGATGGACCCCGCCAGATCGACGGTGGCGAAGCGGATGGAGTGCCCCTGGATGACGACCGATTCATCGACGGTCGGGCCAACGCATGGATGTAGAAGCAGACCCTCGGCGTGGTCGGCCATGGGATCTCCCCGGCCATCCTGGGAACGGAGATAGGCGTACATTTGGTAGAGGTAGCCGCTGCGCAACGTCTTTTCCCGATACCAGCCGCTCGCCAGGATCGAGTTGAACTTCGTGTCGATGACAATCCTGCGGAGTGAAGCACGATGCTCAAGAGTGATGTCGGTGCGCATGGTTGGCAGGATGTCGTCGATGCTGGGAGTACGATGCTCGATCTGCCATCGGATCGTCCGGCCGGCGGCAACCTTCCATCCATGCGGCCTCAGCACGACATCATAGAACCCGCCTATAGCACGCTCGTAGAGACGACGCACCCATCTCGTTTCGCGGTCAGGCAGCGGAAGGACGTTCGTCCCAGCCTCCTCTGTAGGCAGGAGCAAACTAAAGGCAAGTTTAGCAGCCGCCACCATGAACCGGTCATCGGCATCGTGTCGCCCGAAGCGTTCGGCCCGCATCTCTGCCGGTGTCGGCGGCGTGCCGGCGACACCCATCGCCTTCATATCGCTGGCCAACTTCCGACAGCGGTGCGCGACGTCGGGTCGTTTGGCGAGCCGGGAGACTCTATCCAGGGCCGCGCGGACGAAACGGTTGCGCGGTGTGTCGATCGTCAACTCTTCGAAGCAGCAGGCCACTTGGCCCCGCGCGAGGAGTTGCCGCCGCTCCGTCTTGAGTATGTCGACCCGTCCGCGCATCCGGTGGATGACGGCGTGCCGTGAAAGGTAGCCCAAGCTGAAGCGACGTCGTTGTCGTTGCTCGACAGCGTGCGCCAGGATCTCGGCGATCAAGTCAGGTAACTCGTGCGGGCTTTCTTCCAGCGCGACGCTGTCCAATCCGCGCATACGGAAGAGCTCGGAGGCATAGAGCATGAGGAGCCAGAGGCTCCGAACCGGGATACCGGCTATATGTCTGGCGCCGGTATGTGCAGGACCGGTGTCTTTCGTCCTGACGTCCGGTGAGGGGGCGACTTCGGTCACCATCCCTCGATGAGCGTTTCGAAGGCGTCCGCGGCGCGCTCGGGCGCGTCGAACCAGTACTCTTCCAGTTGCGGTCCGATCTCCGTCTCCGCCACCTGCCTGAACCACTGTTTCGTTGCATCGTTTTCGAGGCGATACGCCGGGGTCACAAAGCTGTGGCCTATCCGAAACTGTTTACCGAGTCCGGGATCGCCGGAGATCCGGTTGTTGAGTTCGTTGATCCGGCGCTCGATATCTGCAACTAGATTCGCGTCTACGCCACGTTCACGAACCACCCACTCACGCCACAACGCTCCGAGCTTTGGTTCCAGCGTAACGAAGGCGAAGCGACGGCGAAGCGCCAAGTCCACGAGCGCGAGAGATCGGTCGGCGATATTCATGGTCCCTATGACATAGAGGTTCTTGGGGATATGGACCGGATTCCGTTTTCCGTCCGAGTCCGGGTAGCAGAGCTCGATCGCTTCACGGGGTGTTCGCTTGTCGGGATCCAGAAGCGTCAACAGTTCGCCGAAGATCTGCGCCGGGTTCCCGCGGTTGAGTTCCTCGATCACTACCACGAACTTTCCGGATGCATCCTCGGACGCGGAGCGGATCGACTGCATGAACACACCGTCAGCCAGCGCCAGCTTTCCATCGCCCATCGGACGCCAGCCTCTCACGACGTCTTCGTATGAGAGATTCGGGTGGAACTGGACGGCCCGAACCCTCTCTTCGTTTCGTTCGCCCATCAACGCAAACGCCAGACGCTTGGCGAGCCATGTCTTGCCGGTACCGGGTGGCCCCTGGAGGATGAGGTTTTTTCTGTTTCTCAGGAGTTCCAACAAGCGCTCGATTTCGTCGCGTTTGAGGAAGCATCCCTCGCTGATCACTTCGTCGATCGCGTACGGCTCGCTTGGTTCGTGCTGTGTCGCTTCAGGGACACTGTTGTCACTGATGCCCTCAACATTTTCTTCGAGATCGTCGCCGAAGCGGTCCGCCCAGTACGGAGCGTTGCGAAAGCGATCGATGTCCTGTGGCTTCTCCTCAAAGGCAAACTTGATCAAACCGTCCGACGTCCACTCTTCCGGGACGACGCGCCACACTGTCTTGCGGTACGTATAGAAGTACCACTCACGTAGTGGATCCACTTTGGTCCATTCGACGCGCACGCGCTTGCCGTCACCGAGGTTCTCGGTGATAGTTCCAATCGCCTTGATGGCCATGGTCGAAATCGGTTCTCCCCGATTATCAAAGGGCAGGTCATGCTTGCGACTGTAAGTTGACTTGATGGCGATTCTTTCCCCGGAACGCATGGAGCGCACTAAGTCGAGATACTGGTTGTCGTGGCCGTTCTCCCAAATCCCTTCTTGGAGAAAGCGCGAGGTCTGATCGTCAGATCCGCCATAGCTTGCACCGACGAACCAGTGTGGCTGGGAAGGCTCAGGGTGTGTCATTCTGGTCTTCTTGGTGCGAGGTATTCTAGAATACCTGCGCAAACGGTGTATGAGTTCGATGCCGCGCGGCGCAGGAAGGCGCCGAAGTCGGCCGGTGCGGCGGCGTCGGCCTTGTCGGAGACGGAGCGGATGATCACGAACGGCACGCGGTTGACGGTGGCAACCAGCGCGATCGCCGCGCCTTCCATCTCCACGACGGAGCCTTCGAGTTCGCTCAGACGTTCGCGCAGCGCGGCATCGGGATCGCTGACGAACTGATCGCCGGTGAGAATGCGGCCTGCTACCACGCGTTGGCCGTCCACGGGCGTGGCGAGCGCCAGATCCACCAGCCGCGGGTCGGCGCGCAGGATGCGGTGCTCGGTGTACGGCACCTGGCCGAGCTCGAAGCCCAGCGCGGTCGCGTCCAGATCGTGCTGGACGCAGTCGCGGCTGACCACCACGTCGCCCAGGTCCAGTCCGCCGCGCACGCTGCCGGCGATGCCGGTGACGATCAGGTAGTCGGGCCGCACGCGGTCGATCGCCCGCTGCGCGACCATGGCCGCGAACGCCTTGCCGACCCCCGTGCGCATCAGCACCGCATCGACGGCGCCCACCCGGAAGCGGAAGGCCGCGAACGGCGTCCCCTCCTCCGCGGGCGCAAGCGTGTGCGCCCCGCGGAACGCCTCGATCTCTTCATCCAGTGCCGCCAGCACCGCGACCACGGGCATGCCGAAGCGCGTTGCGTTATCGGTTCTGTGGGTGACGCAACGCGTCCCCCGCAGATCGGAGGCGCTCGACGAACGCGGCATGCTCCGGCGTTCGCACACCGTTCTGCAGCTCCGACAACACCCGCGCGAGGTCTCCCTGCAGCAGCGCGTCGACCGCCAGACGGAGGCCGGAAAACAGGCGGCTTTCGAGTATGCCGGCGGGGTCCGTGGTCAGAGGCCGGTACTCGTCATCGGTCAGCACGAACCAGTCGAGTTGCCGCTCCAGCACGCGCCACACCATGTACTCCTGCACGCCGTTGCGACGGTAGGCTCGCAGCTTGTCGTGCAGATCGATCGCTGCGCTGCTGGCCGCGATCTCGACGATCAGCTCCGGCGCGCCTTCAACGTAATCGTCAGCGCTCAGGCGGGAGCGACCTCCTGCCCGCGGCTCGATGAGCAGCAACGCGTCGGGCTGCACCTCGTTCTCCAGGTCGAGCCGGACCGTCGTGTTGTCTGCAGCGTCTACTCCCGGCGTGTGGACACAGTACGTCCCGATCCAGGTCAGAATCGCCACATGCGGCCGTCCGTGACCGTAAAAGCGTACTGGTGACCGCATGTGGACGCTCCCTTCGATCAACTCCGCCTTCGTGATGTCCGGCCGGGCGGTGTATCGCCGGTGGAACTCCCCGCGTGTGAGCCGGTCGCCGTTCTCCAGCGGCAGCGTTCCCGCAGGACGATCGCGCGTTACCGACACGGTTTGCACGGCCACCTCGTCACTATGCCACACGCGTCTGGACCGGTCGAACCAACACACCCCAAGCTGGCATCGCCCCCGACCACCGGCGATCCGGTGTACCTTTCGCCCATGCCCAAGTCCATGGTCATCAGCCCGGAGGAGGTTCGCCGGCGCGGCAGCCTCGAAATCGATCCGATCCCGTTGAACCGGTACCAGCCTGACATCGCCGCCGAGCGCGAGCGGTGGGGAGACGCGGCGCTGGTCGGCGCCTATCGCGACATGATGCTCATCCGCCAGTTCGAGCGCATGCTCGACAGCGTCAAGACGACGGGCGGCTACGCCGGCGTCGACTACGTGCACGAAGGCCCGTCGCACCTGTCGATCGGACAGGAAGCCGCCGTGGTCGGCCTCTGCCTGCCGCTGGCCCGCGAGGACCTGATCTTCGGCTCCCACCGCAGCCACGCGGAGATCCTGGCCAAGTGCCTGCAGGGTATCCGTCACGCCGACGACGCCTGTCTGCAGCGCATCATGGAGGACTACCTGGACGGCGACATCCTGCGCATGGTGGAGCCGGCCGCGCGGGACCGGGACGTCGACGAGTTGGCCATCGACTTCGTCGTGTACGGCTTCATGGCGGAGGTGTTCGGCCGGCGAAACGGCCTGAACCGCGGGCTCGGCGGCTCCATGCACGCCTTCTTCGCACCGCTCGGCAGCATGCCGAACAACGCCATCGTCGGCGGCTCGGCCGGGATCGCGGCCGGCGCGGGGCTCTTCAAGCGGGTCAACCGGCGCCCCGGCATCGTCGTGGCCTGCGTCGGCGACGCTTCGGCAAGCTGCGGACCGACCTGGGAGGCGCTGAGCTTCGCCGCCATGGACCAGTACCGGACCCTCTGGGACGCCGACCTGGGCGGCGCGCCGCCGGTGATGTTCAACTTCATGAACAACTTCTACGGGATGGGCAGCCAGACCGCCGGCGAGACCATGGGCTTCCAGGTGCTGGCCCGCATGGGCGCGGGCGTCAATCCCGAGAACCTGCACGCCGAGCGGGTCGACGGCTACAACCCGCTGGCGGTTGCCGCCGCCGTGGACGCCAAGCGCGAGCTGCTGCTCGCCGGCCGCGGCCCGGCGCTGCTGGACACCGTCACCTACCGCCTGGCCGGCCACTCGGGGCGCGATCCGGGCACCTACCGCACGCGCGAAGAGATCGAGGCGTGGGAGGAACGGGACAGCTTGCGCAACTACGGCGACTACCTGGACGAAGCCGGCCTGCTCGAAGGCGCCGAACGCGAGCGGATCGAGTCCTGGGCCGTCGACGTGATGGAGCGGGCGTTCCGGCTGGCGGCGCCGCTCGACAGCTCGCCCCGGTTCGGCGGCGGCGCGCAGGAGATCGAGGCGGTCATGTTCTCCGCCCGCCCCACCGAGGCGATGGCCGAGGGCGAGCCGGAGCTCACCGTTCCGGTGGCGGACAACCCGCGCGTCAAGGCGCTGGCGAATCGCTCGCGCTCGGCCTTCGACGCGGACGGCAATCGGCTGCCGATCTCGCAGGTGATCACCCTGCGCGACGGCCTGTTCGAGGCGTTGCTGCACCGTTTTGCGGAGGACCCGACCATGGTCGCCTACGGCGAGGAGAACCGCGACTGGGGTGGCGCCTTCGGCGTCTACCGCGGGTTGACCGAGTCCCTGCCCTATCACCGCCTGTTCAACTCGCCCATCTCAGAGGCCTCCATCGTCGGCAGCGCCATCGGCTACGCCATGAGCGGCGGCCGCGTGGTGGTGGAGCTGATGTACTGCGACTTCCTGGGCCGCGCCGGCGACGAGGTCTTCAACCAGCTCGCCAAGTGGCAGGCCATGTCGGCCGGTGTGCTGTCGCTGCCGATCGTGCTGCGCATCGCCGTGGGCTTCCGCTACGGCGCCCAGCACTCGCAGGAGTGGTCGGCCATGGTCAGCCACATCCCCGGCCTCAAGGTGTACTACCCGGTGACCCCGTACGACGCCAAGGGCATGCTCAACCTGGCGTTGCGCGGCACCGATCCGGTGATCTTCTTCGAAAGCCAGCAGCTCTACGGGGAGCCCGAGGTGCTGCACGAGTCGGTGCCCGCCGGCTACTACGAGATCGAGGAGGGCGCTCCGCACATCCACCGGCACGGCGACGACCTGACCATCCTCACGGTCGGCGCGAACCTGTACCGCGCCCTGGAAGCGGCCGAAATCCTGTCGGAGCGTCACGGGCTTGAGACGGAGGTGATCGACGCCCGCTTCCTGAACCCCCTCGACTACGGCCCGATCGCGGAGTCGGTGCGCAAGACCGGACGCATCCTGCTCACTTCCGATGCCTGCGAGCGCGGCAGCGTGCTGCACACGATGGCCACCACGATCGGCCGGCTGTGCTTCGACGACCTGGACGCGCCGCCGGTGGTGCTGGGCGCCCGCAACTGGATCACGCCGCCGGTGGAGCTGGAGTCGGTGTTCTTTCCGCAGGCCGACTGGATCGTGGACGCCATTCACGAGCAGCTCCTGCCGCTGCCCGGGTACGCGCCGGCCACCGACCAGACCCTGGGCGAGCTCAGCCGCCGCAGCGCGGCCGGCGTATGACGGGAACGGGACTCTGCGAGTGAGCTCCGACACGATCCGGGCGATCCGGTTCGAGGCGCCCTACCAGGCTCGCGCCGCCACGGTGCCGGCGCCGGCGCCACCGGGGGCGGGTCAGGCGCTGGTGCGGACTCATTCGGTCGGCGTGTGCGGCACCGACGTGAGCGCCTATCACGGCACCTTTCCGTTCTTCGACTTTCCGCGCATCCCCGGCCACGAGCTGGGCGTCGAGGTGCTGGCCGTCGGCGACGGCGTGACCGCGGTGGCGCCCGGGGACACGTGCAGCGTCGAGCCCTACCTGAACTGCGGAGGCTGCTACGCGTGCAACAAGGGCCGCACCAACTGCTGCGAGCGGCTCAGCGTCATCGGCGTCATGCAGGACGGCGGCCTCTGCGACCGCTTCACGATCCCGGCCGGCAAGCTGCACCGCGCATCCGGTCTTACCTTCGATCAGCTCGCGCTGGTGGAGACGCTGACCATCGGCTGCCACGCCACCGCGCGCGCCGCGCCCGAAAGCGAGGACCGGGTGCTCGTCATCGGACTGGGGCCGATCGGGCTGGCGGCGCTGGAGTTCGTCCGACTGCGCACCCGGCACGTGACGGTCATGGACCGGCTGCCGGCCCGCGTCGAGTTCTGCCGGGCCACCTATGCCTCGGCGGGAGCCGTCGTCGCCGGCGATGGCGAGGAGCCGGAACGCCTCCGCGAGCTGTCGGACGGCCGCCTCTTCGACGTTGTGATCGACGCCACCGGCAGCCCGCAGTCGATGGCGGTCGCCCTCACGTACGCCGCGCAAGGCGGCACCGTCGTCTTCCTGGGGCTCACCCGCCAGGAGATCTCCTTCGCTCAGCCGGAGATGCACCGCCGTGAGCTCACGCTGCTGGCGTCCCGCAACGGCCTCCCCGGCGATTTCCGTCAGGTGATCGACGCCATCGCCTCAGGCACCATCGACACCGGCCCGTGGATCACTCACCGCATCGCCTTCGACGAGGTGGAGCAGCGCTTCGACGCGCTCACCCGCCCGGAGACCGGCGTGCTCAAGGCGGTCATCGACCTGAGTTGACGCCGGGACCGTAGCCGGTGCCGTGCCGACGGCGCTGAGCCGCGTAGGGGTCCGCGGGCGTATCGGTGACGGTGACGTAGCGTGACAGGTCGCGCAGCGCGATCACGGTGTAGCCGCCGTCGGCCAGCCAGCTCAGGTAGTCGCGGAAGGTCTGCGGCTCGGTGGACACCCACGGATGGCGCGGATCGGGCACGCCGTGAAAGGTGATCACCGCGGCGCGGCCGTCGTGCGCCTGCCGCGCTGCCCAGGTCAGGGTATCCAGGTCGGTGTCAGGACCGTAGGCGGCGGTCGTGGGCACCAGCAGCGGGTGATCCAGGCGCGGGTCGTAAGCCGGACCGCAGCCGCCGGTCTCGTAGCCGTCCGGCGGCGTCGGCTCGCAGCCGCAGCGCGCCCAGGCGAAGCCGTGCCCGGCCAGCACCGTCACCGCCTCGGCGTCGGTGTGATACCCGGGATAGCAGAAAGTCTGCGGCCGCGGGATGCCGAACGCCGCGCAGCGGCGGTCGATGTGCTCCACCTCCGCCTGCAACCGGTCGGGCGACAGGGTGCGCACGTCGCGGTGGCCGCGGGTGTGGTTGCCGATCTCGAAGCCGCGTTCGTGCAGCCCGCGGATCTCTTCCCATGTGAGGTAGTAGTCCTTGTCCTCGAACCCCAGTCCCTCGGTGATGTAGAACGTCCCCCCGAAGCCGTATCGCGCAAGCAGCGGGGCGACGAATTCGCCGTTGGAACGCGTGCCGTCGTCGAAGGTGAACACCACCAGGCGGTCCGGAATCTCGGCCTTCATGGGGTCATTATCCACGGCATCCGCCGGAGCCGCTTGCAACGCCGGCGCCGGGAAGCTATCACCCACCCATGGCAGAGATGATGAGCTGGCGCGACCGCATGCGCGGCCGCAACGCGGCTCCGGTGGTGGACCACCCGGGGCTCGACTGGTGGCGCGAGGCGCGCTTCGGGATGTTCATCCACTGGGGCCTGTACGCCATCCCGGCCGGCGTCTGGGAGGGCGAGGAGGTGCCCGGCATCGGCGAGTGGATCATGTTCCGCAGGCGCATCCCGCGGGAGACGTACGCGGCGCTCGCCGAGCGGTTCGACCCCGTGCGCTTCGACGCGCGCGCGTGGGTGGACCTGGCCGTGCAGGCGGGGATGCGCTACCTGGTCATCACCTCCAAGCACCACGACGGGTTCGCGATCTTCCGCTCGCCGTGCTGCCCGTACAACATCGTCGACGCCACGCCGTTCGGCCGCGACCCGCTGGCGGAGCTGGCGGAGGCGTGCGCGGAAGCGGGCATCAAGCTCGGCTTCTACTACTCCCAGGACCAGGACTGGCACGACCCCGACGGGTCGCGCAACGACTGGGACTTCGACGAAGGCGGCAAGGACTTCGGCGCCTACCTGGAGCGCAAGGTCAAGCCGCAGCTCCGCGAACTCTTGACCCACTACGGGCCGATCGGCCTGATCTGGTTCGACACCCCCTACACCATCAGCCGCGAGCACTCGATCGAACTGCGCGACCTCGTGCACGGCCTGCAGCCCGACTGCCTGGTCTCGGGCCGCATCGGCAACGACGTGGGCGACTACGGCAGCCTGGGCGACAACCAGATCCCGGCCGGGCGCGTGCGCGCCGACTACGAGACGCCGGCCACCCTCAACGACACGTGGGGCTACAAGACCACCGACCACCACTGGAAGTCGGCGTCCACGCTGATCCTGCTGCTGATCGACCTGGCCAGCAAGGGCGTGAACTACCTGCTCAACGTCGGACCCACCGCGGA
This sequence comes from Spirochaetaceae bacterium, assembly GCA_028820215.1. The sequence continues at coordinate 39,147 of JAPPKD010000063.1, read as the reverse complement.
GGGATTGATCCCGGAGCCCAGCGCCGAGCGGCTGCGGGAGATCGGCGGCTGGATGGCCGTCAACGGCCAGGCGATCTACGGCACCGCCGGCAGCCCGTTCCCGTACGAGCACGACGGCCTGCGGATGACGTGCAAGCCCGGCCGGCTGTTCCTGCATCTGCTGCGGACTCCGGACGGTCCGCTCGTCGTGCATGGATTGCGCGCGCGGGTGACGGCCGCCGAGGTGCTGGGGCTGGATGCCTCGGTGGAGGTCGCGCAGGACCGCACCGAGTCAGGCGAGGTCGACCGGCTGACCCTCAGCCTCCCCGACCTGAGCGCCGCCGAGCACGTGCCGGTCGTCGCCCTGACTATCGACGGCGATGCCACGGCGGACGCGCTGACCGTCCAGCAGCCGGATGGCGACATCCACCTGCACGCCCATCTGGCCGACGTCAGCTTGGGGCCGGATTCCACCCTGGAGATCCTCTCCAACGGCCTCACCGCCGGTTGGATGGATACCGAAAGCGTCCTGTCGTGGCAGGTCCGGGTGTGTCGGCCGGGCACGTTCGCGGTTTCGGTGATCGCAGCTCCCGTGCACGACACTGATGAGGTGACCCCGCACGGCGTCGAGGTGTCCGTCGGCGGCACCCACGGCGAAGGCCGCACCGCAAGGCGGCACGCCCAAGGGACTCTGAGCGACGACGAGCGCGCCGCCACGCCGCGCTCGCAGTACTTCCCCGAGTTCAGCACGCCAATCGGCCACGTCACCGTCGAGGAGCCGGGCGTCCACACCTTCACGCTGCGGGCGATCCGCATCATTCCCGGCACGCTGGACGGCGTCACCGTGTTCGGCGCCGCGCTGCGGCCGGCATGAACAGCGGTCCGGCGGCCCTGAGGATCGGACGATGAAGCTGGGATACAGCACCATATTCTGGCGGGAGCCGGACCTGGAGCGCTGCCTGGCGGAGTTGGCGGAGGCCGGCTGGGAAGGCTGGGAGTGCCGGCTGCCGCTCGACTGGCTGGGGCCGCCGGGGCGCGTGCGGCGGATCTGCGCCGACGCGGGCATCCCGCTTGCCGTGCTCACCGCCAGCGGCGTCCCCGAGGACCGGAGCTTTCGCAACCGTGAGTTGAACCGGCGGCGCATCGAGTTCGCCGCCGAAGTGGAGGCCGACTGCTTCATGTTCATGACCGGCGGCAAGCCCTCCGGCCGGGCGGTGACCGCCGCCGACCTGCAGGCGGCAGCCGAGGCGGCCGACGAGTGGGCGGAGTACGGCGAGGCATGCGGCGTGGAGCTGAGCTACCACATCCACACCAACACCCTGGTGGACTCCGCGGCCGACTGGCGCCGTTACATGAGCCTGCTGCAGCGGGCGCGGCTCTGTATCGACGTCTCCCATGCCCAGCTCTGGGGCGTCGATCCGGCGGCGGCGATCCGGGAGTTCGCGCCGCGGCTGAACTACGTCCACCTGCAGGACTACAGCGCCAGCTCGCGCGATGCGGACGGCACCTACCAGCCGGTGTGGTGCGACGTGGGCGAGACGGCGGCCGTCGACTTCCCGGCCGTGCTGGCGGCGCTGGCCGAGCTGGGCTACCGGCGCTGGGTCACAGCCTGCCCGCGGAGAGGCGACGATCCGCTGACCGAGGCGCGGCGCAGCCGAAAAACGCGCGACTACCTGCGCCGGCTGGGCTACTGAAGCGAGTCGGGAGCGTGTCGGACGGCCTCCCCGGGAGGCATGCTGCCTGTTGTGACGCACCAGAACCCGCGTTACACTCGGCTCGGAAGAGTTGTGGACGCTGCCCTCGCACCAACTTTGTTTGGAGGTGATTCGATGAGACGCGTATTTTCAGGATTGTTGCTGATGCTGCTGCCGCTCGGCGCAGCGTTCGCAGAGGACGTCAAGCTGGGAGTGATCCTCGGCTACACCGGGCCGATCGAGTCGCTGACGCCGCCCATGGCCGATGGTGCGGAGCTGGCCATGCAAGAGGTCAGCGACAGCGGCGCACTGCTTGGGGGGCTGCAGGTCGTCTCCGTGCGTGGAGATTCGACCTGCATCGACTCCGCTGCCGCGGTCGCGGCGGCCGAGCGGCTGGTGACCGCGGACCAGGTCAACGCCATCGTCGGCGGCGACTGCTCGGGCGTGACCATCGCCATGCTGCAGCAGGTGGCCAAACCCAACGGCATCGTGATGATTTCCCCGTCGGCTACCTCTCCGGCACTGTCGACGATCGAAGACGACGGACTGTTCTTCCGGACGGCGCCGTCCGACGCCCGGCAGGGCGAGGTGGTCGCCGACATCCTGCAGGAGATGGACATCCAGGAAGCGGCGATGACCTACACCAACAACGATTACGGAAAGGGACTGGCCGACAGCATCGCGGCCAACTTCGAGATGCGGGGCGGAACGATCACCATCAATGCCCCGCACGAGGACGGCAAGGGTGATTACAGCGCCGAAGTGGCTGCCCTTGCGGCAGCAGGCGGCGACATTCTGGTCGTGGCCGGCTACATCGATCAGGGCGGCAAGGGCATCATCCAGGCCTCGCTCGACTCGGGCGCGTTCGACCGGTTCTTCCTTCCCGACGGCATGATCGGCGACAGCCTGGTGGAGGCGATCGGCGATGACCTCAACGGTTCGATCGGGACGGTGCCCGGCACCGACAGCCCCGGCGCCGCGAAGCTCGGCGACATGCTCGAATCGGCCGGTCAGCCGTTCGTGAAGGAGTCGTACGACGCGGCCGCCCTGATCCTGCTGGCCATGCAGGCGGCGGGCTCGACCGACAGCGGCGATTTCAAGGACCACGTCATGGCGGTCGCCAACGCGCCCGGCGAGGAGATCTTTCCCGGCGAGCTCGCGAAGGCGCTCGGCATCCTCGCGGACGGCGGCGAGATCGACTACGTCGGCGCGTCGGCGGTCGAGCTGGTCGGAGCGGGCGAGAGCGCCGGCAACTACCAGCAGATGGCGGTCGAGGACGGCGAGCTCGTAATCGTCCGCTTCCGCTGATCACCCCGAGCCATGAGCGGGAGACGGCCGAGCCGTTCCCGCTCATGAGCCGCCGGGATGATCCCTGACGGGATGATCGCCGTACAGGACCTGCACATGCGCTTCGGCGGCATCCGCGCCGTTGACGGCGCATCGCTCACCATCGAGAGCGGCAGCATCACCGGCCTCATCGGTCCCAACGGCGCCGGCAAGACGACGGTCTTCAACGTCATCGCCGGCATGCACGTGCCGACCTCGGGCCGCGTGCACCTGGACGGCGAGGACATCACCGGACTGCCCCCACACCGGCTCTTCTCGCGAGGCGTGCTGCGCACGTTCCAGATCGCGCACGAGTTCTCGACGCTGACGGTCAGGGAGAACCTGATGACGGTGCCGGGCAGCCAGTCCGGCGAGCGGTTGCCCAACGTGTGGCTGCGACCGCGGAAGATCCGCGAGGAAGAGGCCGCGCTGCGCGCCAGGGCGGACGAGGTGATCGAGTTCCTGAAGCTGGACGCCGTGGCGGACGAGCTGGCCGGCAACCTGTCCGGCGGGCAGAAGAAGCTGGTCGAGCTCGGCCGCACCATGATGGCCGAGCCGCGCGTGGTCCTGCTCGACGAGGTCGGCGCCGGCGTCAACCGCACCCTGCTCAAGGAGATCGCCGGCGCCATCCTGCGGCTCAACCTGCACCGCGGCTACACGTTCTGCATCATCGAGCACAACATGGAGCTGATCTCCCTGCTGTGCGATCCGGTCATCGTCATGGTGGAAGGCAAGGTGCTGACGCAGGGCTCGGCCCCGGAGGTCCAGTCCGACGAGCGGGTGGTCGAGGCCTATCTCGGCGCGGGCTCCGTGACCCGGGAAGGGCGAACCTGAGTCGGGCATGAGCCTGCTGACGGGCGAGGCGCTGACGGGGGGCTACGGCGGCCCCGACATCCTGCGCGGCTGCTCCGTCGCCGTGGACGCGGGCGAGATCGCCGTCGTGGTGGGACCCAACGGTGCCGGCAAGTCGACCGCCATGAAGGCGCTGTTCGGCCTGCTGCGCCTGCGCGCCGGCACCGTGCGCCTGGACAGCGAGGACATCACCGCGCTGGCCCCGCAGGCGCGCGCGCGCAAGGGCATGGGCTTCGTGCCGCAGACCGAGAACGTGTTCCGGTCGATGACCGTGCAGGAGAACCTGGAGATGGGGGCGTTCATCCGCGATGACGACATCGCCGGCACCATGGACGAGGTCTACCACCTGTTTCCGGTGCTGCGGGAGAAGCGGCGGCAGGCGGCGGGCGAGCTGTCCGGCGGCCAGCGCCAGCAGGTGGCCATCGGCCGCGCGCTGATGAACCGGCCGCGCGTGCTGATGCTGGACGAGCCCACGGCCGGCGTGTCGCCGATCGTCACCCAGGAGCTGTTCGAGCGCATCGTCGACATCGCAGAGGGCGGCGTCGCCGTCCTCATCGTCGAGCAGAACGCCCGAGCGGCCCTGGAGCTGGCCGACACGGGATTCGTGCTGGTGCAGGGCCGCAACCGCCACACCGGCGCGGGGTCGGAGCTGCTGGCGAACCCGGAGATCCGCCGCTCCTTCCTGGGAGGCTGACCGATGACGGACCTCGTCAACGCGGTGGTGCTCCTGGCCAACTTCGTACTGGTTCCTGCCACCGTCTACGGCTGCCAGCTCGCGCTCGGCGCGCTCGGTGTCACGCTGGTGTACGGCGTGCTGCGCTTCTCCAACTTCGCGCACGGCGAGACCATGGCGTTCGGCGCCATGGTCTCCATCCTGGTCACCTGGCTCCTGCAGTCCGGAGAGGTCGGCCTGGGTCCCCTGCCGACGGCGCTGCTGGCCCTTCCCGCGGGGATCGTGGCCGCCGGCGGCCTGTGCCTGCTCACGGATCGCTGGGTCTACCGATTCTACCGGCGCAAGAAGGCAGCGCCCGTGATTCTGCTGGTCGCCAGCGTCGGCGTCATGTTCGTGATCAACGGGCTCATCCGCTTCGTGATCGGCCCGGACGACCAGGTGTTCACCGACGGGACGCGGTTCGTCGTCAGCGTCCGCCAGTTCAAGGAAGCCACGGGGCTCCGCGAGGGACTGGCCATCAAGACTACGCAGACGATCACCGTCGCGGTCACGGCCATCCTGGTGCTCTGGCTGTTCTGGTTTCTCGGCAGGACCCGGACCGGCAAGTCGATGCGTGCCTACTCGGACAACGAGGACCTGGCCCTGCTGTCCGGCATCAATCCGGAACGGGTGGTGGCGGTCACCTGGATCATCGTCGGCGCGCTGGCGGCCGTGGCGGGGACGCTGTACGGCCTGGACAAGAGCTTCAAGCCGTTCGTCTACCTGTCGCTGCTGCTGCCGATCTTCGCCGCCGCGATCGTCGGCGGCCTGGGCAGTCCGCTCGGCGCCATCACCGGCGGCTTCGTGGTGGCGTTCTCGGAGGTGCTTCTGACCTACCCGTACCGGAAGTTCCTGACCTACCTGGGACCGGAAGACTGGCGGCCGGACGGCCTGGTCCAGTTGCTCTCCACCGACTACAAGTTCGCCGTCTCGTTCTTCATCCTGGTCGTGGTGCTGGTCGTGAAGCCCACCGGCATCTTCGGCGGCAAGTCGACATGAGCGGCGCGTCGAGCCCGTGGATGGCGCGGATCCCGCGCAAGCCCGTCCTGTTCGCGGTCATGGCGGCCATGGTCTGCCTGGTGGGGCTGGTGCAGAGCTGGCCGCTGGCGCTGGCGATCCTCAACCTGTGCCTGATCTCGGCCATCATGACGCTCGGCGTCAACATCCAGTGGGGCTACGCGGGACTGTTCAACTCCGGCGTCATGGGCTTCGCCGCCCTCGGCGGACTGGCCGGCGTGCTGGTGTCGATGCCGCCGGTGACCGCCGCCTGGCGCGCCGGCGGCGCCGGCGTGCTGGTGGCGCTGGGGCTGGCGGCGCTCACCGTGATCGCCGTGCTGTTCGTCCGCCGCCGTCTCGGCACGCCGCTGTACCGGCGGCTGGCGGTGGCGTGCCTGCTGATCGGCGGCGGCCTGGCGGCCCGCGCGGTGTTCGCGCCGGCGGTGGAGGCCATCGAAGCGGTGGAGCCCACCGTCACCGGCTACCTGGGCGGGCTCGGCCTTCCCATCGTCCTGTCCTGGCTGGTGGGCGGTGCGTTCGCCGCCGGGGCGGCCTGGGTCTGCAAGATCAGCCTCAGCCTGCGCTCCGACTACCTGGCGATCGCCACCCTGGGCATCTCGGAGATCATCGTCGCCTTCCTCAAGTACGAGGAGTGGCTGACGCGCGGCGTCAAGAACGTCAACGGCCTGCCGCGGCCGGTCCCGTACGAGATCGACCTGCAGAACGCGGCGTGGTTCCAGGAGTGGGCATCGACGCTCGGCATGTCGCACGTGGAGCTGTCGTCGATCGTCGTCAAGCTGTGCTACGCGGGCCTCTTCCTGCTGGTGCTGGTCATTCTGACGTGGCTGTCGGAGACCGCGCTGCGCTCGCCGTGGGGCCGGATGATGCGCGCCATCCGCGACAACGAGACGGCCGCCCGCGCCATGGGCAAGGACGTCACCGCCCGCCACCTGCAGGTCTTCGTGCTGGGCTCCGCCGTGATCGGCATCGCCGGCGCCATGCTGACGACACTCGACGGCCAGTTCACGCCCGCCTCCTACCAGCCGATGCGCTTCACGTTCCTGATCTGGGTGATGGTGATCGTCGGCGGCTCCGGCAACAACTGGGGCGCCGTGCTCGGCGGATTCCTGATCTGGTACGTGTGGATCCAGGCCGAGCCCGTCGGCCTGCGCCTGATGGAGCTGGCCACCTCCCCCCTGTCACCGGAGAGCGCGCTGCGGAGTCATCTGCTGGACAGCGCCGCCCACATGCGCCCGGTCGTCATGGGCCTGGTCCTGCTGCTCGTCCTGCGGTTCGCTCCGCGCGGCCTGATCCCGGAAGAGCGACGGTAGAGCTGACATGAGAGAAGACGACTTCAGTGAATTGGTGGCAAGCATCAAGGAAGCGGGCGACATCAAACGTGGGAATCGGGAGCCTTCACGTGTTTTCGAGATCAGGCCGGCGGATATCAAGGCGGTTCGCAAGAGGCTACAGCGGTCGCAATCCGAGTTCGCCCTCATGATCGGTGTCAGCGTGGCCACGCTTCAGAATTGGGAACAAGGGCGACGTCGGCCCGATGGCCCGGCTCGCGCAATGCTGAAAGTCGCTTCCGAGAATCCCGAAGCTGTCAAGCAGGCATTGCGCGGATAGACGTTTGGTATCCGTGGGGTCCGCTGTCCGTGTCGGCAAGCGTCGAGGTTTGAGGCCGCAGACCGGTCACGGCCTCCAGAGTCGGCCGTGTCGCCGTACCACCTTCTCGTTCAGCGCTGCTCCCAGACCCGCGGACGAGGGGAGCAGCAGCCGGCCGCCTTCGATCCACTCAGCCGGCTCGATCAGGTCGGCGCGCCAGTCGACCTCGTGGAGGGCGTGCTCCAGCGGCATGGCGCCGTCCACGGCGGCCGTCACGTGAGCGCTGGCCAGCAGCGACACCGGTCCCGATGGGCTGTGCAGCGAGACTCCCCCGCCCCGCCGTACCGCTGACCCGCCCGCCCGCACCGCCTCGGCCACGCCCCCGCAGTACTTGACGTCCGGCATGACGACCGTCACCGCCCGCTGATCCAGGAGGCCGTCGAAGAACTCGACGCCGTACCCGCTCTCGCCGCCGGCAACCGGCAAGGGCGCCGCGCCGGCGATCGCGGCCAGGTCGGCGGACGCCGATGTCGGTTGCACCGGCTCCTCGAACCAGCCCACGTCGAGCGTCGCGAGCTCGCGCGCGACGGCGGGCGCCGCCTCCGCCGAGAAGCGGCTGTGGCAATCGACAAGCACCCGTGCGTCCGGCCCGACCGCGCGGCGCACCGCCCTGACCCGCTCGATGCCCGGCTCCGCGGACCGCAGCATCCGGTCGGGCGCCATCGCCGGTGACACCTCGTCGAACGGCGCGCACTTGAAGGTCGCGAACCCCTCCCGCGCGGCGCGCGTTGCGGCGCGTTCGAAGGCTCCGGGCGTCCGGTCCGTGGCGTGCAGGCCCCGGTTGATGTTGGCGTAGAGCTCGACGGCACCGGCGGTCTCGGCTCCCAGTGAGCGATGCAGGCTCACGCCGGCACGGGCGGCCGCCAACTGAGCCAGGGCGCTACGCAGTGCGCTGACCGCGGTGGCGAGCACCACTTCCGTCCGGAGCCGGTGCCGCGCGAGGCCCAGCAACCGTTCGACCTGTCCCTCGCCGACCCCATCGGCGCCGCTCAGCGTCTCGACCATGCCGGCCAGCGCGCCCATCACCTGCTCCGTACGGCCGGAAGTGACCTCGACCGTGGTCGCGGTGCCTTCGCCGTCGCCCAGCACTGCGAAGACCCAGGTCGTGTGAGGCGTGGCGGTGACCGCCGCGCACCGTTCCAGGTGGATACGCATGCCGGCTGCGTCGCTCACGACTCGGAGGACAACCGCGTCACCAGCAGGTCCACCGAGCGGGCGATGGCCGACTCTACCCATCCCGCGAACGGTCCCGGCAGGCCGTACTCCAGCATGCCGGTGGTGCCCTCGTAGTCCCCCTCGGCCAGCACCCTCCCGGACGGGATGTAGGCGAGCAGCACGTGGCTGTAGCCGGCCACCCAGGTGCGGTTCCAGCCGTAGGCGGCGCGGAACCGCAGCGAGTAGTCCACCACCGGCTCACCGGCCAAGGCGATCACGAGCTGCCCGGAGCCGAACCGCCAGACGCGGACGGGATACGGGCAGTGGTCGCGCAGCGGACCGTCCCGCTCCAGCAGGGCGAGCTGGTGCTCGATGACGCGCCGCTCCACTCCCGAGCCGTCCGGACCCAGGTGATGCAGCGTGTCCTGCAGGGCTTCGCGGCCCGGCGGATCCTGAAGCGACAGCAGCGGCTCGTCGGCGCCGGTGGCAAGCGGACCGGTCACCGTCGTCATGGCGCCGTAGCGGCCATCGAGCACGTCCTGCACCGCGGCGCTCAGCATGGCGCCGCAGCTCTCGCCCAGCCCGTCCCGCCAGCGCGGCAGCGGATTGATGTCGCCGCCGCACCCGGCCGCGAACATGGCCGTCGCGCCCGGAAACACGGCTTCCAGGGAGCTCTGCGCGTAACCGGCGTAATCGCCGTTGATTCGGTAGTCGTACACGGCCGTGGTGTGGCAGGCGTAGCCGAACACGATGCCGCGCAGCGCGCCGTCCGGGGCCCGCACGGCCAGCACGGGGACGTCGTGGTCGACCGCCTGCGGGCGCCGAAGCGTGTCGGCGCCGCGGGCGCGCCGGCGGTTGACGCCGAATCCGGCCAGACCGAAGCCCATGCTGAGCTCGGCCGGCGCCAAGTCAGACAACGCCTGGCCGACGCCGCCGACGATCCGCTCCAGGAGCTGCGCGGTGTAGCGGGCGACGACATCCTCCTCCGCTGGCTGCAGGTCGAAGTAGAGGTGCAGCAGGTCGCCGGTCATCGGACCGCTGTGGTTGTGCGAGCTCCCAAGGATGACCTGGTCGTGCGACAGGCCGTAGCGTTCCTGAATCCGCCGCTCCAGTGTGTCGGCCATCGTGCGGCTGTAGCCCAGGATGTCCGCGGTGACCCACACGCCGGTGTGGCCGGTGGCGTCGCGCAGGGCCAGCGCCTTGGCATAGATCGGATGGCTCACCCCCTCCGAGGCGCGGTCGCGGCTGGACCAGCCGGCCATGCGGATCGGCCCCGTGGGGGTGATGTCCACGGAGCCGATGCCTGCCTGCAGCGCGGTGGCCGGATCGCGTTGTGCCGAGCCCATCGCGCGGACCGCCTCAGCGGACGATGCGCGCCGTGCTGCCGCCGGCCAGCGTGCGCACCTGGTCGAGCGTCGCCATGGTCGTGTCGCCGGGGAACGTCGTCAGCAGCGCGCCGTGCGCCCAGCCCAGCCGCAGGGCGTCCTCCGGGGACGCGCCGGTCAACAGGCCATAGAAGAACCCGGCGGCGAAGCCGTCTCCCCCGCCCACCCGGTCGTACACGTCGAGCTGGCACGTCGGGGCGGTCACCGTCTCGCCATCCACCCAGGCCACCGCGCTCCAGTCGTGGCGGTTGGCCGAGTGCACTTCGCGCAGCGTGGTGGCCACCACGGAGATGTTCGGGAACTCCGCGGTGACCCGGTCGATCATCTGCAGGAACGCGCGCGGGTCGAGCTTGGACTCCGCCGTTGCCTCCGGTCCCTCGATGCCCAGCCCCTCCTGCAGGTCCTCCTCGTTGCCCACCAGCACGTCGACGTTGCTGACGATCTCGCGCAGCGTGGCGTGCGCGGTGTCGGCACCGCCGGCGACCTGCCACAGCTTGCCGCGGTAGTTCAGGTCGAAGGAAACCACCGCGCCCGCCGCCCTGGCGGCCTGCATCGCCTCCACGATCACCTGCGGGGTCGTCTTCGAGAGGGCCGCGAAGATGCCCCCCGAGTGCAGCCAGCGAACCCCGTCCCGCATGATGCCGGACCAGTCGAAGTCGCCGGGACGCAGGCGGGCGGCCGCCTCGTTCGCACGGTTGTAGAACACCTCCGGCGCGCGCACGCCGGCGCCGCGGTCGCTGTACACGGTCGCCATGTTCGGGCCGAGCACGCCGTCGTGCGCGAACCGCTTGTAGAAGGGCCGCACGCCCATGGCGCGCACCGAGCGGTCGATCATGTCCCCGATCGGATACGACACCATCGCGGCCGCCACGCCGGTGCGCATGCCGAAGCAGGAGGCGAGGTTGGCCGCGCAGTTGTACTCGCCGCCGGAGACGTGGACGGACAGCTCCGACGCGTGCGGGAACGGGATGACGCCGGGATCCAGGCGGTGGACCAGTGCCCCCACCGCCAGGAAGTCGAGCGCGCCGGAATCCGGGATCTTCAGCATGCGAGAGTGCTCCTCAGCGCCGATCATGACCGAGGCGCGCCGCGTCGGAAAGTCGCCCGTCCGGCGGGTTGTCAGCGCCGCCGCGCGTCGCGCATCGTCCGCGCATGGATCAGATCATCGACACCCATACCCACTTCTTCGATCCCCATCGCCCGCAGGGCGTGCCCTGGCCGCCCTCGGACAACCCCGACCTGTATCGCACCACCCTTCCCGAGCACTTCCTGGAAGTCGCCGCCGGTCACGGAGTGACCCACACGGTCGTCGTCGAGGCCAGCTCCTGGCTGGAGGACAACCAGTGGATTCTGGACCTCGCCGACGACGCTGAGCTCACCGGGCACACCGCGATCGCCGGTTTCGTGGGCAACCTGCGCAACGACGATGCCGACTTCCGCGGACATCTCGACCGCTTCAGGGCGCATCCGCTGTTCCGCGGGATCCGCCTGGGCAACGACGCGATCACCGGCCGCGGCCGCGCGATGCTGGTGGACACCGCGCGCGAGCTGGCCGCCCGCGAGCTCGCTCTGGACGTCGTGCCGGGAGCGCCGGAGCTTCCGGCGCTGATCGATCTGTGCGACGCGGTCCCGGAGACGCACCTGGTGATCGACCACGTGGGACAGGTGGCCATCGACGGGTCGGCGCCCGACCCCGCCTGGTGCGAGGGCATGGCCGTGCTCGCCCGCGCGCCGCACGTGTACTGCAAGATCTCCGGCCTGGTGGAGAACGCCGTCACCAAGCCGTCGCCGGCCGACGTGCGTTTCTACGAGCCCACGCTGGACGCCCTCTGGGAGCGCTTCGGCGCCGAACGGCTGCTGTACGCCAGCAACTGGCCGGTCTGCCGCAGGGGCGGCCCGTACGCGACGGTGTTCGCGCTCGCGCACACGTACGTCGAACGGCACGGCGCCGAGGCGGAGGCACGCGTATTCCGTGAGAATGCGATTGCGGCCTACCGCCTGCCGGAGCCGCGTTCGTAGCGCCACCGGCGTCCGGCCGGCTACAACTCGATTCCGGTCCGGAGCGCCGCGGCGGCTACGGGAATGCTGCCGTCGGAAATCTCTTTCCGGGTGTACACGAAGAGGTCGACTCCCACTCCGATGTCGGTGAAGTAGTCCCGGTACAGGGCGGCCCGGTCGAGAAGCGGGGTCTCGGAGTCCCTCACCACCACGAGGATGTCGGCGTCGCTCGACGGGACGGCGCGGCCGGAAGCGACCGATCCGAACAGCACGACCTGCACCACCTCCTCATGCCGGCGGCTCAGGTTCCTCGCCGCCTGCCTGATCCGGCTCTTCAGCAGGTTCCGGTCCAGCCAGAACACCTTCACAGAACCGAAGGATTGCTTGCGAATGACCGATCGCGGCATTGGCGTCCTCTTCGGTGAAATAGTCGGCGGGGCTCCCCGCGGCCCAGCCGTTGGGGTATCGGGCGGGGATATAGTAGCGGTCGAGGTTGACGGCCGATGCATGCAGCTCGTCAGGGACGTCCACCTGCTCTCGCAGCGTTCTCAGCAGATCGACGATCGAGTGCCCCCACGCCTCGGCGCCGAGCTTCTGGAGCGCCGCCTTCAGGGCCTTCTCGCTCGCCTGTTGGGAGATGAAGCAGGCCCATTCGAAAAAGCCGGCAGCCACCTGCGCCCGCGCGCTGTCCAGATCGCGCCGGGCCTGACGGAACCAATCGGCGCTTCTCTCGGCCATGGCTCATCATACGTACGTTCTCTGCGGCGCTGCCAGCAGGCCCGGCTCAGAGCAGCTCGCGGGTAGCCCATGCCTTGATGAGGTGGTGGGCGATCGCGATGGGGCCGGGAACGGTCAGCCGCTCGCTCTGCTCCTCCAGCGCCAGCAGCACCTCCCGCCGGTCGAACCAGCGGACATCGGACATCTCCTCGTCGTCCTTGCGGATCGTCGTGGTGGCCGCCTCGGCAAGGCAGCCGATCATCAGCGAGCACGGGAACGGCCACGGTTGTGAGGAGTGGTAGCGGATGTTCCGCACGGCGACTCCGGCTTCCTCCATCACCTCGCGGGCCACCGCCTCCTCGATCGATTCGCCCTGATCGACGAACCCGGCGAGCGCGGAGTACATGCGCAGGCGCGACAGGCGCCCGCGCGACTGGCCGAGCAGGCAGCGGTCGGTGGCGGAGTCTCCGACCACGGTGATCACCACCGGATCCGTGCGCGGGAAGTGCTGGGCGTTGCAGGACGGGCACTCGCGCACCTGGCCGCCGCGCTTGCTGTCGGTGCGGTGGCCGCACACCGAGCAGAAGCCGTGGCGGGCATGCCAGTCGAGCTGGGATCTGGCGTGGGCCAGGATGCCGGTTTCCGCGGACGCCAGCACCGTCCCCGCCGCGCGGCAGTCCTCGAAGCGCCAGGGCGGGTCCTGCCCTTCCGCCCAGGCGACGGCAGTGTCGCAGCCGGACAGGTCCACGGCGAAGTGCGCGACTTCCTCCAGAAGGCCCAGCAGCAGAGGCCGGGCGTCCGGCGCCAGCGACCGGAGCTGATCGGCGCATAGCCAGCCAAGCCGCGGCTGCGGGACATCGGCCACCAGGACGTCGAGCTTCCGGAACGGCAGGAACCTGCTGGCACCGTCGCGGGCAGCGGCTTCGATCCACGCCTCGTCCCGGCGCTCCTGCTCGCCACGGTCGAGGGGATTGCCCGCGAACCTGTGCAGATGTCTCACGTCCGGTCGCTTGACGAGGTATGCATCACAACACGACCAGGGGAATGCGCACCTCGTCGGGGCTCATGCCGCCGTGGATGCCGACGTTCTTCAGCCCGAAGGAGTCCTCGGATTCGTAGTGGCCAACGCTGAGGGGCTCCAGCGTCACGCCGACGTAGTCGCCAAAGCGCCGCCGCGCCTGATCGCTCAGCGCCTCCGGCCCGAACAGGCGCATCTCCTCCGCTTCGTCCAGGCTGAGCACTGCCATCCGTCCGCCGCACCGGTCGACCAGGCGCTCGACCAGCTCCGGGCCCCGGCCCGGCCGGACGTGGAAGTGGGGCGTGCGCCCTTCCCCGCTCGGCACGGCGCGCAGGCAGTCGAGCAGCGGGTCGCCGTCGAAGATCGCCACCTTCTGGCCCCGGTTCAGGTCGATCAGGCCGTGATCGGCCGTCAGCGCCATGCGCGCCTCTTCAGGCAACTCCGATGCCAACTCCAGCAGCATGCCCTGCAGGTCCCCCAAGAGGCCGCGGGCCTGTGTGCTGGCGACGCCGTGATCGTGGCACAGGGTGTCGTAGTGTGGGATGTACCAGAAGGTTACGGCGCGCGTGCCGCGGCGCTGCAGCCGCCGTGAGCGGCGCCGGATCCGGCGCGCGGCCTGCCGCAGCGAACGGTAGCCGCGCGCACGGCGCCCGCTCAGGTAGCGGTTGAAGGTGCTGAGCACGTAGCGCCATGGCATGTGGATCTCCATGTCCCCGGTCGCCTCCGCGAAGCGGGACGGCTCGGGCCAGAGCTCTCCCAGTTCCACGCCGAATCGCTTGAGCGCGCGACCGGTGTGACGTTCGGTGTACCGCAGCACCGTCACGGACAGATCCCGTTCCTGCAGATAGCCGTACCATCCCGGGACACCGTGGCGTCCGGGCCAGAGGCCGGTCGCGACCGTGGTGATCGCGCAGGCCGTCGTGGCCGGAAACACGGAGTCGAGTTCCATGCGCACGCGCCCGCGGAGGTCGGCGTACGCCGGCTCGTCGAGCGCGCCCATGCCCATGCCATCCACCAGCGCGATCACCAGGTGATCGCGGTCAAACAGGTGCGCCGTGAGCGTGTCGCCGTGCGGCGTGGACGCGACCGGTACGCCGGCGCCGCGGTGCAAGGCGTTCACCAGGTCGACGAAGCTGGGAGCGGCGGGAGACGGCAGGCGCAACCGCCCGTCCGCCAGCGCTGCCTCCACCAGCCCCGCCTGCGCGGTCACCCTTCGAACACGACGTGCGAGTTGCGCGGGATGATGCGGGTGGGCGGTCCGTCGTCCGCGAAAGCGGCCGCCCATTCGGCCGGGTCGTAGTCGCGCGCGACGAAGCACGCATAGTGCGCGGGACAGGCGATGCCGACCCGGCACCGCGTGGCCATGCGCACGCAGCCGTCGAAGTACGGGAACTCGCCCTCCGTCGGGTGGTTGGTCAGGAACGCCACGGTCGGCTCCAGCGCCGCGACCGGCGCCGTCAGAGACTCGTGCTCGGCGAAGGTGTTGATCGGATCGCCGGTGAAGTAGAGCCGGTGCCGGCCGGCCTCGACCACGTAGCCAAGGTGAGGCGTGTCCGGCGGGTCGATGCCGGCAGCCGGATCGCCGCCCGGCGGCTTCGCGTAGACGACGGTCACCGCCATGGTGCCGATCTGCACGCGGTCTCCTGCGGTGACCGCCGTGCATTGCGCCGGCCCGATGGATGTCCCTTCGACGATCTGGCCGATGGACTCGCGTGAGCCCACGTAGCGGGCGTCCGGCGTGGCAGCGTGCAATCTTCCCAAGGTCTCGGGGTCGGTGTGGTCGCCGTGCGCATGGGTCAGGAGCACGAAGCGCGCCGGCCACTCGGTTTCATCCATGGGAGGCTCTGCGTGGATGAACCGGTCGGCCGGGCGATCGTGGGGCGCGTACGGGTCGACCAGGGTCAGCGTGCCGGCGGCATCGCGGATCGCGAAGCTGCTCTGCTCGAACCAGTGAACGGCGGCGGCGCCGTCGGGGACGTCGTGTTGGGTGAACGAATGCATGGGGGACGCATACCACGCGCCCCGGCCACGGGCAAACGGGATGATGGCCGGCTACCGGCTCGCCGCCCTCAGGTCCTCGTGCTCGAACGCGCTGGACATGCGGTCGATCTGGTCCGTCGTCACGCCGAACCGAGCTGCGGAATCCCGCCGCCGGATTCCTTGAAGCGGAGCGCGCCGAGCCGCGTCTCGTCGTCGACCAGCGTCAGGATGTCGATCGCCTGCAGCGTTCTCGGCTGGCGCCCCTCCGCCTGCGCCATCCGCCGTTCGTTGCGCCGCAGGAGGGTCTGGCCCCAGCGATCCGGTGCGGGGTCGGTGAAAGCGTTGAACAGGGGCCGGTCCGTGTGGAACGGCCCGCGTGCCGGCGGCAGGACCGGATCGATGCCGAAGGCATCTCCGCGCGCCAACCACGACCGGTCGTACTCGAAGGAGGCGGTCTGCCGGGCCCCGCGCGCCCGCGCCCAGAGCGTTCCGACGCGAACGGTCTCACCGGCCAGCTCGATGAAGACCAGGAGCTCACGTTCCATCGCCGGCCCCCGAGGATGGCTGCCGCGCCCCACGGATGCGGCGCGGCAGCCGCTCTTCTTCCAGGCTCAGCCCGACCGGGTCCCGGGCTGCGTCCGCGATGTCACCGAGCCGGTCCGCTATCCCCAGCACGAAGAGCACCGAGGCGTAGATGCCCATCGACACGCCGGGATCGCCCTTCTCCACTCGCACGAGCGTCGAGCGGCTGATGAAGGCGCGCTCGGCCATGAGCGCTGCCGATATCCGTCTTCGTCTTCGAGCCGCGGAGAGGTCCAAGCCCAGCTTCCGCAGGGCGCGGCGCACGCTCAACGGCAAGGCCCGCTGCGAGCGCGATCTTTTCATAGTTCCAGAAAATGTTCTCTAATAGTGATAGCGACCAATATATGACATCTTAATTGATGAAACGATCCGCGGCGAGGCCCTCCGGGCGGCGCCTGCTACCCGGTGCTGTCGAGCGCTGCCAAGGCGGCGGCGATCGCCTGCTGCTGCGCCGCGTCCGCCGCCGGCATCGGCGCCCGCGGCAGGCCGGCGGGGCATCCCTGGAGACTCTGGGCGTGCTTCACACACGCCGGAAGGTTGTCGCCGTCAAGGGCGTTCCACAGCGACAGGAGCCGGCCGTGCAGGTCGAGGGCGCGGCGATGGTCGCCGCTCGCGACCGCGTCCCAGAGCGCGACGCAGGCGGCCGGCGCCGCGCTGAGAATCGCCGCCACCGCGCCGTGCGCGCCGAGCGCGAACGACGGGTACAGCATGGCGTCGACCGCGCTCAGTATCAGGCTCTCCGCCGGCGCCTCGCGCAGCAGATCGGCGAGCAGCTTCAGGTCGCCGGCGCTCTGCTTCACGCCGATCACGCCCGGAACCTCGCGCAGGATGCGGCACAGCAGGTCCGGCGCCAGGTAGCTCCACGGCACGACGTTGTAGATGATCACCGGCAGTCCCGACTGCTCCGTGGCGGCGCGGAAGAACTCCAGCATCGCGTCGTCGTCGGGGCGAAACAGGTAGTGCACGGGGGTGACCTGCAGTGCGGCTACACCCAGGTCGGTGAGGGCGGCGGCGCGGCGCACCGCGTCCCGAGTGCTGTTGGCGATGACGCCGGCGATCACGGGTGCCCTGCCGTCGGCCGCCTCCATGGCTGCCGCGGCCGCCCGCCGCACCTCCTCCCCGCTCAGGGTGTGCCCCTCGCCGGTGGAGCCGGCGACGGTCAGCGCGTGCGCGCCGCGGTCGAGCAGCCACCGGCACTGCCCGGCCAAAGCCCGCTCGTCGAGATTGCCGTTCTGGTCGAACGGAGTCGTAACCGGCGGAATGATGCCGCGAATGCCGTGTTCCACGGCGCGCAGCATACCGACTCCCCACGCCGCTTCCCATCGATCCCCGTGCGCTGCGAAGTGCCGAACCGGGGAGGCGACTGCGCTACTCGATCGCGCTCCAGCGAGAAGGTGCGATGCCGGCGCTGCTGCGGTCCAGGTCGTCGGGCCGGTTGGGGACGTCGTAGTCGATGCGGCGGGTGTTGGGGTCCTGGAAGAAGCGGCGCGCCGCCGGCGGCAACGGGGCGAGTTGTGCCTCGTTCCACGGGTCGACCTCCGCCACAGGTCCGGCCCAGGCCGGCCGGTAGGCGATCGCCAGCATGCGCCGGTCGCGGTCGGAGAAGTTGGGGAAGTTGCCGTGAAAGACCTTCTGGTTGATGACCACGGCGGAGCCGGCCCTGCAGGTCACCATCACCTCCTCCTCGTGGCGGAGGAAGCGGTTGTAGGGGTTGGCGTCGTAGTGCACGGACAGGTGCGAGCGCGGCACCACCTTGAACGGCGAGCACTCCGGTGTCAGGTCGTCCAGGTAGTAGAGCACCCGCATCAGCACCGGCGAGCTGGCCAGGCTGCCGAAGATGCGCGAGCCGTACGGCTGGGCGTCGGTGTGGATGGCGATGCCGGGATGGCCGGGCTCGCAGAGCTGATAGGCGATGGAGGTGAACAGCACCTCGTCCCCGAACAGCCGCTCCAGGAACGCGGTCGTGGCCGGCAGCGCGATCGTCGCAAGCGTCGCTGGCAGATCGTGGCCGAGCAGGTCGTCAGCCGCCTTCTTGTGCGGCGAGTAGTCCGTCTCCGTAAGCGGCAGCTCGGCCACCTCCGCGCCGATGGCGCCGATCTGCTCGGCCGTCAGGAGATCGGGCAGGACCAGGTATCCCTCCAGCTCCAGGTAGCGGACGCGCTCGCCGGTGGTCAGGGCGCTCCAGTCGTCGACGGCCGGCCGCCGTGCGTCGGCGATCTCAGTGCGCTCGTTGGTGTTGCGGGTGTCCATGGTGTCCTCAATCGTCCACGACCGATCCGTCCTCGTGCAAGCGCGTCACGAACGGGCGCGGGCGCGGCGGAATCCGCTCGGCGCTTGGCGCCAGATCGATGCCGATGCCGGGTCCGTCGGGAACCAGCAGGTAGCCGTCGCGGACCGTGAGCGGCTGCGTGACGATGTCGCGCTTGGGAGACTTCTCCTCGCTGGTGGGCAGCTCCTGGATCGCGAAGTTCGGGATCGAGGCGGCAAGCTGCACGCACACGGCGGTGCTGACCGGGCTCAGCGGATTGTGCGGCACCACCTGCACGTGGAACGCCTCGGCCAGCGCGGCGATCTTGCGGGCGTGGCTGATGCCGCCGACCATGCAGACGTCCACCCGCGCGAACTGCACCGCGCCGCGCTGCAGCAGTGCCTGGAACTCCCAGATGCTGTGCAGCCGCTCGCCGGTGGCGATGGGGATGTTCACGCGGCGGGCCACCTCGACCATCTCGTCCAGGTTGTCGGGCGTCACCGGGTCCTCGTAGAAAATCGGGTGGTAGCCCTCGATGGCGTCGGCGAACACCACCGCCTCCGAAGGCGTGAGACGGCGGTGGATCTCGACACAGAGGTCGACCTCGTTGCCCACCGCCTCCCGGCAGCGGGCGACGGTCTCGATGGCGTCCGCCATCTTGGCGGCGTGCGTCCCCGGCGCGTACGGCTTCTCCCGCGGCTCGTCGTAGAAGGGCGACAGGTGCCCGACCGCCGTGAAGCCGCGCTCCTTGGCGGCGACGCAGGCACGGACCAGCTCCTCCCTCGTCTCTCCGAACACGTGGTAGTAGACCCGCGTACGGTCGCGGCAGCGCCCGCCGAGCAACTGGTGCACGGGCACGCCGAAGTGCTTGCCGGCGATGTCCCACAGCGCGATGTCGATGGCGCTCAGGGCTCCCATGACCGCCGCCCCGCGGAAGTGCATGGATCGATACAGGTACTGCCAGTGGTGCTCGATGCGGAGCGGATCCTGCCCGACCAGGTACTCCCGCCAGCGCTCGATGACCGCCCCGGACGCCTCCAGATAGCCCCAGGTGCCCGACTCGCCCAAACCGGTGATCCCGGCGTCGGTGTCGACGAGGGCGTACAGGTAGCGGTCGATGTGCAGCACGCGAACCGCGGTGATCTTCATCGCCATCCTGCAGGTAGTCATCGCGCATGTCGTGGCAGGCGGTCAAACCCCTCCGTCCACCGCGCCCGGGATGTGACGTGTGCGCCGGCATTCTCCACAACTACGGTTGGAGCCGGTACGAAGTCTGATGTACGTTTTCGTCCGTCGACATGGAGGCCGCGCAGCAACGCCTGTTCACTCCCGGCACGGGAGCCATGCCGCCGGCGCTCACCGGGCGCGAGCGGGAGCAGGCGGTGTTGACCGGGTGCTTGGCGGACCTGCTCGGCGGGGCGTCGCCGCCGCATGACGTCGTCCTGACCGGGCCGCGCGGCAACGGCAAGACCGTGCTGCTCAACTGGTTCGAGCGCGCCTGCGGCGACCACGACGCAGACGTGGACGTGGTGAGCCTGACCCCGAACGACATCCCGACCCGCGACGCCTTGATCGACGTCCTGTCGCCGCCGTCGGGGCTCGCGAAGCTGCTGCCGCGGAAGGTGGGCGTCGCGGCGGTCGGCTCGGTCGAATGGGCGCCGCCGTCAGGGGGCGTGAGGAACCTGCGAGCGAGATTGACCGCCCGGTGCCGCAGGAAACCGCTTGCGGTGCTGCTTGACGAGGCGCACACGCTGGACCTCGAGGTTGGCAGAACCCTGCTCAACGCCGGTCAACAGGTGCGCGCCGACGCGCCGTTCCTGCTGGTGCTGGCCGGCACGCCGGGCTTGGCGGCGCATCTCGGCGCCATGAACGTGTCGTTCTGGAGCCGGCTGGACGAAGGCCGGCTGGGAATCGGCCTGCTGAGTGACGCGGCCGCCCGCGCCGCCCTGGTCGAGCCGCTGGCGGTCCACGGCGTGGACATCGTCGCCGACGCGATCGATGCGGTGGTCAAGGACAGTCAGCGCTACCCCTACTTCATCCAGGTTTGGGGCCGCGCCCTGTGGCAGCAGCGCCTGGCCACAGGCACAACGCGGCTGACCACCGCTCACGTGGACACAGCACGGCCCGACGTGGCCGCCAGGGTTGCGGACTACTACGAGGTCCGCTATCGGGAACTGGAGACCCGCGGCCTGCTGCCGGCGGCCGTGGCGATGGCTCCGCTCTTCCAGGCAGGTGCCGACTCCACCGCTTCCGATCACGACGTCGACGCCGCGCTCGCCGCGACCAAAGCCGACGCCGCCGGCCGGCTGGAAGCCCGCGAGGAATTGCACCGGCTGGGCTACCTCTGGAGCCCGCCGGGTCAACTACCGCCGGTCGTCTGGGTCGCCGGCATCCCATCGCTGACAACCCACGTGCTCCAGCACGCCCCGCCGCTCCCATAAGCCGAACGGCGGCGCGCGAGCCGTACGGCCGCCGCCGTCAGTCGCGGATCCCTTCGGCGATCGGCGTCGCCAGGGCCGAGAACACCGGCAGGACTCCCATCAGGCCGCCCACGCCAAGCGCGGCCGCAATCCCGAGCAGCATGGCCGCCGGCGAGATCACGCTGCCGCCCAGATCGGCCTGGGTCACGCCGCGGAAGATCGGCACCACCAAGTCGGTGAGCGGATCGGACAGGAACAGGCTCAGGGCGACGCCGATCACCGCTGCGAGGCCGACCATGATGAGCGATCGGGCCACGAACTCGCGGAGCATCGCGCCCTTCGTGGCCCCGAACGCGCGCGCGATGGCGATCTGGCGGGTGCGGCCCAGCACCTCCACCAGCATGATGCTGAGGATCCCCACGCAGCCGGTGACCAGCAGCACGAAACCCAGCAGGTTCACCACCAGCGAGAAGGTCCGCACGGTCGAGCGCGCCTCCTCCAGGTCGGCGCTGCCGCCGCTCGGCTGCCCTTCCCACACCACCACGGCCACGTCATCGCCGTACTGCTGCGCCAGCGCGGCGCGCGCCTGGCTCTCGATCGTGTCGAGCCCACTCCCGTCCACGAGCAGCGCGATGTGCGACATCAGGAATCCCTCCATGAAGTCCACGGCCTGGCCGGGCACCGTCGCGGTCGCCGGCACCAGCATGTCGGCGATCCCGTAGGCGCGGCGCTGCAGCTCGCTCGGGTCGGCGAACACGCCGCCCACCGTGATCGGTGGCGACAGGAGGTCGCGCAGCATGGCGACGACGGCGCCCTGGAGCTCCTCTCCTCCCTGAATCGAGACGTCGGGCATCGGCGGCCGGACGGTCTGACCGACCGCCTCGACCGGCGAGCCGAACAGGATCTCGGCCAGCGTGGCGCTGAGGAGCGCGTGGCGTTCCCCGGCCGCCATCGCCGCCGCGGTGATCGGTGAACCGATCACCAGATCGAGCCCCATCACGTCCAGGTAGGACTCGCCTACCCCCAGCACGCTCCGGATCTGGTACGTGCCCTGTTGCGTGTCGAAGTCCGTCCAACTCGTCGCCGTCACCGGGCTCGCCGCCCGTGCGCCCACCACGCCGTGCAGGAGCGCGTCGGGCGCACGCCCGTCGAACTGGAACGGCTTGACGGACTCCAGTGCCCCTGCCTCGTCCCACCGCGCATTGGCGACCATGACCACGCGCCCGTTCCGTTCCAGGTTCTCCGCGATCAGCCGGTTGAAGGCGGTCGAGATCGACAGCGCGAAGATCAGGACGCCCACGCCCAGCCCGACCGTCGCCAGCGTGATGGACGACTTGAACGGCGAGCGCGCCAGGCTGCCGAGGACCGACCGGAGCGTCCGCATGGCCGGGGCCTACTCGTAGCGGATCGCGTCCGCGGCCGGTATCCGTGCCGCAGCGGCGGCCGGCAGCACGTTGCAGGCGGCGACCAGCGTCCACGCGGCGGCCACGCCGCCGATGACCAGTCCGGCATGCAGCGCGCCGAAGCCGATCGTCTGCTCGATCAGGCGCGACAGCAGCGCCGCCAGCCCCAGACCGGCCGCTCCGCCGACCGCACCGACGATGAGCGCCTCCAGGAAGAAGACGGCGAACACCTGCGGCATGCTGGCGCCCACGGCCTTGAGAATGCCCGCCGAGCGCTGCCTGCGGACGGCGCGGCCGTAGAAGATGTTGGTCATGTTGACCGCCGCGATCGTCAGCGCCGACAGCGCCAGAAAGAGGATGATAGTGACCAGGCGCCGGTAGCGGTCGGCCGTCGACTGGGCCTCCGCGCGCGGGATGCCGATCGACACGGCGCCCTCTCCGTAGCCGGCCGCGAAGTGACCGGCAAGCTGCGCGCGCGCCTCGTCCAGGTGCGCCGGGTCCGTGACGGTGAACCGCAGGCTGGTGTTCGTGCCCGCAGTCTTGATGGCGAACTCCTTGATTCTGTCCGCGGCCTGCGGCGCCGGCGCGAACGCGTGCTCATCCACCTCCGTGCCGGTTGGAGCGAGGACGCCGACGATCCGGTAGAGACGGTTCATCGACAGCACCTGCCGGTCCAAGGCCGACCCGTCCTCGAACAGGGTGGCGCCGAGCTGCGAGCCCAGCACGAGGACGGGTTCGCCCCGCCTCACGTCTGCATCCGCGAACAGGCTGCCGGCAGCGGCGGTGAGGCCCCGCGCGGCGAAGAACTCGGGCGTGACTTCCATCCCGTGCAGGTACTCCAGTTGCGGCTGCGGGCCGTCGGGTGCGGACACCAGCGACGGGGAGAAGCCGGCCAGATCCTTGGCCGACAGGAGCTGCTTCACGCCGTCGTCCGACACGGCCGGCAGTTCCTTCGTCCCCGTGTCCGCCGTGAGAGCCGTACCGGCAACGTCGATGGCGGCACCCGCCGATTCGGCCTGCGACACCGAACCGAGCTTCGTCGCATCGGCCGGCCCGGACGTCGCAGACGCGGCCGGCATGACGAATACCTGCACCGAACCAGCCGTGCCGGCCGTCCGGGCGGAAGCCGCCGGCGCTCCCGCTGCGCCGGCCGCTGACTTCGCCAAGCCGCTGGGAAGCGGGATTTCGCCCAGCAGGAACCCGGTCGGGTTGGACAGGTAGGCGTGCTGGATTGACGGGGCCACCGATCGAGCGCGTTCCAGGTCGTCGACACCGAGGACCAGGTCCGCAGGGCCGCGCATCCGTGCCGGCAACGCCATCGTGGACGTCTCGGCGCGCGTCGATACGACGATCTCGCGGTAGCGGGGTGACGCCAGCAGCGCCTCGGAGTGCGCCCGCGTGGTGCCGGCCAGCGTGACGCCGGCCGCCGTGGCCCCAACCGCCAGCGCCACGCCGAGCGACAGCAGAAGCGACTCGGCCGGCCGGCCGAGCAGCGCGCGCACGCTCATGCGCAGGTCCTCGCGCAGGATCACTTGACCTGGTCGGCGTCCGCGATGATCACCGTCGCGTCACCGTGCTTCCGTGGGAGCTCCTCGTCCTTGAGGAGCTCTCTCAGACGTTCCTTCGCGTTACGGATCACACGCGTCTGATCGGCGATCTTGTCGAAGAGGTCGCTGCGAGCCTTGACCCCCTCCGTGATGAGGAAAGCGGCGGCCTCCGAACGGCTGCGGGTCAGACCGCACTCGACCAGGTCGTCGAGCCGGTCCAGGCTGTCCTGGCTGACTCTGACCATCACGACGTTCGACCGCTTGCCGCGAACCGATTCGACCGTCTGGTCGAGGTCCTCGAACATCGCGGCGAGCGTGCTCTTGTGGAGACCGGTGACGCCGGCCTCCTCAAGCTCTTCGGCAATCCGGTCCACGTCGACCTTGAAGACACGGGTGCGCTTCCCGCGCGCCTTATCAGGTGATTCGGCTTTCGTGCTGTCCTTATCCATCAACATACCTTCTTGTCATCAGTGAATTACGTGTAATGGTATTCACGGCATTCAACCTGCGTCAAGGACTGAGCATCCGTCGGGCTAGTCGCGGATCCCTTCAGGGATCGGTGCCGACAGGGCGGAGAAGACCGGCATCATGAGCAGCGATCGGGAGAGGAATTCGCGCACGATCACCGCTTTCGCAGCCCCGAAAGTGCGGGACAGCGCGATCTGGCGCGAACGGCTCAGCACCTCGACCGTCATCAGGCTGAGGATGCTTGCGCAGTCAGTCGCCAAAGGCAGGGCGCCGAGCAGGTTCACTCCATGCGACGTTCGGCGTTCAAGGGCGTCGTGGTGACGGCGATCTCGCGGTACCGGGTCGATGACAGCAGTCGCTCAGAGATGGTCGCCGCCGTTGTTGCCAACGTGACGCCGGCCACGGTCGCCGCCACAGCCAGCGCGACGGCCACCGCGAGCAGCAGCGACTCGGCTGGCCGGGCCAGCAGCCCCCGCCTGCTCAGGCGCAGATCCTCTCCGAAGATCACGGCGGTTTTCTGGTCATGGGTCGGCCGAGGTTGCCCGCGATCCGCCGCGCGCCCGGTACAGGTCGACGTAGGCTCGAGCGGATTCCTCGGATACCCGGAAGGAACGGACCGGCCAGTACCCGAACGCGTCGTGGATGCGCACCTTGGCGTGCAGCAGGCACTCGACCGGCTCGCCGACCATCGGGAACGCCGGGTTGTCGCGCCTGGACTCCAGGCTCGTGTCGAGCAGGTTGTCGTACTTGTGGGGGCTCACCAGGTAGCTGCCGCCACCACCGTTGACGTGGAGATAGAAGGCATGACTGGAGGTCACGGCCGCGTGGGCCATGCGCTCCAGGCCATCCACGCTGCCCCGCTGCTTGCCGCCGTTTGACGGATGGAGCACCAGGCGAGCGCCAAACATGACCGGCAGCGTCCAGGTATCCGGGTAGCGCGCGTCGTGACAGACGTGGAGGCTGACGGGCACGCCGTGCACGTCGAACTCGTTCAGGCTCTGACCGTGCCAGAAATCGACCTCGCAGGAGTGGACCTTGGGGCAGTCGGCGAGAATCCCTCCGTCGGGGTCGTAGACGCGCGACACGTTGTAGCGAACCACGCGGTCGGGGTGCTCCGGATCCCGTTCCCAGACGGGCAGCCCCACCACCAGAAACGGGGCGTCGGGAAGCGCGGAAAGGAACCTCCGCAGGGTGTCCTCGGCCTCCTTGACGGGCTCGGGACTCTGCGTCACCTCGTGCTCGGCGAACAGGCCGGTCAGGCTCGTCTCCGGAGTCACCAGAAGCTGGATCCCAAGGTCGGCCGCCTGCCGCGCTCCCCGGCAGGTGGCCTCCAGGTTCCTTTCGATGGAAGGCTGGTTGAGCATCTGGTAGCCGCCGACGTGGAGGTACTCCGGTACGGGTGGCTGCTCTCCGTAGAGCACGAAGCGGCGCGCCAGGATCGTCTGGTTGCACACCGCCAAGCGCACCCCCATCTCGGGAAGCACGTCCTGATCCGGTTCACGGATCACGTTCCGCCCGTCCCAGAACAGCTCCAGGTCGGACAACCCGATCAGGTTGCCGCCGCCGTCGGTCTTGCGCAGGCGCAGCACGTGGTCCCGATCCGCGGCGATGTCGATCCTGACCGTGGCGACCGGCTGACCAAGGCGCCAGTCGCTGGTCCACAGGGCGAGCGTCGACGCGGCGAAGTCCACCACCGCGACGGCGCGCTCCGCCCCGCCGAAGTACCCGAACTCCAGCGTGCCGCGCGCATCGCGTTTCGGCCGAAACGTGATCTCGATGGCGTCGCCGTTCCAGGTATGGACATCCGCGGCCCCCACCGATACTGCTTCGTCACCCGTGGAGCGCAGGACTGCTCCGCCGGGCACGACCTCGACTCCATCAGCCGCGACGGGCCAGGCCCATCCGGGATAACTCCTGCCGTCGAACGTCATCTCCTGGCGGATATCCATCCTCGGACTCTATATCATCGTGCCGATGACCGGCCCACCGCAGCGGACGAGTTGGAGTGAAGAGCATCCCGGCGAGGTACGAGCGTATCTGTCTCGGTTGTACGGAGAGGAGCGCCGCGCGCACGCATGCCGTGCCCGGAATCCGGCCGACTTCGAGGAATGGCAGCGAACGGCGAGATCCAGGCTCGTGGAGCTGTTCGGCCTCGAGAGCATCGCCGACGCGGCCGGACAAGAAGCCGTGTCGGTCGAGCTGAGCCCGAGCATGGAGCAACTCGATGGATTCACCAGGGGAACAGGACGAATACAGACAGAGCCGGACGTATGGGTGCGGTTCTGGATCCTGACGCCGGCCGGGGCGGGCCCGTTCCCCCTCGCCCTGACTCCGCACGGCCACGAGAACGGAGACGAGTACGCCGGCGTCTGGGACACCATCGCGGCCAGGAAGAAGATCGAGCGTACGGATCAGGACGTCGCCGTGCAGGCGGCGAAGCGGGGCTTCCTGGCCATAGCACCGGCGACGCGTGGCATGGGGAACAATCCGTCGAGCTATCGCATACGGGACGTCGCCGGCAAGGTCGGCCGCGACTGCCGGTGCCACGCATGGCAGGTCGCGCTTGCGGGGCGTACCTTGATCGGCGAGCGGGTCTGGGACCTGATGCGCCTGATCGACTGGGCTCTCACGCTACCCGAGGTGGCCGACGGCAGCGTGCTCATGCTCGGCAATTCCGGCGGCGGAATGGCCACGCTCCATGCCGCGGCGTGCGACGAGCGCATCGGCGTGGCGGTACCCTGCTGCGCGTTCAACAACTACATCAGTCCGCGCGGGACCATGCGCCACTGCCCCTGCAACGTGGTCCCGGGGATGCTCACCTTCGGCGAGTACTGGGACGTCGCGGGTCTGATCGCCCCGCGGATGCTCCTGACCGTCAACGGCCTGCATGACGCGCTGCACCCGGTAACGGAGGTCGACCACGCCGTGTCGCGGCTTCGCGCCATCTACGGGGTCGCCGGGTGTGGCGATCACTACGAGCACGAGTACGGACCGGAGGGTCACCGGTTCTACGGCTCGATCATGTGGCCGTGGATCGAGAACGCGCTGCGTGCCGGCAGACCCTCTGCGTAACGCGGCCGAACGGTCGGCTCAGCCGTCGAATACCCAGCGGTCCAGGAACGCGTTGCGGAACCGGCCCCGCGGGTCGAGCGACCGGGCGGCGTCGCGGAAGCGATGCATCGACGCTCCGTAGACCTGCTCCAGGTACTCGCGCGGATACGTGAAGAGCTTGCCCCAGTGCGGGCGCGCGCGGTACGGAGCGAGCGCCTCTTCCAGGCGCGGAAGCACCGCCCGCACCGCCTCCCAGTCGTTGCGCCAGGAGAAGTGGATGGCCAGCGACTCGCGCCCGTGGAAGGGGCTCAGCCACAGCCGGTCGGCAGCCACGGCGCGGATCTCGGTCAGCAGCAGCGCCGGCCTGATGTGGGCACCCAGGCCGGCGACCGTGTCAATCGCGGCCGGCGCGTGCTCCCACGGCACGAAGTACTCGGTCTGCAACTCGTCGCCGGAGGCGGGAGTCCGATCAGGCCGGAAGTGGGGCAGCCGCAGGTGCCACGGTCCCACGGTGCGCTGCTCCGTACACGCATCGGCCGAGCCTTCCGGCTGAGGATGCCGATCGCGCGAGGTGGCCGGTATGCCGAACAGAGGCTCCGCGGGCGCGGACGGAGTGCCATCGGCGACCACTCGCTTCACCCAGGCGTCGGCATGCGGCCGGTCCTCCCAGGCCGTGAACAGGCAGACGCTGTAGGCGCGCGTCATCGTCGCCACCAGCTCGGCGGCGATCACGTCCAGCGGGACGCGCTCGTGGACGTGCTGGATCATCGAGAACGCGGGACGCACGCGGAGCGTGAGCGCCGTCACGATCCCCAGCGCGCCCAGGCTCACGGCGGCAGCCGGGAAGCGCTCGTCGCCATGCGCCACCGTTACTACCTCCCCGTCTGCAGTCAGCAGCTCGACCTCCTCGATTTGCTCGGCAAGGCAACCCAGGCGCCGGCCCGAGCCGTGCGTGGCGGTCGCGCAGGCGCCGGCTACGCTGACGTGCGGCAGCGAGGCGAGGTTGTCGAGCGCCCAGCCGGCCTCATGCAGCCGTGGACAGAGCTCTCCGTAGGTCCAGCCGCCGCTCACCCGCGCCCGTCGGCCGGCGCTGTCGACATCAAGACCGCGCGGCATGCCGGCCAGGTCGATCAGTACGCCTTCGGTGTCGGCCACGCGGTTGAACGAATGAGCCGATCCCACGACCCGGACGCGGTCATGCCCGTGCAGTGCCTGCCGCAATTCGTCCATGCTCCGCGGCCGGTGCAGGCGCCGCGGCTGGAAGCGGACATTTCCGGCCCAATTGGCGATCATGGGGCCGAGCTCCGATGACCACCGCCGATCCGTTCGAACTGTTCGACCGCTGGCTGGCCGACGCGCGCGCTGCCGGCGCGGTGCTGCCGCAGGCGATGGCGCTGGCGACCGCGGACGCCGACGGCATGCCCGACGCCCGCATGGTGATGGTGCGCGGATCCGGACGCGACGGCTTCGTGTTCTTCACCGACCGCGAGAGCGCCAAGGGCGAGCAGCTCCGCGCCAATCCGCGCGCGGTGCTGCTGGGCTACTGGCGGGAGCTCGGTCGCCAAGTACGCGTCAGCGGTCCGGTCGAGGAGACTTCCGCGCAGGAGGACGACGCGGCGTTTCGCGAGCGGCCGCGCGACGCGCAGGTCGCCATCGCCGCGTGGCGCCAAGGGACGCAACTCGACACACCGTGGGAGATTCTCCACACCGTTGTCCTGGCACTCGACCAGGGCCTCCGCGACCGAGATGTGCCGCGGCCGGCGCGGTGGGGCGGGTACCGCCTGCTGCCGGAGCGGTTCGTCTTCTGGGAGGAACGCCCGGATCGCCTGCATCGCCGGCGGCAGTTCCGTCGGACGGCGAACGGCTCGTGGGAGCACAGCCTGCTCGCTCCCTGAGGAGACATCCCCCGACCCGTCGATCACTCGCATCGCTCGCGTTCGTGGCATGCTGCCACGGAATGGCGGACCGGTTCATCGTCGTCGGCGCCGGCATCTTCGGCGTCACCGCGGCACTGGAGCTACGCGCCCGCGGCCACGCGGTGACCCTGCTCGACCCGGGCCCGATCCCGGCGCCGCTGGCCGCCAGCACCGACATCAGCAAGGTCGTACGCATGGAGTACGGCCCCGACCGGGACTACATGGCGCTCATGGAGGAAGCTCACGCTGGCTGGCTGCGCTGGAACGAGCGCTGGGCGGCGGACGGCACCGGGCCGCTCTACCACGAGAGCGGCGTGCTGATGGTCACCCGCGATCCGATGGCGCCCGGCGGCTTCGAGCACGACAGCTACCGCACGCTCCTGGACCGCTCCCACCGGCCCGAGCGCATGGACGCGGCTACCATCACCAACCGCTACCCCGCGTGGAGCACCGGCCGCTTCGTCGACGGCTTCTACCATCACAAGGGCGGTTACGCGGAGAGTGGCAAGGTAGTCGATAGGCTCGCGCGGCGGGCGCTTGGCGAGGGAGTCACGGTGCGCGAGGGCACCCGCATGACGGCGCTGATCGAACGAGCCGGCGGCGTCCGCGGCGTGCGCACCGACCAGGGCCAGGACCTTGAAGCCGACGCCGTGGTGCTGGCCACCGGCGCCTGGGCGGGCATCTTGCACCCACCGGTTTCGGGCGCGATTCGCGCGAGCGGCCACCCGGTGTTCCACCTGCGTCCCGCCGACCCCGCCCTGTTCCAGGCTGAGCGGTTCCCGACGTTCACGGCCGACGTGGCGCGCACCGGCTACTACGGCTTTCCGGTCAACCCACAGGGCGTGGTCAAGATCGGCTCCCACGCGCTCGGCCGACCGATCGACCCCGACGCTCCGCGGCACCTCGCCGCCGGAACGGAAACACGCCTCCGCCGGTTTCTTTACGACACCTTTCCGGCCCTGGCCGACGCCCCCGTGGTGTACACCCGCCTGTGCCTGTACGCCGACACGCAGGACGAGGACTTCTGGATCGCACGCGACCCGGAACGGGTCGGACTGACCGTCGCCGGCGGCGGCAGCGGCCACGGATTCAAGTTCGCGCCGGTGCTCGGTGGACTGATCGCTGACGCGGCCACGGGCGTGGACAACCCCGCGCTCGGCAGATTCCGGTGGCGTCCGGAAATCACCCTGGCGCACGGCACCGAGGCAGCCCGCTGCCACCTCCCCGAAGTGGACGACTGATGCTCTTTCATGACGATCTGGCCGACTTCATCGCGCAGCAACGGGCGAACCTGCACAAGTGGGAGACGGCCAACATCCCTGAAGTCGGCGTCATCCGCGCCGTTCTGGCGCCGAACGACGACCAGGACATGGCAAGCAATCCCGGTGGCCATTCGGTCACGCAACAGGTCGACCGGCTCGCCGTCGACTGTCACGGCATCGCGGGAGACCGTCACCGCGGCCTCACCAGACCCTCCACCGGGCGGGAAGCACCGCTCTACAAGGAGACCGGCACGGCCATCGTGAACCGGCGCCAGATCTTCGCCGTTTCCTCGTACGAATGTCACCTGTTGACCCGGAGTCTCGGGGTGAGGATCACCCCAGAGCTGCTTGGAGCGAACGTCGTCATCGACCGGGATGACGGCGCCGATTACTGCATCTCCGAGGTGCCCCTCAACACCTATTTCGCGATCGCTCCCGCGGACGCCGCCGAACTGCCGCGCACCCCCATCGCGACGCTGATCCAGTACCTGCAGCAGAAGGGCTGCAGCCGTACCGGGCGCGCCATCACCAGGGAATACGGAGATGCCTCGCTGACGAAACGGTTCGTCGACTACGCGGAGCACCGGCGCGGAATTCTCTGCAGCGTGGAGTACCCGGTCGATGCCCCCGCCTTTCTCGAACGCGGCCAGAAGGTGTTCTTCAGGTTCCCGATGGGTGCGTGCTACTGATCAGTCCAGGACGCGCCGCGCGGTCTCGTGCGCGCGCACCCAGTCCCAGTCGATCTCCACGCCCAGGCCGGGGCCGGTCGGCACCGGCACGTGGCCCCGGTCGTCGATGGCGTCGAGCGCGTCCGAGTAGTCGGTGTACAACCCGGCATTCCGGGCCGCCGGAACCTTGGGATGAACGAGCCCCAGCTCGTAGTAGTTGGTGTTGCGGATCGCCGCCATGCACTGCCGCTGCGCTGGGCCGGGACCGTGGAACTCGATGTCGATGCCCAGCGCCTCGGCGGCGTGCGCGAGCTTGACCACGCCGGTGATGCCGTCGTAGCCCACGTCGCCGCGCACGAAATCGGTGGCATCGGCCAGGGCGAAGTCGATGTGCGGCTCCAGGGTGCGCACGTGCTCGGTCATCAGCAGAGGCGTGCGGATGAGCTGGCGCAGCTTGCGGTGCGCGAACTGCGAAATGCCGCCGTCGCGGAACGGATCCTCGTACCAGTAGTAGCGGGCGTCGTCGCAGGCGTGGCCGACCTTGACCGCGTCCGCGAAGGTGCGCAGCTCGCACGCGGGGTCGAGCATCAGGTCCATCTCGGCGCCGACCGCGCGGCGCACGGCCAGCACGTTGTCCACCTCGCGGCTCACCGGCCCCTGCCCCCAGCCGTGGATCTTGAACGCCGGGTAGCCCATGTCCCGGCACTGCACGGCGAAGTCCGCGAACGCCTGCGGGCTGTCGAGGCCGCCGTTCTCGTCGCCGTGGTAGGTGGAGGCATAGCACGGGACCGACTCCTTCCACCCGCCGAGCAGCCGGTAGATCGGCTGGTCCAGCAGCCGCCCGGCCAGGTCCCAGAGGGCGATGTCCACCGGCGCCACGCCGATGCGGGCATTCTGGCGCTGGGCGCGCTTGATCTCGTCGTAGATGAACTCCCGCTCCAGCGCGTTGCGGCCCTTGAGGAACGGCCACAGGCGAGGAATCACCGCGACGTCCACCGGCTGGATCCCGGCACAGGAGCCCGAGATGCCGGCATCGCTGTGGACCACCAGAATCGTGCCGCCGGCCTGCAGGCGCGCCCCCGGGACGTATACCTGGTTAAACATGTGGTAGTCGGTTCCCAGCTCGCGCTGCTCGTAGGAGAAGTCGATCAGCTCCAGGGAAGTGATGATGGGATCTGCCATGGCGCTACCCCGCGTACTCGAAGGCCGGCACGCCGCGCACGCCCGGGACGGCCCGGAACAGCGATCCGGCCAGCGGCTGCCCGGCCAGCTCGGTAGCTGTCAGGCGGTACGAAGCCGAGGTGATGTAGAGCTGATCCAGATCCGGCCCGCCGAACGCGCACGAGGTCACGCAACTCACCGGCAGCTCGATGGTGGCAAGGTGCTCGCCGGTCTCCGGGTTGTAACGCTTCACCGCTCCGCCGCCGAAGATGGCGATCCACACCATTCCTTCGTCATCCAGGGTCATGCCGTCGAAGTGGCCTTCACCGTCGTGGCGGCATGTCACCCGCTCGTTGGCGATCGAGCCGGTGTCCAGGTCGTAGTCGAAGGCGCGCACGTCGTTCTTGACGGTGTCGATGTAGTACATGGTGCGCGCATCGGCGCTCCAGACGATGCCGTTGGAGATGCTGATGCGGCCGAGCTTCCAGGTGACCGTCCCGTCGGTGTCCAGGCTGTACAGCGATCCCTGCTCCCGTTCGCGCATGCCGTCGAAAGCCATGGTGCCGGCCCACAGCCGCCCGGCCGGGTCGCACTTGCCGTCGTTGAAGCGGTTTCCGGGAATGTCGGCCTCCGGGTCGGCAATGGGCGTCATCCGCTCGGTGTCCAGGTCGACGAAGGCAAAGCCGTTGTGCAGGGCGACCACGACACCGCCGGCAGTCCGTGGTACAACCGTTCCGACGGCCTGCAGCAGGTTGATCTCGCGATTCTTTCCTGTCTCCGGGTCGTAGATGAACAGCAGATGACCCAGAATATCCACCCACAGGAGATGTCGGCGGCGCGCATCCCAGAGGGCTCCCTCGCCCACCAGGCATCGGCGATCGACGATCACTTCGACTTCACTCATGTACGTGCCCTCATTGCACCGTCGGTTATAGCACGGAGGCCGCGGTGAACGCCGCGACGCAGCGCGAAGCGCTGATCGTGCAGGGTGGCTGGGACGGCCACGAGCCCGGGAAGGTGAGCGAGGTGTTCCGGCAAGTGCTGGAACGCGAAGGCTTCGCCGTTACCGTCTCCGACCGCCTGGAGTCGTTGGGGGATGCAGGGCTGATGGGCCGGATCCACCTGCTGGTCCCGATCTGGACCATGGGCACCATCGACAGGGAGCAGGTCGAGGCGGTTTCCGCGGCGGTGGCCGGAGGCGTCGGCATGGCCGGCTGCCACGGCGGCATGTGCGACGCCTTCCGCAACTCCACGCTCTGGCAGTTCATCACCGGAGGCAACTGGGTCGATCACCCGGGCGGGGACGGGGTCGAGTACACGGTCAACGTCCGCGCCTCGTCCAGCGGTATCACCGACGGGATCGCTGACTTCGCCGTGTGCTCGGAGCAGTATTACCTGCACGTGGACCCGGCGGTGGAGGTGCTTGCCACGACGCGGTTCCCGGTCGTTGACGGCCCGCACGCCGCCAACGGCGCCGTGGACATGCCGGTGGTGTGGACCAAGCGGTGGGGTGCCGGCCGCGTCTTCTACAACTCGCTCGGCCACCACGCCGACGTGATCGCCGCCCCTGCTCCCCTGGAGCTGATGCGGCGCGGCTTCCTGTGGGCGGCCCGCGGCTGAGCGCGGGATCCGGGAGTAGCGCATGACACACGCGGGACCTGACATGGCACCGGTGCGTATCGGCGTGATCGGCTGCGGGAAGATCAGTTCGGCGTATCTCACGGCGGCGCGGGACTATCCGGTGCTCGACATGATCGCCTGTGCGGACATCGACCATGCGGCCGCGGAGCGCGTCGGCGCCGAGTTCGGGCTGCAGGCGACGGGCGTCGACGCGCTGCTCGCGCGTGACGATATCGAGGCAATCCTCAACCTGACCGTGCCGGGCGCGCACGCTCCGGTGAACCTGGCGGCGCTCGAGGCCGGCAAGCACGTCTATTGCGAGAAGCCATTTGCCGTCGACCCGTCAGCCGGGGCCGAGGTGCTGGCCGCCGCGCGCGAGCGCGGACTGCGCGTCGGCAGCGCGCCCGACACGTTCCTTGGCGCCGGCCACCAGACGGTCCGCGCGCTGGTCGACGCCGGGCGCATCGGCCGCGTGGTGGCGGCGTCGGCGATCTGGATGGGGCACGGGCACGAGGGCTGGCATCCCGGTCCCGCCTTCTTTTATGAGCCGGGAGGTGGGCCGCACTTCGATATGGGGCCCTACTACCTGACCGCGCTGGTGCACGCGCTGGGACCCGTGCGGGCGGTCACGGCCATGACCGGCCGGGCCCTGGAGACGCGCACCGTAGGGTCGGGGCCGAACGCCGGGGCGGCCGTGCCGGTACAGGTGGACACCCACGTGTCCGGCACGCTGGAGTTCGCGAGCGGATGCATCGCCACCATCGCCCTGAGCTTCGACGTGTGGCGGCACTCCCATCCGCGCCTGGAGCTGTTCGGCACCGCGGGCAGCATCTCCGCCCCGGATCCCAACGGCTTCGGCGGACCGGTCGCGGTGGCCGATCCCGGCGGCGAGTGGACGGAAGTGCCGCTGGGCGCCGGACCGACCGAGAACGCGCGCAGCATCGGTCTGGCGGATATGTGCATCGGGCTGCGCTCCGGGACGCCGCATCGATGCAGCGGCGAGCTCGCGCAGCACGTGCTTGAGGTGATGGCGGCGTTCGACCGCGCAGCGGCCGAGCGCGCTCAGATCCCGATCGACTCCCGGCCCGGCCGCCCGGGGTGACGGGACGGTCAATCCCGGTCGATCTCAAGACCCTGGCGAGCACCCCGGCTCGGAAGGCCGTGGTACCCGCGCCACGCCGCTGCTCACTGCTGCGACCGGGCTTGGCGAAGAGCTGCCGCGGTTAGCACATTCGTGCCCGACGCATGGACCAGCAATTCCGCAACGACCAGATTCGCAACGCCGCGATCATCGCCCACGTCGACCACGGCAAGACCACGCTCGTGGACGCGATGTTCCGCCGTTGCGGGATGTTCCGGAAGGGACAGATCGTCGCCGAACGCGTGATGGATCGCATGGACCTGGAGCGGGAACGCGGCATCACCATCACCGCCAAGAACTGCGCGGTGCGCTGGCGCGGCATCAAGATCAACATCGTCGACACACCGGGGCACGCCGACTTCGGCGGCGAGGTGGAGCGGGCGCTTTCGATGGTCGACGGCGCCATCTTGCTGGTGGATGCGGCCGAGGGCCCGCTGCCGCAGACCCGCTTCGTGCTCGGCAAGGCGCTCAAGCTCGGCCTCCACCTGATCCTCGTCATCAACAAGATCGACCGGCCCGACGCGCGGCCGGCGGAGGTGGTGGACGAGGTCCTGGCACTGCTGATCGACCTCGACGCCCATGAGGACCAGCTCGATCTGCCCATCCTCTACGCGGCCGGCCGGGACGGCGTCGCCAAGACCGCCGTCGATGGGCCGGAGCAGCACCTGGACGCGCTGCTCGATGCCATCGTCCGCGAAGTCCCCGCGCCGGCTGCGGATCCCACCCAGCCGTTCCGGATGCTGGTCTCCGACCTGGGGTACGCCGACCATCTGGGACGGCTCGCGATCGGCAAGATCCACACGGGGCGGGTGGCGTCACGCGATCGACTCACCCGAATCGGCACCGACACGGAGCAGTCGCTGCGCGTCACCCGCATCCAGGTGTACGAGGGCGTGTCGCTGGTGAGCGCCGAGTCGGCGGAGGCCGGCGACATCGCGGTGCTGTCGGGGATCGACGAGATCCACATCGGCGATACCGTTTGCACTGCTGACGCGCCCGTGCCGTTGCCCCGCCTCGTGGTGGACGAGCCGACGGTATCGATGCGCTTTGCCAAGAACACCTCCCCGTTTGCTGGCAAGGAAGGCAGCATCGTGCAGATGAGCAAGATTCGCGACCGCCTGCACCGCGAGACGCTGCAGAACGTCTCCATCGAGATCGAAGAGGTCGAGGGTGACGACAGCATGCTGGTCAAGGGGCGCGGCGAGTTCCAGCTCGCCATCCTCATCGAGACGATGCGCCGCGAAGGGTTCGAGCTGTGCGTCGGCCGGCCACAGGTGATCTTTCGCATGGAGAACGGCAACCGCCTGGAGCCGATCGAGCATCTCACGGTCGACTGTGGTGACGCCTACACCGGCATCGTCACCGAGAAGCTGGTGCGCCGGAAGGGGCGCCTGCAGGGATTGTCCAACCACGCGACGGGAAGAGTTCAACTGCAGTTCCGCATCCCGACCCGTGGGCTGATCGGCTACCGCCCCGAGTTCCTCACCGATACACGTGGCACCGGCATCATGAACTCGTACCTGGCCGGATACGATCCGTACCAGGGTGACTTCAGCCCGCGGCCCACCGGCTCGCTGGTCTGCGATCGGCAAGGCACGGCGGTGCCGTACGCAATCTCCAATCTGGAGCCGCGCGGCAGGATGTTCGTCCGCCCGGGAGATCCGGTCTACGCGGGCATGATCGTCGGCGAGCACAATCGCGGCAACGACCTCCATGTAAACATGTGCAAGATCAAGAAGCTGACCAACATGCGCGCCGCCGGGAAGGACGACGCCGTGACGCTCGCTCCCGTTACGCCCCTTGCCCTGGAGGCCGGGCTGCAATTCATCCGCGACGACGAAATGGTCGAGGCGACACCAAGCTCCCTGCGCCTGCGCAAGATCACGCTCAACGGGCAGTAGCGCCCGCCTATCCCCACCTCGCTGGAGTTGATGCGGCGCGGCTTCCCGCGGGCGGCCAGCCGCTGAGCGGGGACCGGGGAACGACGCATGACACCCTGGAGCCTCCGCGAAAGCATCTCCAGGTAGTCACTCAGGGTTGCTCCTCCCGTCCGGAGGATCTCGTAGAGATCGACGAAGTCCTTCCGGCTTCCTCGATTGTTGACCGCCAGCAGTTTCATCAGGGCGATGTCCCGACGATCGGCAACGGCGAAGAACCGGAACGGGGCCGTCGGAAACGCCGGCAAGCACCCAGCCGCAAAGCTCGTCGCCGCCGACGGCCGTCAAGGAGGCCAGGAGATCGCTGCTCGCTTCGGGGAGCGCTTCCTCGTGCATGGGATACCCTCCAGCTTCAGAATGGCGTCCCAGAGCGCGGCCACCTTCGGCGAAAGCGTTCCGAGACCGGCGATCGTCTCCAGGAACGCGCGCCTCCCCATGATCTTCGCGAGCCCGCGGACGTCGTCCAGGTCCCCGTAGTGGATGACCCTGGAGACCACCCATCCGGGATACTCATCGAGGTGGGCCGGAACGAGTGGCCGATCCCAGAACAGCCTGCCAATGCGCTGCACCACGCAATCCCTGGAAACCGTCCCGTCCGTCGGGAACATCGCCCGGAAAGTGTATCACGGATGCCGGCATCTCACGTGTAGCCAACGACATCCGAACGGGCCGCGCCCGCGTCAGGACAATCCCAGTTCGCGAAGGCGATCGGCATCGCCAAGGTGGAAGCCGTCAGCGAGGAGGCGGCGCTGCAACTCGCGGCGCTCGACCCCCTTCACCGTGGTGCTCGACTCGATCGCGAGCGTCGCGGCCACGCCGGCCGCCTGGCCGAGCACCATCACCAGCGGCCGGGCGCGCATCCCGGTCGGGTCGTGCCCGCGGCGGATGTAGGCGGCGCCGCGACCGACCACCAGCAGGTTGTCGACGCCCCGCGGCAACAGGCAGCGGTAGGGGACGTCGCAGCCCTCTACCGCGCCCGCGTGCGGCGGACGGCCTTCGTGGACGTTCACGAACAGCACGTCGTCGAAGCGCTCGCCGTTTTCGTGGTCCTCGACCGTGAGCGTGTACTCGCCGTCGATGCACGGGCCGCCGCGCGCCCCGACCACGGGCGACAGGTGCAGCGCGTAGCAGCGCTCGCAGCCCGGGGCGCTTCGTCGCAGCCGCTCGGCGCACTGCAACGCAAACCCCCGCATCAGCGTCTCCGCCTGCGTCACATGGCTGCTGTCGCCGGAATCGATCGCTCCTTGCAGTGTGATCGCGACGCCCAACACGCCGTCCATCCGCCGTCCGGCTGATGCCCGCAGCGTCACTTCGCCACCGCCGTCGACATGCGCGCGCTGCATGGGTGGCAGCCTGGTATTGATGCCGGTCCGGTTGAGCGCGTCGCCGCCCGCGGACCAGTCGATGCCGTTGACCAGCAGGTAGATGCCCATGTTGTTGTGGAGCGGGTCGCCCTCATTGCTGCCCGGCCGGACGATCTTCGAGTCGGCCCAGGCCGGATTGGGCGCGACCTCTCGAACCATCGGACAGCCGGCGCGCGCGGCGACCGCCCCGTCGCCGGTAGCATCGATGACCACGCGCGTCCGTACCGCCTGCCGTCCGTTCTTGTTCTCCGTGAACAGCCCCGCCACCCGCGGCTCACCGCCGTCGCCGGATGCCACGATGGGATCGGCGATCGTCGTGCCGAGCAGCAGGGAGACTCCGGCCTCGGCCATCATCTCGGTCGCCACCGCCGAGACCAGCAGCACGTCCTCGGCGTAGTTGCTGCGCTCCGGATCCACGTCGATGCCGGCCGGGTGCACGCGGCGCGCCTCAACCCGCTCCAGCAACTCCCTGGGGATCCCGTGCAGGCCGCCGATCAAGGTGACGCCGGCTTCGCCCGCGAAGCTGCCGCCGACCACCATGCCCGGTCCCATGTTGCCGCCAAGAGCGCCCAGGCGATCGATCAGCAGCGTGCGCAGGCCGGCGCGCCCGCAGCGCAGCGCGGCGAACATGCCGGAGATCCCCGATCCGGCCACCACCACGTCCACCTCGGCAGCCACCGGCACCCGGCGCTCGGGCTCGACCGCGAACCGCTGGCCGGTCGTCATCCGAACGAAAGCAGCCATCTCCCATGATCACCTATTTGTGAACGGGGAGCTGCCGCGCCGCCGCGGCAGCTCCCGGTCACGATCCGATTCGATGCGACGATCGATCAGCGGTAGTCGCCGATCTCGTTGACGAACCGCGTGTGCGCCGCCTGG
>JAPPKD010000020.1 GCA_028820215.1 Spirochaetaceae bacterium | reverse complement strand
ACTCGGCTTCAACTTGGTCCCGGA
This sequence comes from Spirochaetaceae bacterium, assembly GCA_028820215.1. The sequence goes on along the minus strand of JAPPKD010000020.1, from coordinate 8,873 downwards.
GACTGCCTGATTCTGCTTGTTTCTAAGGAGACGAAACCGGCCGGCGCCGTCACTTCGACGGCGAAGCCGTGCGCTTCGGGCCGCGCGATCCCGGCGGCGGTGAAACGGCAGGTCTGGCAGCGGGACGGCGGCCGCTGCAGCTACGTCGATCGAGAGACCGGACGACGCTGTAGCTCGCAACACCTGATCGAGATAGACCACATCACGCCGTATGCGCTGGGCGGCGGCGCCGATCCCGGGAACCTCCGACTCCTCTGTGGAGCCCATCACCGCCATCGGCACGCGCCGCATGGCTCACGGCGTATTCCTGAAGGATGAACTCCGGCCTGCCGGCACACGGGCGTCGGGGTCACACTGCTCGCTCGCGCAGGAAGCGCGCCAGGATCGGCGCCGTGCGTGAACCGCGGCGCACCGCCGCCACCCGCTCCGGAGGGCCCTGCGCGACCACGCGGCCGCCGGCGTCACCGGCGTCCGGGCCCAGGTCGATGACGTGGTCGGCCTCGGCGATCACGTCGAGGTTGTGCTCGATCACGACCACCGTGTCGCCGCGGTCGGCCAGCCGGTGCAGCACGCGGGTCAGCCGGTCGACGTCGGCCATGTGCAGGCCGATGGTGGGCTCGTCCAGCACATACAGGGTGCCGCCGCCCCCGGCTCCGCCGGCGCCGCCGGGCGCGCGCTTGGCCAGCTCGGCGACCAGCTTGATGCGTTGCGCCTCGCCCCCGCTCAGCGTCGGGCTGGGCTGGCCGAGCTTCAGGTAGCCCAGCCCCACCTCCACCAGCAGCTCCAGGGTCGGCGCGATGCGCGGGTGGGCGGCGAACACCTCGGCCGCCGCCGCCGCGTCCAGCGCCAGCACGTCGGCGATCGAGCGGCCGTGCACGCGCACCGCCAGGGTCTCCTGCTCGAACCGGTCGCCGCCGCACGCCTCGCAGCGGATGGCCACGTCGGGCAGGAAGCTCATCTCCAGCTTCTTCACCCCTTGGCCCGCGCACTCCGGGCAGCGGCCTTCATCCACGTTGAAGGAAAAGCGGCTCGCCCCGTAGCCGCGGATGCGCGCCTCGGTGGTGGCCGCGAACAGGGCGCGCACGTCATCCCAGACGCCGACGTAGGTGGCCGGGCAGGAACGCGGCGTCTTGCCGATGGGCGTCTGGTCGACCTGCAGGGCGCGGCGCAGCGCATCCCACCCCTCGATCGCGCGGCAGCCGACCCAGCGGGGGCCGGCCGAACGGCCCGAGCGCCGCCGCGCCCGCGCCGCCAGCCGCTCCCGTACCTGGTCGAACAGCAGCCGGCGCGCCAGGGTGCTCTTGCCGGAGCCGCTCACGCCGGTGACGCAGGTGACCGCCGCCAGCGGAACGCGCACGTCCATGCCGCGCAGGTTGTGCAGCGCCGCCTCCCGGACCGTGAGCCAGCCGGCCTCCGGATCGCGCTGCCGCTCGATCACCGGGTGGCGGCCGGGCGCGCGCAGCATCCGCCCCGTGGTGGAGGCGTCGTTGGCCATCACCTCCCGCAGGGTGCCTGCCGCGACCACGCGTCCGCCGCCGGTGCCGCCGCCCGGTCCCAGGTCGACGACGTGGTCGGCGCTGCGGATGGTCTCCTCGTCGTGCTCGACCACGATCACGGTGTTGCCCCGCTCCTGCAGCCCGCGCAGGGTCGTCAGCAGCAGGTGGTTGTCGCGCGCGTGCATGCCGATCGACGGCTCGTCCAGCACGTAGCAGACGCCACGGAGCTGCGAGCCCAGTTGCGCGGCCAGGCGGATGCGTTGCGCCTCGCCCCCTGACAGGGTCGGCGCCGCGCGGTCCAGCCCCAGGTAGCCCAGCCCCACCTGGTGCAGGAAGCCCAGCCGGGCGCGCAGCTCGCGGACGATGTCGCGGGCGATCGACCGCTGCCGGTCGTCGAACCGCAGCGCCCGCAGCGCCGCCGGCAGCGCCTGAACCGCCAGCGCGCCCAGGTCGTCGATGGAGCGGCCGCCCAGGGTCACCGCCAGCGCCTCCGGCCGCAGCCGGCGTCCGGCGCAGGCGCGGCACGGCACCTCCACCCCTTCCCACGACTCGTTCCACCACCCCTCGTCGCCGGTGTGCTCGGCGTCGAAACCGGGAAGCTCCAGGCCGGTGCCGTAGCACTGCGGGCACCAGCCGTGCTTGGAGTTGAAGGAGAACAGGCGCGGGTCGAGCTCCGGGAAGCTGCGCCCGCAGCTCGGGCAGGAACGCTCGGTCGAATGGACGTGGACGGCGCTGGAGCGCGCGCCGGCGCGCCCACCGTCGAGCGGGCGGACGTGCAGGGTGCCGCGCCCGAGCTCCAGCGCCTGCGCTACGGCGGCTTCGATGGCGGCGCCGGCGTGGCGGTCGACGTCGAGGGTGGCGATCGGCGCGTCGATGTCGTGCTCGCGGAAGCGGTCCAGGCGCGGCCACGGGTCGGTGGGGAGCAGCCGGCCGTCGACCATCAGCTCGGCGAAGCCCTTGCCGGCCGCCCAGGCGGCCAGGTCGGTGTAGTAGCCCTTGCGGCCGCGCACCAGCGGCGCCAGGACCATCAGGTGCCGGCCGGCGAACCGCTCCAGGATGGCGTCGCCGATCGCCTCGGCGCTCTGCGGCTCGATGGCGCCGGCGCAGTCAGGGCAGTGCTGGACGCCCAGCCGCACGTACAAGAGCCGCAGGAAGTGATAGATCTCGGTGAGCGTGGCGACCGTGCTCTTGCGGCCGCCGCGGCTGGTGCGCTGCTCGATCGCCACCGCCGGCGGCATGCCGGACAGCCCGTCCAGGTCGGGGCGCGCGGCCGGCTGCACGAACTGGCGGACGTAGGCGTTCAGCGACTCCAGGTAGCGGCGCTGCCCCTCCGCGAACAGAACGTCGAAGGCCAGCGTGCTCTTGCCGGAGCCCGAGACCCCGGTGACCACCGTGAAGCGGTCGCGCGGGATGGTCAGGTCGATGGCGCGCAGGTTGTGCTCCCGCGCGCGCCGCACCTCGATGGCGCCGTTGCGCCCCCGGCCCGGGACTGAGGCCGTGCCGTCCGTGCGCGCATCGGCGAGCGCCGGCAGCTCCCGCTCCCGGTCGCGCAGCGCCAGCGCGGTGTGCGTGCCGCCCTCCGCGGCGAGCTCGCCGGGCGTCCCGGCGGCGACCACCCGGCCGCCGGCCTCACCGCCCTCGGGACCCAGCTCGATGAGGTGGTCGGCGGCGGCCAGCACGTCCAGGTTGTGCTCCACCACGATCAGCGAGTGGCCGGCGGCCACCAGGCTGCGCAGCGCGCCGATCAGCACAGCGATGTCAGCGAAGTGCAGGCCGGTGGTGGGTTCGTCCATGAGGAACAGGACGCCCTGCCGCGGCTCGCCGCGCCGGGATCCCTTCGACGCGGCCCCGGCCTTGTTCTTCATGTGCAGGTGGCCGGCGATCTTCAGCCGCTGAGCTTCGCCGCCGGACAGGGTGGGCACCGCCTGGCCCAGCGTGAGGTAGCCCAGCCCGACCTCGGCCAGGGGCCGCAGCGCCGCCCGCACGGCCGGCTCCGGGAAGGCGTCGTGCGCCTCGTCCACGGTCATGTCCAGCACGTCCACGATCGAGCGGCCGTGCACGCGCACCTCCTCCACTTCCGGGCGGAAGCGGCGGCCGTCGCAGTCCCCGCAGCGCAGGTAGACGTCGGACAGGAACTGCATCTCGATGTGCTCGAAGCCGGCGCCGCTGCAGGCCGGGCAGCGCCCCGTGCCGGTGTTGAAGCTGAAGGTGCCGGCCGTGTAGCCGCGCGCCCGCGCCTGCTCGGTGGCCGCGAAGAGCTTGCGGATCGGGTCCAGCGCCTTCACGTAGCTGGCCGGCGTGGAGCGCGCCGACTTGCCGATGGGGCTCTGGTCGATCAGCTCGATGGCGGCGATCCGGTCGTGGCCGAGCACCGCGCGGTGGACGCCCGGAGCCTCCGCCGGCTGCCCCTTGGCGCGGCGCACGGCCGGGAACAGGATGTCGGAGAGCAGGGTGGACTTGCCGGAGCCCGACACCCCGGCCAGGCAGACCAGGGCGCCGAGCGGGAAGTCCACGTCGATCCGCTTGAGGTTGTTGGCGCGGGCGCCGCGCACCCGCAGGAAGCCGCGGCCGGCGCCCGGGTGCCCGTTGCGGCCGGCGACCTGCAGCCGGCCGGAGAGGTAGCGCCCGGTCTGGGTGTCCGAGCCGTTCAACCCGGGGACCGGGCCCGCGAACTGGATGCGGCCGCCGTGCCGGCCCGGCCCGGGCCCCAGGTCGATGACGTGGTCGGCGGCGCGGATCACCGCCGGGTCGTGCTCGACGATCAGCAGGGTGTTGCCGGCATCGCGCAGGCGGTGCAGGACGCCGATCAGCCGGCCGATGTCGCGGTGGTGCAGGCCGATGCTGGGCTCGTCCAGCACGAACAGCGCGTTGACGAGCTGCGTGCCCAGGGCGGTGGTCAGGTTGATGCGCTGCACCTCGCCTCCGGACAGGGTGCGCGACTGCCGGTCCAGGGTCAGGTAGCCCAGCCCCACTTCCACCAGGTAGCGCAGCCGGGTGCGGATGTCCTCCAGCACCGGCTCCACGCCGGCGGCGATCGCGGCGGGTACCTCGAGCGCGGCGAAGAAACGCTCGCATTCCTCGATCGGCAGCAGCGCCAGGTCGTGGATGTGGCGGCCCCCGTCCGCTCCCAGCCTCCACAGCAGCGCGTCCGGCTTCAGGCGCGTACCTCGGCACTCCGGACACTCCACGTAGGCGCGGTAGCGCGACAGCAGCACCCGCACGTGCATGCGGTAGCTCCGTCCCTCCAGCCAGTCGAAGAAGCCGCGCACGCCGTACCAGCGCCCCTCGTCGTGCTTCCCGTCGCCGTCGATCACCCAGCGGCGGTCGGCAGCGGGCAGCTCCTGCCACGGCACGTCGAGCGGGACGCCGCGCCGGCGCGCGAAACCGATCAGGTCATCCTGGCACTCGGAGTAGCTCGTACTCTGGAACGGGCGGACGGCGCCGTCGGCCAGCGAGCGGCGGCGGTCCGGGATCACCAGGTCGTAGTCGATGGTGATGATGCGCCCGAACCCCCGGCACTGCTCGCAGGCGCCGACCGGGGAGTTGAAAGAGAACAGGCTGGGAAGCGGCTCGCGGTAGGCGACGTCGCAGGCAGCGCAGTGCAGCTCCGCGGAGAACCGGCGCGCGCGCCCGGCGCTGCCGTCGTCATCCACGTGCCGGACCGCGGCCCGCCCGTGGCCGTGCTCCAGGGCGGCCTCCAGGTCCTCGACGATGCGCGGCAGGTTGTGGTCGGCCAGGGAGACCCGGTCCTGGACCACCTCCAGGCGCCGCGGGCGTGATCCCGTGGCGCGGCGCTCCGCGTGGATCCGGTGGTAGCCCTTGGCCGCCAGCAGGGCGCGCACCTCCTGCAGCGTGAAGTTGGCCGGCACCGGCACCTCGAAGGTGATCAGGGCGCGCTGCCCGGTGGGCGCGGACGCCAGCGCCTCGGCGGCGATGGACTGCGGCGTGTCCACCTGTACGGGCCGGCGGCAGCGGCGGCAGGTGAGTCCGGCCGCGCGCGCGTACAGCAGCTTCAGGTAATCGTTGAGCTCGGTCATGGTGCCGACCGTCGAGCGCGACGTGCGCACCGGGTTGGTCTGGTCGATGGCGATGGCCGGCGGCACCCCCTCCACCGCGTCCACCGCCGGGCGGTCCATCCGGTCCAGGAACTGGCGGGTGTAGGCGGAAAAGGTCTCCACGTAGCGGCGTTGGCCCTCCGCGTAGACGGTGTCGAACGCCAGCGACGACTTGCCCGAGCCGGACACGCCGGTGACGACCGTCATGCGCGCCAACGGGATCTCGACGTCGAGGTCCCGGAGGTTGTTGGCGCGCGCGCCGCGGACGACGATCGCGTCGCGGGTCGCGACGTTCGGGGCTCCGGCAGCGACGCTCGGGTCGCCGTTAGCGACGCTCGGGTCGCCGGTCACGACGCCCGGGTCAGCCGTTCCCGCAGCTTGGCGTGGGCGGCGCGCGTGATTGGGTAGGCGGTCAGGACCGCCACCGCGGCCGCGAAGAAGACCGCCGGGAACGGCCCCACCAGCAGCCGGATGCCGGTCAGCGCGGCCGGGGTCTGCACGGCGTCCGGCGCGTAGCCGGTCGCGCTCAGGGTGATGCCGGCCAGCAGCGGCGCCAGCGCCTGGCCGCCTTTCTGCAGCAGGGTCCAGAGTCCGTAGTAGACCCCCTCGTCACGGCGGCCGGAGGCCACGGCGCCGGCGTCGATCGCGTCCGGCAGCATCGACCACGGGAACACGTAGTGGGTAGCCAGACCGATGCCGGCCAGGCCGATGATGACCAGCGTCAGCGGAACGCTGCGCTGGCCGAACGCCGCGGCCGCCAGCAGACAGACGCAAAACCAGACCATCCCCAGGTTGTAGCAGGTGCGCTTCTCCAGCCGCTTGCCGAAGACCACCCACAGCGAGATCGAGGCCATGGCGGCGATCAGCAGGACGCCCAGGGCGATCTGCGAGAGCCCTTCGTCCCCGTGCACGTACTTGAAGTAGAAGACCACCATGGGGGACACCAGCGAGATGCCCACCATGTGCAGGGTCCACGGGATCAGCACCAGCAGGAAGGCGCGATTTCCGAGCGCCTGCACCACCGGCCGCAGGCCGACGCCGTCCGTTCCGGTGGTGGCCGTTCCGGTGGTGGCCGCCGGCGGCGGGGGCTCCCGCACCATCAGGAACGTGACGAGCAGTCCTGCACAGACGATCGCGCCGGTCACCAGGCCGGCACGGCCGTAGCCGGGCGCTCCCGGACCCAGCACCGAGACCAGCATCGGGAATCCCGCCGCGCCGATCAGCGTGCCGACCACCGCGAAGCTCATGCGGTAGCCGTTGAGTGCGGTGCGCTGGTCCGATCCGGGGGCGAGGTCCGGGGTCAGGGAGTTGTACGGGATGAACGCCACCGTGTAGGCGGTGTTCGCCAGGCCGTAGACGATCGCCGCCCAGGCGAACAACGCCCCCGGCGTCTGCAGGCCGGGATCGACGAAGAGGACGGCGATGCCGGCCAGCAGCAGCGGCGCGCCGGCCAGCAGGTACGGACGGCGGCGGCCCCAGCGGGTGCGAGTACGGTCCGAGATCACGCCCATCAGCGGATCGGTCACGGCGTCCCAGAGCCGCGCGACGGTGAAGGCCAGCCCGGTCAGCGCCGGCGACAACCCCACCGTGTCGGTGAAGAAGATCAGCAGGTGGAAGCTGACAACCGTGAAGAACAGGTTGCCGCCCAGATCGCCGACGCCGTAGCCCAGCTTGGTGCGCAGCGTCATCTGAGGGTCCCCGTCAGGCCGGACGGTACGGCGCGTACTTCTCCCGGACCTTGTCGGTCACCGCTCCCACGTCGTGGCCGGTGGAATAGAGCCAGTTGCGGGCGCCGTCCCTGGAGATGTAGGCGAACCGCTTGGACAGCTCCCCACAGGCGGCCGGCACGCCGCCGGCGACCGCCGACTCCACCCAGGCGCCGAAGCTGCCGTGCTCGGCGGCGACCTGCTGCATCTCCTGCGCGTTGGTCACGACCGCCTGCAGCTTGGCCTGATACTTGATCACCCGGTCGTCCTGGGCGAGTTGCTCTACGTCCGCAGGCCCCATGGCCGCCACGGCCGCCACGTCGAAGCCGTGGAACGCCTGCAGGAAGCCGTCCCACTTGCCGTCCACGACCCGGCGGTTCAGCCCGCCCATGAAGATGATCCGGGACGCCGCCTCCAGGTAGCCGGCATCCGTGGTGGGTTTGTCCGGTCCCGTCATGACAGGCTCATCCTAACCCGATGCGCCGGCCTCCGGTACCGCTCCGGACCCGGAGTGCCCTACCGGCGAGATCCCTCCACCGCCATCACGAGCGCGGGGAGAATGAACAGCGTGAACACGCCGGACAGGATCAGCCCGCCGACCATGCTGACCACGAACGGCACCAGGAAGATCAGCAGGTCGCTGCGCTCGTAGAGCAGGGGGCAGAGGCCTACCAGCGTCGTGACGCTGGTCAGCACCACGGCGCGGAATCGGCTGCGCGTGGCCGCCGCCACCGCGGCGATCGCCGGCAGCTCGCTGCGCTCGCGCCGTATCCTGTTGTAGCGGTCCAGCAGCACCAGCGCGTCGTTCACGACGACGCCGGAGACCGCCACCACGCCGAAGAACGAGCTGCCGCCGAAGTCCCAGCCCAGCAGCCAATGGGCGAACACGGCGCCGGCGAAGGCCAGCGGAAAGCCGAGCACTGCGGCCACCGGCTTCCAGTAGCTGCGCAGGAACGCCGCGATGAGCGCGTACATCGCCAGCAGGACCGCCGGCACCGTCACGGCTGCCGTGGCCAGCAGCCTGCGCTCCTGCCGGCCGTAACCATCCTCCTCGAACCGCAGTCCGGGATGCGCGGCCAGCAGCGTGGGCAGCAGCTCCTCTTCGATCCGCGCGTGCACCTGCCTGACGGTCAGCGCGGCGGTGTCGATGTTGGCGCTCACCCGGGCGGCCCGCTCGCCGTCGATGCGCGTCAGCGTGGCCGGCTCGCGCCGCTCCACCAGGGTGGCGGCGGTGCTCAGGGGCATCTCCGCGTACCCGGATGGGGTCTGCAGGTGAATGCGCTCGGCGGACAGCTCCCGCAGGCTGCGCCGCCGTTCGGGCGGGTAGCGCAACACGACCTCGATCTCGTCCGGCCCCCGCTGCAGCTCCTGGACCTCCAGCCCGTGGTAGTTCGCACGCAACTGCCTGCCGATGGCCGCCGGCGTGAGGCCCGCCGCCTGTCCTGCCGGCGTCACCTGTATGTCGATGTGGCGCTTGCCGGGGGCCAGGCTGTCCCAGATCCCGGAAACCCCCGGGATCGACGCCATGAAGGACTTCAACTGGTCGGTGGCGCTGCGCAGCGTCGGCTCGTCGTCGTGGAGCAGCGCGTAGCCGATCGTATCGCCCAGGGTCGAGA
>JAPPKD010000016.1 GCA_028820215.1 Spirochaetaceae bacterium | reverse complement strand
CCGCGGGTGGGGGTACCCCGCCGGGCCGGCGCCCCGGGCCCGGATCCGGGCGCGGGGCGGGGGGGCCGGCCGCCCGCCGGGGGGCGGGCCCCGCCCGGCGCAGGCAGCAGCGCCCCGCCGACCGGCGTCCCGTGGGGGCGCAGGATCGCCGCGACCGACCGCCCCGACCGAATCGGCCCGAGCAACGGGACCGTGGGGCGCCCGCGCGGCCACGGCCCGCGCGCACACCGGCCGCCGTCCCCGCCGCCGCACGCGCGGGAAACCGGGGTGGATCGGGCGGCGATCGTCCGCGCGCGCCCGAAGCGTCCAACGGAACGAAACCCCGGCCGGCGCCCAAGCCTGCGGTTTCGCCGGCGCAGAAGGAGGCTCCGGCCGCGCCCGCTCGCCCTGCGGCGCCCGCCAAGCGTTCGCTGCTGAAGCGCCTTCTTGGGCGGCTGACCGGTAAAGCCGACGAGGCGTGAGCCCGGGCGGCGCGACGATCGTCGCCGGCGCGGAGGTCGCGGCCGCGTTGCGCAGGGAGGTGAGCGCGGCCGCCGCCAGATTGACGGCCGCCGCCGGCCGTCAGCCGCGGCTGGACGTGCTGCTGATCGGCGACGATCCGGCGTCCGCGTGGTACGCCGGCGCGAAGCGCAAGCTCGGCCGGCGGCTCGGCATCGAGGTGCGCGTCATCGAGCTGGGGGCCGACACGCCGGCCGCGGACGCCGCCGACGCGGTGGGCCGCGCGAGCCGCGATCCGCTCGTCGACGGGGTGATCATCGAGTTGCCGCTGCCGCAGGGGATCCCGCTCGCCGGACTTTGCGACCGCCTGGATCCGGCGAAGGACGTTGACGGCATCACCGCCGTCAACCGGGCGGCGCTCTTCGACGGGCACGAGGAGCGGGGGCTGGTGCCGGCCACGGCGCTGGCCTGCGTCCGCATGATCGAGCACTGCGGCCGGACCATCCGCGGCGCAGCGGTCGCCGTCGTCGGCCGCGGGCCGACCGTGGGCCGTCCCGTAGCGGCCGCGCTGGTCAACCGTCACGCCACGGTCACGGTGTGCCACACCCGCACGCGCGACCTGGGCGCGGTGCTCGGCGAAGCGGAGGTCGTGGTGGCCGCCGCCGGCGTGCCGCGCCTGGTCACCGGAACGATGATCCGGCCCGGCGCGGCGGTGATCGACGCCGGCACCAACCAGGTCGGAGACGAGCTGGTCGGCGACGTGGAGCCTGAATCGGTCGTTGCGGTGGCCGGCGCGCTGACGCCGGTGCCGGGCGGCGTGGGAACGGTCACCACGGCGATGATCATGGCCAACGTGATGCGCGCGGCCGACATGCGGGGGATCGCGGGATGAGCATGCTGGCGTTGCCGGTGACGGAGTTCCTGGCGCAGGCCGCGTCCCGTTCGCCGGCTCCGGGCGGCGGCGCGGTGGCCGCGGTGACCGGCGCCGGCGCCGCTGCGCTGGTGTCGATGGTCGGGGAGCTGACCATCGGCCGGAAGCGCTACCGGGACGTGCAGATGGAGGTCACGGCGCTCCGCGACCGGGCGGTCGCCGCCATGCGCGCCCTGCAGGAGGCGGCCGTCGAGGACGCCGACGCCTACGGGGCGTACCTGCGGGCGTCGGCCCTGCCCAAGGAAGGCGCCGCCGCGCGTGAGCGGCGCGAAGCGGAGGTCGCCGCCGCCGTGGTACGCATGACGCGAGCGCCGCTGGCCACGGCCGAGCACTGCGCCGAGGTGCTGGGCCTTGCCCGGCAGCTCGCGCCGATCGGCGCCGTGCACGCCATCAGCGACGCCGGAGTCGCGTTGCATCTGGCGCATGCGGCGCTGAAATCGGCACTGTTGACGGTCGATGTCAATCTTCCGTTCCTGCGTGATGCGGAGATGGCCGATTCGATCAGAACTCGAAGAAAAGATCTTGAATCGAGAGCCGAACGACATGTGTTTGAAGGAACGAGCGCTGTTACCGCGCGCCTTGATGGATGAATTGGGCCATGTTATCCAAGTTATTGTTCATGCCTGATCAGGATCGATACCAACAGACGAAATAGGCCCTGTTTCCAGGGTCATGCCGGACCCACTGTTCAGGAACCGGCCATCACTTCGCAGAATCTCGTGCACGGGTACTTGACAGTCCGCGATGAGGACTCGTATGTTGCCCACTCACAGGAGTGAAGCGATGGCAATGACGGACAACGGCATGGAAGGCGGACACGTCCTGATCAAGTGCCTGGAGCAGGCCGGGATCAAGCATGTGTTCGGCCTGTCGGGCGGGGCGGCCCTGCCGATCTTCGACGCGCTGGTCGCGACCGGCACCGACATGGAGTTCATCCTGGTCCGCCACGAGCAGGGCGCCGCGCACATGGCCGACGGTTACGCGCGCGCCACCGGCAAGCCGGCCTGCGTGCTGGTCACCAGCGGTCCCGGCGCCACCAACACCCTGACCGGCATCATGACCGCGCACATGGACTCGGTGCCGATGATCGTCGTCTCCGGGCAGCAGGTGACCTGGATGCTCGGCAAGGACGCCTTTCAGGAGGCGGACATCTTCGGCGTGACCATGCCGATCGTGAAGCACAGCTACCTGGTCAAGGAGACGGCCGACATCCCCCGCACCGTGCGGGAGGCCGTGCACATCGCCACCAGCGGCCGTCCGGGGCCGGTGCTGATCGACGTTCCCAAGAACGTCAGCCAGGGGCCGTTCGCCGGCTCCATGGAGCCCGGCCTGGAACTGCCCGGCTACCACGTGCCGGAGCTCACCGATCGGGAGTCCATCCACGACATCGCGGAGGCGCTGGGCAACGCGCGCCGGCCGGTGCTGCTGATCGGGCACGGCGCCCTGATCGCAGGCGCGCACGAGGAGGTGCGCGCGCTGGCCGAGAAGCTGCACGCCCCGGTGACCACCACGCTGCTGGGCAAGGGTGCGTTCCCGGAGACCCATCCGCTGTCGCTGGGCATGCTGGGCATGCACGGCACCGCGTACGCGAACAAGGCGGTCATGGAATGCGACCTGATCATGTCGGTCGGCTCCCGCTTCGACGACCGCATCGTCGGCGATCCGACCAAGTTCTGCCAGAACGCGACCAAGATCCACATCGACATCGACGAGGGTGAGATCGGCAAGATGATCAAGCCCGACCTGCACTGCGTGGCCGATGCCCGCGTGGCGCTGGAGGAGCTGACCAGGCACGTCGGGCGGCTGGAGACCGAGGAGTGGCTGACCCGGCTGGACGGATACAAGAAGCGTTATCCGCTGAAGTACCGCAAGCAGGGCGGCCTGAAGATGCAGCACGTGATCGACGAGCTCTATCACCTGACCGGCGGGCGCGCGATCGTCTCCAGCGACGTCGGCCAGCACCAGATGTGGGCGGCGCAGTTCTACCTGACCGACCACCCCGACAACTGGCTCTCGTCCGGCGGCGCCGGCAGCATGGGCTTCGGCTTCCCCGCGGCGATCGGCGCCCAGTTCGGCCGCCCGGACGATCTGGTGCTGGCGATCGTCGGCGACGGCGGCTTCCAGATGACCATGTGCGAGCTGGCCACCGCCTGCATCCACAAGCTGCCGCTCAAGGTGATCGTGCTCAACAACCACTACCTGGGCATGGTCCGGCAGTGGCAGGAGCTGTTCTACGACGAGCGGGAGAGCGGGGTGGACCTGGAGGGCAACCCGGACTTCGCCAAGCTGGCGCAGTCGTTCGGGGCCATGGGGCTCAACCTGCGGCGTCCCGGCGACGTGCGCAAGGTCCTGACCCGGGCGCTGGAGTACAACGACGGTCCGGTGCTCATCAACGCCGAGGTGGAGAAGGCGGACAACGTCTACCCGATGATCCCCTCCGGCCAGCCGCTGGAGACCATGATCATCGACCGGCCGACCACCAAGCTGGCCAAGCCGGTGGGATCCACCTGATGGCGTCGGGCAACGGGCACGTGGGCAGCCTGATGGAGGAACGCCCGGTCAACACGTTGAGCGCCCTGGTCGCCAACAAGCCGGGCGTGCTGGCCCGTATCGCGCAGGTGTTCGCGCGGCGCGCCTACAACATCGAGTCGCTGGTGGTCTCGCCGGCCCACAACGGCGCCTACTCGCGGATGACGATCGGCGCGTCGGGCGATCCGCAGGGGCTCGACCAGATCATCAAGGGCGTCAACAAGCTGGTGGACGTCATCCACTGCTTCGACCACACCTTCGATCGCGCCGTGGTGCAGGAGCTGGCGCTGGTGAAGATCTCGTGTCAGTCGGATCAGCGCACCGAGGCGCTGCAGATCTGCGACCACTTCGACTGCACGACCGAGGACCTCACCGAGCATTCGATGATCCTCAAGTGCACGGGTTCGTCGGAGAAGGTCGACGCGCTGCTCGGCATGCTCGACAAGTTCGGGATCGTCGAGATGATCCGCACCGGCAAAGTTGTGATGGCACGGGGCGGGGAAGTAACCTGACGGGGTGAGCGGCGACCGGGCCGCCGGCGACGGAAGCCGGCGGCTGTTCCTGATCGACGGCATGCCGATCGTCTATCAGGCGTACTTCGTCTTCCTGTCCAACCCGCGCCTGACCTCGCGCGGCGTCAACACCTCGGCCGCCTTCGGCTACACCAACTCGCTGGTCAAGATCATCGAGGAGGAGCAGCCCACGCACATGGCGGTCGTGTTCGACGCCGCCGGCCGCAACCGCCGCCACGACGAATACGGCGAGTACAAGGCCCAGCGTGAGAAGGCCCCGGAGGAGATGCTGGACTCGCTCGACGATGTCCACGCCATCACCGCGGCGCTGCGCATCCCGGAGATCAGCTGGTCCGGCGCGGAGGCCGACGACGTCATCGGCACCATCGCCGTGCAGGCCGAGGCGGCAGGCTTCCACACGTGGCTGGTGACGCCGGACAAGGACCTGGCGCAGCTCGTCACCGACCGCACCACGCTCTACCGGGTCAGCCGCACGCCCGGCAGCCCCGCGTCGATCTTCGGGCCGGCCCAGGTGCGCGAGCGCTGGGGCGTCGCCGACGTCTCGCAGGTGGTCGACGTGCTGGCGCTGGTGGGCGACTCGGTCGACAACATCCCCGGCGTTCCGGGCATCGGCGACAAGACCGCGCAGAAGCTGCTGGCGCAGTTCGGGACGGTCGAGGACCTGATCGGGCGCGCCGGTGACCTCAAGGGCAAGCAGCGCGAGCGGATCGAGCAGTTCGCGGAGCAGGCGCTGCTTTCCAAGCGCCTGGCGACCATCGACGTCGACCTCCCGGTGGAGGTCGACCTGGACAGCTTCGCGCGGCGCGATCCCGATCCGGACGCCACCATCGCCATCTTCGACCGGCTGGAGTTCCGGCTCCTCAAGGAACGGCTGTTCGGCGACGCCGGGGACAACTCGCCGGCAGCGCGCGGCATGGCCACCATCGAAGACACGGAGCACGACTACCGGGTCGCCGCCACCGCGGCGGAGCGGCAGGCGCTGGCCTCCGAGCTGCTCGCCGGGGAGGCGGTGGCAATCGATCTGCAGAGCACGGCGGGGGATCCCAAACGCGCCCGCATCGCCGGCGTCGCGTTTGCTGCCGCCCCGCACACGGCCGCCTACGTGCCGTTCCCGGCGGACGACCAGGCCGGCTACCGGCAGGCGCTCGACGACCTGCGGCCGGTGTTCGAGGCGGAGGCGGTGACCAAGGTCGGCCACTATCTCAAGCACGCCATGAGCGTGCTGGCCTGGCACGGCGTGGGGCTGGCCGGCACCGTCCGCGACACGCACGTCACGCACAGCCTCATCGACCAGGAAGGGCGCCATCGCCTGGAGCAGCTCGCCGAGCGCTACCTGGACTACTCGCCGATCCCGCTGTCCTCGCTGCTGGGGGAGGACGGCAAGGACCAGTTGCCGCTGCTGGAGGCCGACCCGCAACGCCTGGCCGACTACGCCGCCGAGCGGGCGGACGTGGCCCTGCGCCTGCAGGCCGCGCTGGCCTCCGAGCTGGCAGACGCCGAGTACGAGGGGGTCTGCCACGACATCGAGAGCCCGCTGATCGGGGTGCTGGTGGAGATGGAGCACACGGGGGTCACCGTCGACGTCGACGTGCTGCACGAATACGCGGACCAGCTCGGCGCCGAGATCGCCGCGCTGGAGCAGGGGATCTACGAGGCGGCGGAAGGCGAGTTCAACCTCAACTCCCCCAAGCAGCTCGGCGAGATCCTGTTCGACCGGCTGCAGATCGACCCCAATCCCAAAAAGACCCGCACCGGTCAGTACATGACCAACGAGCAGCAGCTCTCCCGCTACGCCGACCGCCACCCGATGATCCCGATGCTGCTCGACTACCGCATCGTGCAGAAGCTCAAGTCCACCTACGTGGACACGCTGCCGGCGGCGGTGTTCGAGCGCACCGGCCGCATCCATACCACGTTCAACCAGTTGGTGGCCGCCACCGGGCGGTTGAACTCGGAAGGCCCGAACCTGCAGAACATCCCGATCCGCACGGAAAAGGGGCGGGAGATCCGGCGGGCGTTCGTCCCGCGCGGACCCGACTACCTGCTGCTGTCGGCCGACTACTCGCAGATCGAGCTGCGCATCCTGGCCTCGATCGCGGGCGAGGAGTCGATGCTGGAGGACCTGAGCAGCGACGTCGACATCCACGCGGCCACCGCGTCGCGCGTGTACGGGGTGGCGCTCGACGAGGTCACCCCGGAGATGCGCAGCAAGTCCAAGATGGTCAACTACGGCATCGCCTACGGCATGTCCTCATTCGGCCTGGCGCAGCGGCTGCGCATCGCGCGCAAGGAAGCGGGCGAGATCATCGAGCGCTACTTCACCCAGTACCCGAAGATCCGCGGCTACATGGACGAGGCGATCGCGTTCGCGCACGCCGCCGAGTACGTGCAGACCCTGAAGGGCCGGCGCCGCTTCCTGCGCGACATCAACTCCCGCAACCGCACCGCGCGCGCGGCAGCGGAGCGCATCGCCATCAACGCCCCGATCCAGGGCACCGCGGCCGACATGATCAAGATCGCCATGATCGACATCGCCCGCGAGCTGAAACGGCGCCGCCTGCGCACGCAGATGATCCTGCAGGTGCACGACGAGCTGGTGTTCGACCTGCACCGGGAAGAGCGCGAGGAGGTCGTGCCGCTCGTGCACGACCTGATGCGCGACGCGCTCCCCCTGGCCGCACCCATCGAGGTCGAGATCGGCGTCGGCTCCGACTGGCTCAGCGCCCACTGAGCTCCGCTCAGTCGGCCCACTGAGCTTGCTCAGTCGCGCACTGAGCTCCGCTCAGTCAGCACACTGAGCTGGTTCAGCCGCTTACGCGTCTGGGACCCGTGATGGCGTCAGCCGTGGGCCGCCACTCCCGCGCCAGGCGCCGGGCCTCCGCCAGGGGGGCCGGGGAGAGACGAGCGGCAACCTGATCCCGGAACCGCTCGGCCGCTTCCCGCCGTTCCGGTGACTGGAACCGCGAGGCGGCGAGCTCGTACCACAGGTATGCCTCCGTGTTGTCCTGCTCCACGCCCAGTCCCTTGTCGTACATGTACCCGATCGAGAACTGCGCGTCGGCGGCGCCCCGTTCGGCGGCACGCCGGTACCAGTGGGCCGCTGCCGCATGGTTCTCGGCGACGCCCTGTCCGGCGAAGTACATGTTCCCGGTCATGTACTGAGCCACGACATCTCCCTGTTCGGCGGCGCGCCGGAACCACTTTGCGACTTCCCTGGTCAGGGCCGGCGGGATGTCCTCGCCCGTCGTGTTGTTGACGATGTACCGGGCTTCGTCGTGTCCCTGTTCGGCGGCGCGCCGGAACCAGCTCATGGCGGCGGCATAGTCCTGGGAGACGCCGACGCCGACTCCGTGCATGATCCCGACCCGGAACTGAGCGTCGGCGTGGCCTTCGTCCGCGATGCGGAGCAGCCACTTCGCGGCCTCGGCAAAGTCCTGAGGGACGCCCTGACCGTCGAGGTACATGGTCGCGAGCCGGGACTGGGAGTAGGCGTCGCCCTGCTCGGCGGCCGCAAGGAACCACTTCGCGGCTTCGTCGTAGTCCTGAGTTACGCCCTGACCGAGGTAGTAGCTGGCCCCCAGGCCGGACTGAGCGTCCCGGTCGCCCTGCTCGGCCGCCCGGCGGAACCACCTCACGGCCACTGCCGCGTTCTGGTCCACGCCGAGGCCGTCGCGGTACATGAAGCCAAGCAGGGCCTGAGCGCGTACGTGGCCCTGCGCGGCGGCGCGGCCGAACCACGTGGCTGCCCGGGCCGAGTTCCGAACGACACCTGTTCCATCCAGATACATGAGTCCCAGGTAGAACTGGGCGTAGGTGTAGTCCTGTTCGGCGGCCCGGAGGTACCAGGCGGCGGCCGACGCCTGGTTCGCGGCAACGCCCCGTCCTATGTGGTACGAGACGCCGAGGTAGTACTGGGCATAGGGGTCGCCCTGCTCGGCCGCCCGGCGGTACCACCGCAGCGCCTCCGCGTCGCTCTGGGCGACCCCGTGGCCTTCGGCGTACATGAGTCCGAGGCTGGCCTGAGCTTCCACATCGCCCTGCTCGGCCGCGCGCGAGTACCACGCCGCCGCTTCCGCAAGGTCGCGGGATACGCCGAGGCCCAGGTAATGCATGACCCCGACCCGGTACTGGGCTCGGGCGTCACCCCGCAGCGCAAGACTCCTGAATCCCCGGAGCGCCGTCGCGTAGTCCCCGCGCTCATAGGCCGCGACGGACTCACTCCAGGTCTGGGCGGTCGCCGGCACGGTCGCAGCCATGGCCAGCAGGACCATGAGAGCCGGGACGCACCTGCGAATCGCCCGCTTCACGACGGTCCCGATGACTCCCACTCCCATGCTCGCACGTTGACCTGCGACGCATGCTACTCGTGCAACACCCATTCGCCAACAAACCGGCAGCAGCGGCCCGCCTTCCGAGCCGGCGGCCTATTGCCTCACCCAAATATCCACACGAAGTGAATCGGATGCCTCATG
>JAPPKD010000206.1:8030-8911 GCA_028820215.1 Spirochaetaceae bacterium | reverse complement strand
GAAAGAGATCCCTCCAGTCGGCGTCCAGGCTCGCGTACGGGATCCCCGTGTAATATCCCAGGACGCTGGGCACTGTCCGGGTTCCGGACTCATCGCGCGGACTGCTCTCGTTCTGCCACGAACCGTCCCAGAAATCGCCATAGTCGTCGGCCACCTTGCTGGGGGATCCCACCCAGTAGATCGGCGCCTCGGCGTCCCATGAACGCATCGCCATGTTCTCGTAGGATGGGACGTCGCGCGTCCCACCCACCACCTTGAAGTGCGAAGCGTGCTTCCTGATCTGTTGATGGCCCTTGCGCCGCACGAGGTCCTGGATCACGCCGTTGTAGTACGCGATGTTCGTGTTCCATGCCGGGTAGGATTCCGAGGTCACGAACAGCACCCGAAAGTGGTCGCCTTCCTCCAGCCCATGAAAGATCCGCCCATAGTCGGCGGAGACCCGGAAGACCGGCGGGCTCGTCTGCGCCGTAGCCGACATCGCAACCACCAGCATCGACGCCAGCACGAGTCCCGCCCGCAACAGCGAGCGCGCGCGCAGCCGCCGCTTCGGCAGGCCGCGAGCGGCCGCCGCGTCTCCGCCGGGTGTCATCTCGACCGGACCATACCGATGGCGGCTGTCCGTTCCATCAGCCAAGGGCCGAAACCGGACTTCACAAATGCCGACCCGGAGGGATATCAAGGCCGCCAAGGAAAGTTGGTAGCCGAGGCGGGCAGCGGAATGCTCTTCAGCACCGCCTAATTCATCGCGTGTTATGGGAATGCGTCTTCTTGCGACAACCT
The DNA here is from genome assembly GCA_028820215.1 of Spirochaetaceae bacterium. The sequence continues at coordinate 8,131 of JAPPKD010000206.1, read as the reverse complement.
GGCCAAGGAACCCGCTGACCATTGGAAGTCAACTGTGTTGACAACTTTGCCGGAGTTCAATCACCCTCCGCGAATCAGGCATCCAGCCCACGAAGACCTGC
>JAPPKD010000206.1:0-7930 GCA_028820215.1 Spirochaetaceae bacterium | reverse complement strand
GTGACCTGCGTGACCTGCGTGACCTGCGTGACCTGCGTGACCTGCGTGACCTGCGTGACCTGCGCTGAACCAATAGGGCTTCCAAAGAGTGGCGCGAACTAAAGATAGAGCCGCTGTAACCAAGCGCCGTTCGTGGGAGCGCGCGTATCGCGAGTTTCTGCGGCCACGAACGGTCGTCGCGGGGGCCGGCTTCGTGGCGCTGTTCGTGGTGGCGTTGAGCCTCCTGGGGCCACTGGGCACGCTCAATTCCATGTCATTGAGTCGACGCTTGCTGTACTTCGGCTCAGTGGCTTTCGTCATGTTTCCGCTCTGCCACAGTACGGCCGCAGTGGCGCTCTATTGTACGCGTTTCGCTTCCCTGGGAGGAATCGTGTCGTTCTCCGCACTCTCGGCGCTGTTACAGGGCTTGGCGTGCACGGCGACGGTGCATGCCGCGGACACTCTCCTTCGACCGGTCGCAGATCGTCAGCACCTCGATACGATTTTCATTACCGTCGTGCCCGTGCTCGTGCTCTGCAGCCTGTTCGTTCACTACATCTCGTTTCAGCGAGTCGCGGCCATGAGTGACAATAGCGGCGGCGCCCGATCGTTGAAAGAAGGCGGAGACCGAAGCGCGGCCTACTACGCCGCAGGCGACGGGGCTCAGCCGAAGCGCCACGTCCCGGGTCCGAAAGAGCACCCCGAGACGGCGAAAACCCAAGAACGCAGCGGGCAGCGGCCGGGCGCCAAGCCCGCGTCGGCAACGCAGCGCGAGCAGCGCCCGCTCACCCCTGGCCCGGAGCGATTCTACCGGCGTCTGTCACAGACGGTGAGCCACGACGTCATCTTTCTCAAGGTGGACGATCACTACATCGACGTCTTCACGACCAACGGCTCATGCCTCATATTGATGCGGCTCACCGACGCCCTCGAAGATCTCGGTGACATCGGCCTGCAGACGCACCGGTCCTACTGGGTCGCCCGGCGCCATATGCTCCGAACCGAGCAGCACGACGGGCGTACGATGGTGCGCGTCACCGGCGATCACCTGGTGCCGGTCAGCCGTAGCTACCTTCCAGCGGTGCGCAATGTGCTGCGAGAACAGTCGGAGAAGAGTAGCTCGTAGGAACTCCCATCGCTGCGCTGGGACTGGCCGCTACCGTCATGGCGGTATTCGACACGCAGGAGTACCCCCGACGGTCGTTCAACCGAACGTGCGGCGCAGCACGAATTCGTAGGTCCCCTCGCCGAACCACTTCCGGGTGAACATCAGGGGACGCGCCATTACGCCCTTCGCGTATCGCCGCCGCGGCTTGGCGCTCGTCGCCGCCTCGACGAACACCCGGGCGAGGACGTCGGCATCGGTCCCGCGGCCGGCGGCTTCGGGGTTGGACAGCATCGCGATGAACCGGTCCAGCCCGGCCTTGTAGGCACTGCCGGTTGAGTACTTCCGCAGCCCTTCTCCAGTCACTTGGCCGAACTCGGTCTTGATGAGGCCCGGTTGGATCAGCACCACCTGGACATTGAACGGAGCGGTCTCGATCCGGAGGCAGTCCGACCAGCCCTCGAGCGCGTGTTTGGTCGCATGGTACCAAGCCCCATAGGGCATGTAGACCTTGCCCCCCATGGACGACGTGTTGATGATCCTGCCCGAACGTTGCGACCTCATGTGCGGCAGGACGATCTGCGTCAAGCGGGCGAGGCCGAACAGGTTCACCTCGAACTGGTATCTCGCGTCCTCGATCGGTATGTCCTCCACCGGACCGTAGAGGCCGAAGCCGGCGTTGTTGATCAGAACGTCGATGCGCGCCTCCGCATCAAGGAGCCGGCTCACGGCCCGTTCGTTATCCTGACCCTTGGAGACGTCCATCTCGACCGGGATGATGCCGTGTTCGACCAAGTCCGCCATGCGGTCCTTCCGGCGGGCGCCGGCGTACACAGTGTGACCCCCGCAAGCCAGTTGGATCGCCGCCGCCCGACCCATGCCGGACGAAGCTCCGGTGATCAGTATGACCTTGCCCACGGCGATGCTCCTTCCTTCCGGTAAATGTACAACGCTGCGAACCGCAGGGTATGCTGCGCCTCCGTGGACCGCAATCCCCCCCCCGGGGGAGAGCCCCGGGGAGGGAGGCTGACCTACGTGCTGCACGCCGGCCTGATTCATGCGCGGACGTGCGACGAACCGCCCTGGAAGTTGCTGCCGATGGTGCTCGGGCTGGCGTTCGCGGCACGTGCGGCGGTGGCGCTGGCCGGCGATTTCGTCCTGCACCCGGACGAGATCATGCAATACCTGGAACCCGCGCACCGCTTCGCCTTCGGCAACGGCATCGTCTACTGGGAGTACTTCCACGGCGCGCGTTCATGGCTGATACCGGGAGCGGTGGCCGGGGTCCTGAAACTGTTCGCCGCGGTCGGCCTGGGCCAGCCGTGGTGGTACGTGGACGGCGTCAAGCTGGTGTTCTGCGCCCTTTCGCTGGCGATTCCGGCCGGCATGTACGCCTTCGCCCGCCGCCACTTCGACGAAGCGTCCGCTCGGGCGGCGCTGCTGGCCGGGGCATTCTGGTACGAACTGATCGCCTTCGCGCACAAGCCGATGACCGAATTCGTGAGCGCGGCGCCCTTGGCAGGCCTGCTGGCGCTGTGTGCGCACCCCGAGCCGAACCGCCCGCGGGTCTGCTGGCAGGCAGCCGCCTTCGCGGTCCTGACGGCGGCCATCCGGCTTCAGCACGCGCCGGTCGCGCTGGTGCTGCTGGCGATCGTGTTTCTGCGTACGCGGCTGAAGCTGCTGCTCGTGACGGCCGCGACCGCCGCGCTTGCCGCCGTCGGTGTGTTCGACGCGCTGACCTGGGACGGCGGTTTGTTCCACTCCTACGTCACCAACGTGCGCTTCAACTTCATCCTGGGCGGGATTCGCAGGGGCGAGAGTCCGCCGTACCAGTTCCTGTGGTGGCTTCTCCTCGCCGGCGGAGGCCTGAGCGTGCCGGTCCTGGGCGGGGCGCTGAGGTGGCCAAGGCGCTACGGGTTGCTGCTGGGACTGATCGGCGTGGTGTTGCTGTCCCATTCCCTGCAGTCGCACAAGGAGTATCGCTTCGTGTTTGCCGTGATACCGCTGTGGCTGCTGCTTGGAGCCGACCTCACCGTCCGGCTGCAGCGATGGATCTCCGCACGGCGTCCGGACGCGGCACGCTGGGTGCCCGGATCAGCGGCCGTCCTGTTCGCTCTGGTATCGCAGGCCGGCGTGCTGAATGCGCTGCCGGCCCAGGATCAAGTATACAGGGCATGGTCTCTGGAGTCCGGGTTCACGGGATTCGTTCGCGGCCAGGATCCGATCTTTGCCGCCTACCGCCACTTGGCCCGCGCGCCCGGCGTCACCGCGGTGTGGCAGACGGACCGGCCGTACTTCAACCTGCCCGGCTACTACTATCTTCACCGCTCGGTACCGTTCTACGACTCGTACACCGGGGCTCTGGTCAACCGGGACTGGGCGACGGTTGCCGCATCCGTCAGCCATCTTGTCTCCGCCGACCCTGGGCTTGCGGCTCCAGGCTATTCGCTGGAGCGGGAGTTCGGCGGCGTGCGGATCCTGCGCCGGGAGGCGGCGGAGCCGATGGTCCGCCGGTGGGAGGGTCACGCCCCGGTCATCGTCGACGACCTGGTGCAGTGGATCATGCGCCGGTTGGACGAGAACGCTCCCACGCCGCCGGCCGACGCGGGCATCCGCTTCGCGGAGCCACGGTGAGCGCACCCGATCGGCCCGTCGCACCCGCCGCCGTGTCCATCGTCGTGCCGACGCTGCGCGAAGCGGCCAACATCCCCACCCTGGTCGACCGTGTCCGCGGCGCGCTGTCCCGGACCGGCGTTCGGTGGGAGCTGCTCCTGGTCGATGACGACTCGAACGACGGCAGCGAGACGATCGTCGCCGAGCTCGGACGGCGCCTGCCGGTGCGCATGGAGGTGCGGCGCGACGCGCCCCGCGACCTGGCCGCGGCCGTGCTGCACGGCATCCGGCTGGCGCGCTTCGATCGGGTGGTGGTCATGGACGCCGACCTGTCGCACCCGCCGGAACGGATCGAGGCGCTGCTCGCGACCCTCGACGGCGGCTGCGACATGGTGATCGGCAGTCGGTACGCGCCGGGAGGCCGCGTCGACCGCACCTGGGGCTGGGGGCGCCGGCTGAACTCGCACGTGGCGACCGCGCTCGCACGCCCGCTGGTGCGGTGCAGCGATCCCATGTCCGGGTTCTTCGCGACCGACCGCCGGGCTTTGCCCGACCTGCAGCGGCTGCAGCCCATCGGCTACAAGGTCGGGCTGGAGTTGATGGTGCGCGGGCGGCTGCGGGTCGCGGAGGTGCCGATCGACTTCGTCGACCGGCACCTGGGCTCCAGCAAGATGGACTGGCGGCAGCAGGTCAACTACCTGCGACATCTGTACCGTCTGTACCTGCACCGGTACGGCGCCGCCGCGCGGCTGGTGAGCTTCGCTCTGGTAGGCGCCAGCGGCTTCGTCATCGACGTCGCCTTCTACCTCGGCCTGCAGGCGATCGGCGTCGAGCATCGGCTGGCGCGGTTCCTGTCGTTCTGGCCCGCGGTCACCTGGAACTGGGTTATCAATCGCGGGCTGACCTTCGAGGAGCGCCTGCGGCAGCCGCACGTGCGACAGTGGACGAAGTTCGTGGCGAGCAGCCTGATCGGGCTGGGGATCAACGTCGGTAGTTACGCGGTGCTGACCTCCTTCGTGGACCTGTTCGATCGCCACCGCGTGCCGGCGCTGGTGGGCGGCGTTGCCCTTGGCGGCCTCGCCAACTTCCTGGTCGCCAACCGGTACGTGTACCGGCGACGCACGGAATAAGAGTAGATGCACGCGGATCGCTGGCCGGTGATCGCAGGCCTGACCAACCGGGTGCGCGCCGCGCCGCACACGGCGCTCGCGGTGGCGGTGCTTGCGGTCGCCGCCTACCTGTGTCTGGCACACCTGGACTACGCGGCACTGTGGCACGACGAGGCGCCGAGCGCGCTGATCGCCCGGAACCTGCTGCAGCGGGGCGACATCACCGGCTGGGACGGCCGCAACCTGGTGGGCGGCACCAACGGACGCACGCTGAACGGCGACCTGCGCGACGTGCTGCCGCCTCTGACCTATGTGTTCAACGCGGCGGGACTGGCGGTGTTCGGCTTCAACGAGACCGGCGCGCGCATCGTTCCGGCGCTGTTCGGGATCTTGTCCCTGGCGCTCCTGTATCTCCTGCTGCGCCAGCATCTGGAGCGCCATCCGCGGCTGATCCTGTTCAGCCTTCTGCTGGCAGCCTGGTCTCCGCAATTGTTGCTGTACTTTCGCCAGTCCCGCTACTACGCGTTCATGGCGTGCGGACTGATCGCCGCGTTCTACCTCTACGAGCGCTGGTGGCGGAGCGGCGGTGTCCGGCGCCTGGCGGCGCTGACGGTGGTGGCGGCGCTCGCCTTCTTCAACCACTACGCGGGCGGCGCGGCGACCATGCTGGCGCTTGCCGCCTGGCACCTGGTGTTTCGCGCGCGCGACACCACTCCGCGGCAGTGGCTGGAGCTGGCCGCCGGCGGGATCGTCGTGACGGCGCTCGGCGCGTCCTGGCTCGTCTGGATCGGAGTGGTCGGCGGCGAGCGCAGCGGATTCGCCGAATACACGGGTGTCGTCGGATTGTCGAACTACCAGGGGACGATACCGCCGCTGCTGCTGCGTCTCGCGGTCTACGCCCGCGACCTGTTCGCCGCCGACTGGGTTTCGTGGCCGGTGGCGCTGTGGTTCGCCGCGATGCTCATACTCCCGGTGTTCCGCCGCCGGGGCGCGCGGCAGACGGTGAACCGGGGTCGGGGCCGCCGGCCTCCTCCGAGAAACGGGCGGCGAAGTCGCGGATCGCCGACACCCCGGGAATGCTCCGGAAACCTGCCGATGCACGCGGCCGGGCGGGTCGTGCTCATGGGTGCGCTGTTCGCGCTGTTCTCGGCGGCGCTGTCGGTGCAGGCGGCATCGGCGCTCCTTTTCGCCGACCTGCGCTACTACATGGGAGGGCTGCCGCTGCTGCTGGCCATGAAGGGGCTGTTCGTCGAGTGGACCTGGCGTATGTCGCGATGGGCCGGCGGCGCCGTGCTCGCCGTGCTGCTGTTCTCGAGCGCGGGGGCGTGGCCATTCAACATGACCATGGTGTTCACGGGCGAGCGCACGCTGGGGTTGCACCTGTTTCAGTTCGTCCGGGAGATCCACCGCCCGTACCGCGACTCGCTGCGGGTCGCGTCCGACTATCTGCTGGAACACGCGGAGCAGGACGACCTGGTATACGTGCCGGGGTTTGCCGACCGCGAGGCGTTGACGTTCGCCACCGGGCACCGCGTGCTGTTCTGCTGTGTGCTCGATGCGGCGTCACCGCTGCCGCCCAAGACCGTCGAGGCACTGCCCGCGCGGCTCTGGATCGCGGGTGCCACTCCCGACTGGATCGTCGTGTTCGGTATGCTCACCGACGAGTACCGCGATCGGCTCAGGGGTCACTACGCCATCGCTGCACAACCGGACGTGTACTACTATCCGACACAACGGCCGGAGATCAATCTGCACGCCTTCATACCCCTGCGCGACGGCCGGCAGCTCTTGCACATCCTTCACCGTCTTCCGACCGCGACGGTGCGGGAGCCGGGCGCACGGTGAACGGTCGGCAAATGGCATCGGCCGCGCCGACGGCGAGGGCCACCTGCTCACCACCTACTCAACTGCCTGCTCGTGTGGCGCGCGGCAGTGCGCGGATGCCGGTGCGGGCTGTTTCCAGGTAGGGGTCGAGGGACAGCGCGCGTTCGAAGCTGCGCAGGGCTTCTTCGTTGCGGCCCAGGTAGTAGAGCGCCGCTCCCACGTTGGAGTGGGCCTGCGCGTCTTCGGGGTCGATTTCGGTCAGCGTCCTGTACAGACGATATGCTTCCTCGTAGCGTTCTTCGTGGAACCGCGCCATGGCCAGCAAGTCGATCGCCTCCGTGTCGCGCGGGTCGAGTTCCACCGCACGCGCGTAGTGGTCGGCGGCGTCGGAGCGCCCCAGTTCCCCGGCCGCCTGTCCCATCAGACGGTGCAGCGATGGCGCCATCGGCAGATCCGGCTTCAGGGCGAGTGCTCGTCCCAGCGTCTCCAGCGCCTCCTGGTAGCGCCGCAGCCTGAACAGCACGTCTCCCATGCCGGCATGGGCCAGAGCGAACTGCGGATCGATGGCCATCACGCTGCGATAGACCGCCAGTGCTTCGTCGTAGCGCCCCTGCTTCCGGAGCGATTCGGCATAATTCTGCAGGGTCATCGCGTCGTTCGGCTGTAACCGGCGGGCGCGGTTCAGCAGAGTGTCCGCTTCCTGGTGGCGCTGCTGCGCGGATCGCAGAGCGGCCAGATCCAGCACCGGAGTGACGTCCAGGGGGTCTGTTGCCATGGCGAGCCGGAAGTGTTCCTCCGCCTCATCGAGCCGCCCCAATTCGCGTGACGCGCGGCCCATGAGCGTGTAGAGATTGCCCATCGGCAGCTTCGGCGCCAGCACCGCCGCCTGCTGCAGCGACCGGATCGCCTCCTGGTAGCGCTGCAGCCTGAACAGCGCGTCGCCCATGCCGACGTGGGCGAGAGCGTAACGGGGATCGCGCGTCAGTATCGCTTGATAGGCGTCGATCGCCTCCGCGTAACGCTCCTGTTTCCTGCGCAGCTCACCCAGGTTCTGCAGGGCGTTCAGGTGCCTCGGGTCCAGCTCCAGGGCACGGAGGAGAGACGCCTCGGAGGCGTCGAACTGCTCCAGGTTCATCTGCGCCAGGGCCAGGTTCGAGTGGGCGTCGGCTGATTCGGGGCGCTGCTCGACGGCGATCCGGCCGGCTTCCAGCGCCTCCTCGTATCGGCCCGCTTCGTGCAGCGCTTTGCCCAGGTTGAGGTGCGCATCACGCGCCTCGGGGTTGTGCGCGACGACGTGGGT
>JAPPKD010000304.1 GCA_028820215.1 Spirochaetaceae bacterium | reverse complement strand
CCTCAGGTCGTGGTTACGCTGACCCATGGGCTGCCACTACGCCTGAATAGTTACGTTGTCCTCATGATCTCACTCGTCCAGCACGACTCAGTCGTCGAGCACGATCCAGTCCGACACCGGATCCATGCGCCCGGTCGCCGAATTGCCCTTGTAGATGCGACCGACCGGTATCGAGTTGTTCCTGAACGTCACCGGCACGCCGATCAGGCCGCCGGTGTCCCAGTCCTCGATCCCGTCGAGCGCTGCCTTGAGGTTGTCGCCGGTGAGCTCCATGCCGGCGTCCAGCGTGCGCTTGATCACCTCGGTCAGAATCATGCCCGAGAACCACGCCTGGAGGGCGAAGGTCGGCACGTACTCCGCCTGTGTTACCTGCGCGATCAGGCGCAGCGTCGCGGACTCCTCCTGCTCCCAGTAGTACCGGTACGGGAACACGCCCATGTACCGGTCGGCAAGCGGTCCGAGCTGCTGGATCACCAGCGGCTCCATCGCCCAGAACGTGCCCATGAACATCGCGTCTACGCCCGACTGGACCGCCTGCTTCATCACCTCCGGCCACACCGTGGTCACGTAGCCGTGGAAGATGACGTAGTCCGGCTCTGCCCGGCGCAGCTTCAGGACCTCCGGCGCCACGTCGATGCCGGACGGCTCGGTCTCGATCTCGGCCACGATCTCGACGCCGAGCTCCGCCGCGTGCTCCCGGGCGGCCGGGATCGGGTCACGGCCGAACTCCAGGTTGGAATGGAACAGGGCGACGCGCGGCGCCGCGCCCTCCGTGCCTCCCTGCTCGGCGATGTACTCCAGCAGCATGCCGACCATCTCCGCGTAGGTGGGCCCGGTCAGGAACTGGTAGGGGTAATTGACCGGATCGGCCAGCACGGTCGCCAGCGAGCTGCCGCCCATCAGAACCTGGTAGCGCTCGTTGACCTCCGGCGTGGACAGAATCGCGAATTCGGTGGAGTCGCCGTAGAACGCCACGACATCCTCCTCCTCGGCCATGATCTGCTTGAAGATGGCGAGCGCATTCTCCGGCTCGGAACCGGAGTCGCGGGTCTCCATCCGCACGGGCCGGCCGTTGATCCCGCCCGTGGCGTTGAGGTACCCGACGTAGGCGTCCATGCCCAGCGAGCCGAGCGCGCCCGCCTGCGCGTAGATGCCGGTCAGCGGTACGGAACCGCCCCAGACGATCTCGCCGTCGTCGGCCACCACCGGCGTCGTCAGTCCGGCCGCCAGCGCGACGACCAGCGCGGCCGTCGCGGCGAGGCGTCCGGCACCTCTCAAGATGCGTGATGTTCCTGTCCTCATCCCGCTACTCCTCCTCCCGTGTGTTCGTATTCACCATTCTGGACAGCAGGTTCCGCACTCGTCTACCGATGCCCGCCATGCCCTGCGGCTCGAACGTCAGGAAACCGACGATGAGCAGACCGAACAGCACCTCGCGGGCGGGCGACAGCAGCCCGGCGACACGCGGCCCGAAAACCCCGGTGACCCAGGCGAAGAGCTCCGGCGTCAACGTGATGAAGAGGGCGCCGAGCACGCCGCCGGTCACCGTGCCCATGCCGCCCGCCACGATCGCCGCCAGGAAGAACAGCGACAGGTCGAAGCCGAACTGACCGGGGGTCACGACCCGGAAGAAGTAGGCCATCAGGCCGCCGGCGAGGCCGGCGTAGAAGGAACTGACGCCGAATGCGATCAGCTTGTAGCGCCGCGGGTCGACGCCCAGCACCGATGCGGCGATCTCGCGGTCGCGCAGCGCGATGAATGCGCGGCCGACGCGGGTGCGGAACAGGTTGCGCGCGACCAACAGCGCGCCCACCGTCAGGGGAGCGATCAGCAGGTACAGCTCCCGCTCCGTGGTGAGCGTGAGCCCGCCGATCCGGGCGGGCGCCACCGGCGTGCCTCCCCGGCCGCCGGTCACCGGCTCCCACTCGTTGAACACGAAGGCGAGGATGAACTGCGCCGCAAGGGTGGCCATCGCCAGGTACAGCCCCTTGAGCCTCAGGGAGGGCAGGCCGGCGATCATCCCGACCGCCGCGGCCAGCAGCCCGCCAAGCGGCAGGCAGAGGTAGAACGGCAGCCCCAGATGGGCGCCGAACCAGGCCGCCCCGTAGGCGCCCACACCCATGAACGCCGCGTGGCCGAGCGAGACCATGCCCGCATAACCGGTAAGCAGGTTGAGCCCGGTGGCGCTGATCACGTTGATGCCGATCATGCAGGCCATGTGCAGGTGATAGCTGTTGCCGGTCAGGGGCAGGGCCAGCACCACCGCGGCCAGCACTGCCGTGCCGGCCGCCGTCCGACCGCCGGACGCGGTCCGACCGCCGGTCATAGCCGTTCCACGCGGGGGGTGCCCAGCAATCCGTGCGGGCGGACCATCAGGATCACCAGCATCACCGCGAACGGGACCACGTCCTTGTACGACGCCCCCAGGTAGAAGCCGGTGACCGCCTCCAGCCAGCCGATGATCAGGCCGGCGAGGACGGCTCCCGCCAGGCTGTCGAGGCCGCCCAGGATGACGACCGCCAACACGGACAGCCCGATCAGGCCCATGGACGGATTGAGCGTCGTGATCGAGGCGACCACGACCCCGGCGAGCGCCGCGCTGGCGGCGGCGCAGGCCCAGGTCAGGTTGAACGTCGCCGGCACGTCGATGCCCAGCGAGCTGGCCGCAACCTGGTCGGAGGCGGTAGCGCGCATGGCAAGGCCGATCCGGGTGACCCGGAACAGCACCAGGAACACCCCGACCGCGGCCAGGGCCACCAGCGCCCCGAAGCCGGTGTTGGCGGGAAGGTACATGCCGCTAATGACGATCGGCCGCTCCGGGAAGACCGACGGCAGCAGGAAGTCGCGCGGCCTCCAGATCATCTGCACCAGCCCGTGCAGGACGGCCGCCAGGCCGACGGTCGCCAGCACCGCCACGGTCGTCTCCCGCCGGAGCAGCGGGCGCATCAGGACGCGCTCGATCCCGGCCCCCAGCACCGCTGCGGCACAGATCGACAGCGGCAGCGCGGCCCACCAGGCAAGCTCCAGCAGCACGGCGAAGGTGAAGAAGAAGTAGGCCCCGAACATCATCAGGTTGCCGTGCGCGAAGTTGACCACCCGGGTCGTGCGGTAGACGATCACGTAGCCCAGCGCGATCAGCGCGTAGACCCCGCCCACGGCAAGGCCGACCAGGCTGATCTCGAGAAGGAACTCCATCAGCGCCGTTCGGCCGCGGTGCCGAGATAGGCGGCGATCACCGCCGGATCATCACGCACGGCCGCCGGCGTGCCGGCCGCGATCACGCGGCCGAAGTCCAGCACGACCACCTCGTCGGAGATGTCCATCACCACGCTCATGTCGTGCTCGACCAGCAGGATCGTCGCGCCTTGCTGACGCCGCAGGGTGAGAATGAGCTCCACCATCTCCTCCCGCTCGCCGCGGTTCATGCCGGCGACCGGCTCATCCAGCAGCAGCAGCCGGGGGCGCAGCGCCAGCGCTCGCGCCAGCTCCACCCGTTTCTGCAGGCCGTAGGCAAGCGTCGACGCCGGCACGTGCAGGTTGTCGGCGACGCCGACCAGGTCGGCGATGCCGCCCTCGATCTCCGACTGGAGCAGGCGCTCCTCGCGCCGCGCGCGGCCCGCGTACAGCCCGGCCGCCGGCACACCGGCGCGCAGATGCACATGGCCGCCCAGCTTGATGTTGTCCAGCACCGTCATGCCGGGAAACAGGGCGATGTTCTGAAACGTGCGCGCCATGCCCAGCGCGGCGCGCCGTGCCGCGGGCAGGCGGGTGACGTCCGACCCGGAGAACGTGACGCGGCCCGACTGCGGCCGGTAGCACCCGGAGACCGCGTTGAACAGGCTGGTCTTGCCCGCCCCGTTCGGCCCGATGAGCGCCGTGATGCTTCCGGCCGGAACCTGCAGCGACACGTCGTCCAGCACGGTCAGGCCGCCGAAGCGGAGGCACAGGCCCTCCACCTCGAGCAGTGCCGGCGGCGCAGCGTCGCGCCGTTCTCTGATGATCCGCCCGCTGCCGCCCGGCAGGCCGCCTCAGGTCCCGGTCACATGCCTGCGATGACGCCGCAGGCGACACGTCCGCCCGCGCCGCCGATGGGCTGGGTCAGGTGGTCATCCGGATTCTCGTGAATGATCACCGCCGAGCCGTCCTCGTCCAGCAGGGCCGGCATTTCGCCGCCCGCGACCGTCACGAGCGTGGTGAAGAACTCGGCCACCGCCGAGCCGTCGTCCGCCACGTACAGGTTGGGCAGATCGCCGTTGTCCGGTCCTTCCGGATGACGCAGGCCGTGCGGCACTCCGGCGGGGTTGATGTGCCCGGTCGCGTGCGTGAAGTCGGGCGTGCATGCGCCGACCGCGTGCAGGTGGATGCCGTGGGCGCCGGGGGTCAGGCCCGTCACCTCCACGTACATGAGCACACCGGTGGGGGCCTGCTCGAACGTGGCCATGCCGATGACCGTTCCTGACGGGTCGATGATCTCCGCCGCGGCCTTGTCGGCCAGCACGGCGGCGGGAGCCGTGATGGACGCAACGGTGACGGTGGCAACGGCGAGCAGCTTCGAGTGGATCTTCATGGGTACTTGCACTCCCTCGTGTGACTGAGATTCTCCAATCTCAGAATAGCAGACGGACTGCAGAGCGTACATCGCTCGACGGGACGCGTCGGCGGCCGTAGGATGATCCGCGCAATGCGCCGAACGGACATGCTGTCGAGCGCCGGGAGCCAGGCGGCGACCAACGAAGCGGGCAACAAGGTGGTCACCGTCGGCCGCCGCACGCACGTCACCTGGCAGGACGTGACGCCCGAGGGGTACTTCAACCGGGTCCGCACCCTGGACCTGGACAGCGGCGCGTGGTCGGAGACCTGCACCCTGGGCAGCGCCTACGACGACCATGCGCGGGCGGTGATGGTCGCCGACGGCGATGGGTTCCTGCACGCGATCCTGAGCGGCCACAACACGCCCTGCACCTATCGCCGCTCGCAGCGGGCCAACGACGCGGCCGGCTGGACCGACCCGGTGCCCGTGGCCGACGGCACCTATCCCTACCTGGTGTGCGGTCCCGGCGGCGACCTGTTCCTGGCGCTGCGCAACGCCGAACGCTGGAATGGCGTCGAATTGTATACAAAACCACACGACGGGCCATGGCGGCATGTCGGCAAGGTGATCGAGCGGCTGGCCGACTACCCGGGATACGCGGCGTTCCACTGCGGGTTCTGCTTCGACGGGGACGGGGTGCTGCACCTGGTCAGCGACTTCTACGAGGGGTTCGGGGTCTGGGAGGAGCGCGGCCTCCACCAGGCGGTCGCCTACCTGCAGTCGCCGGACGGCGGGCGCACGTGGCGCACGTACCGCGGCGAGCCGGCCGCCACGCCCGCACGGCCGTGCGCGATGGACGTGATCTGCCAGAGCACCGGCCTCCGCCACGAGCCGATGCCGCCGCCGGTGCTGGCCGCGCAGGGCAACATCGCCCTGGACGCCGCCGGCGTGCCGCATGTGCTGTACCTCTATCACCTGAACCGGGCCGGAGAGCTCATCCTGGCCGCGCCGGACGGCCAGGGAATCTGGCGGCAGCGCTCGATCGACGCGCTCGAGCGCGCCTGGCCGCACCATCGCGCCGCCATCTGCCGCGGCACGTTCACGATCGACGCGGACGGCGTGATGCGCGCGCTGGTGACCATGACGCCGGCCGACCACAGCGTCTGGGCCGGCCATCTGCCCAGCCGGCCCGGACTCGCCGGCATGAGCGGAGGCGCCACGCCGGAGCCGGGCACGGCCGGCGACAATCCGGTGGCGTGGCTGATCTCGACCGACGGCGGCAAGACGTTCAGCGTACGCGAGGCGCTGTGCGGGGAGGCCGGTGCCCGGTCGCCGAAGTACGAGCTGCCGGTCTCGGGCGGCCCGGCCCGCACGCCCGACGAGGTCCGCGCCGGCGGGATCCTCTACTTCGACCGCACCTCGCACCACCTGCCCGGCTTTCCCGAGGACGGCGGCTACCAGAACCGGGTGTACTATTGCCGCGACTCGGCATGGGGATCGGCATGAAAGGCTCGGTGCGGCTCGGCGTCATCGGCTGCGGCGTGATCGGCACCATTCACCTGCGCGCCGCGGCCGCCGCCCCAGAGGTCACGCTCGCCGCGGTCGCCGACCAACTGCCGGGGCGTGCGAAGGAGGCGGCCGACGAATTCGGCGCCGGGAGGGCCTACCTCGACGCGGAGGAGCTGATCGCCGATCCCGGGGTCGAGGCGGTGGTGTTGGCCCTGCACGCCGCCGGCCGGGCGCAGCTTGCCGTGCGGGCGCTCGAAGCCGGCAAGCACGTGCTGGTCGAGAAGCCTCCGGCGCTGAACGCCGCCGAGGTGCGGACGATGCTGGCCGCCCAGGGCGACCGGGTCGCCGCCTGCTGCTCGTCCCGCCGCCGTTTCTACGAGTCCTACGACGCCGCCGAAGCGTGCGTGGCGTCCGGCGCGCTGGGCGAGCTGCGCGAGATCTACTGCCGCGTGATCGAGGGCGCGCAGCCGCCCACCGGCAGGGAGCCGCCGCCGTGGCGGGTGAGCCGCGCCCTGAACGGCGGCGGCATCGCCGCCAACTGGACCTCCTACGACCTGGACTACCTGCTGGGACTCACCGGCTGGCGGCTGCGGCCGGAGCTCACCCTGGCCCGCACCTGGCCGGTTGCCGGGCACCTGGCCTCCCGCGTCGCCCCCGGCTCCGACGGCGAGAGCCACTACGTGGCGCTGGTGCTCTGCGCCGACGGCGCGACCCTGCACCTGGAACGGGGCGAGTTCTCCGCCCTGCGGCGCGAGCACGCGTGGCAGGTGATCGGCACGCACGGATCGCTCCGGCTGGAGATGGAGCGGGACGAGCACAAGCGCATCGTCCTGGACACGGCGACGGACACCGAGGGCGTCGCCAGCCGCGTGATCTGGGAAGGAGCCGAGGATCCGTGGCGCCAGCACCGCTGGCCGGTGACCGACTTCTGCCGCGCCATCCTGGGCGGCGGCCCGCCCAAGACCACCCTGCAGCAGGCGCTGGTCATCCAGCGCATCCTGGACAGCGTCTACGCATCGGCCGACCGCGGCGCCGCCGTGGCCGTGGGCGCCGCCTGACGACAGCGCCAGTCGCCCCGCATGACACGGCGAATCCTGGGACGCACCGGCCTGCCGGTCTCCATCATGGGCATGGGATCGGGCGGCTACGACCCGCTGGGCGCGGCCAGCGGCCGGCCGGACGCCGACATGGTGCGGCTCCTGCGGCGGGCGTACGACCTGGGCATCAACCTGTTCGACACCTCGCCCGACTACGGCGGCGGACGCAGCGAACGGCTGATCGGCGAAGCGCTTCAGGAGCTGCCGCGCGACCAGGTGGTGGTGTCCACCAAGTTGCCGCTTGCGGTCGCGCCGCCCGGCGTGCCGGTCACACCGGCGCGGCCAGAGGCACTGGCCCCGGCGGTCGAGGCCAGCCTGAAACGGCTGCGGACCGACTACGTCGACGTCCTGCTGGCGGCGGTGGCCGACCTGCCCGAGCACTTCGGCACCGTCGTCGACGACCTGTTCCCGGTGCTCGACCGGCTGCGCCAACAGGGCAAGGTGCGCTTCCTGGGATCGAGCGAGCAGACCCGCTCGGACGGCGCGCACCTCTGGCTGCGCCACCTGCTGCCGACGGATCTGGCCGAGGTGGTGATGGTCGGACACAACCTGGTCAACCAGTCGGCGCAGCGCTCGCTGTTCCCGGCCTGCCGGCGGCAGAACGTGGGCGTGCTCAACATCTTCACGGTACGGCGCGTGTTCCGGAGCGCCGAACGCGTGCGGCAGGTCATCGACGAGCTGCGCCGCGACGGCCTGCTGGACGCGCCGCTGCCGGCCGAAGACCCCCTCGGCTGGCTCACCGCCGACGGCGACTGCGGCTCGCTGGTGGAGGCGGCCTACCGCTACGCGGCCTACACCCCCGGCGTGACGACGGTGATGTGCGGCACGGTCGACGAGGGCAAGCTGACGGAGAGCGCCCGGCTGATCGAGCGCGGACCGCTGTCCGCCGCGCACATCGAGCGGCTGGCGCTCACCTTCGGCCGCGTGGCACGGCCGATAGGCGACTGAAGCTGCTCCGGCTCAGGCTGGCGCCAGCCTGAGCGTCAGCGCCGCGAACGAGAGAGGCGGCAGCTCGCACCGCGCCCGGCCCTCTTCGATCGCCACCGCCCGGAACGGCTGCGCCTTGATCAACTCCGGCTCGGCGAACGAATTGGCCGCCTGCGGCTCCGGCCCGGTGACGATCTCGGCGCTTGCACACGCGGCCACCGCCCGATCGGCGATGTCCAGGGACACCGGCGCCGGGTCGGTCAGGCTGCGGTTGGTCAGAAACAGGTGCAGCCGCTCGCCGTCGAGGATGGCGCTGGCATCGACGTAGGCGACGGTGCCGTTGGTCGCCCCGTCGTAGCACGGGCCGTCCACCGCGAGACGCAACGCCGTGCCGGTCCGCCGTTCGGCGAACATCGCCAGCGGGTAGAAGATGCTCTGGATCAACAGGTCATCTCCACGCGTGATCAGCGGCGCGATCACGTTCACGATCTGCGCCAGGTTGGCGATCTTCACCACGTCCGCGTGGCGCACGAAGCTGTGCAGGAAGCCGGCCACCACCAGCGCGTCCTCCAGGTTGTACACCTCCTCGACCAGGTGCGGGGCGACCTTGCCCGCGCCGTCCGTCTCCCGGTTCTTGTACCAGACGTTCCATTCGTCGAAGCACAGGTAGGCGCGCCTGGCGCTGCGCCGCCGCGCCTGCACGTAGCGGCACGCCGCGTCCATCTCCTCGATCTGGCGGTCGATCGCCGCGGTCAACGCCAGGTAGTCGGCGGTGTCGCCCGCCGGGTTGCCGGCGTAGCGGTGCAGGCTGACGTAGTCGGCCAGGTCGCCCAGGTGCTCCAGGACCGTGCGGTCCCACTCCATGTAGGTGGGAAGCTGCACGCCGCAGGTGCCGCACGCCACCAGCTCGATCGAGGAGTCGGCATCCTTCATCATCTTGCCGGCCTGCCGGGCGCGGATGGCGTACTGGTCGGCGGGGACGTGGCCGAGCTGCCACTCGCCGTCCATCTCGTTGCCCAGGCACCACAGGCCGACCCCGTGCGGCTCGGCCGCACCGGATGCCGCGCGCAGGTCGGCGTAGCGCGTGCCGGCGGGGCAGTTGCAGTACTCGACCCAGTCGCGCGCCTCCTCCGGCGAGCCGGTGCCCAGGTTGACCGTGAGCATCGGCGTCCAGTCCATCTTCCGGCACAGCCGGATGAACTCCTCGGTGCCGAACCGGTTGGTCTCGATGCTCTGCCAGGCCAGCTCCCGTACCCGCGGGCGCCGTTCGCGAGGGCCGACGCCATCCTGCCAGTGATAGCCGGAGGCGAAGTTGCCGCCCGGGTAGCGCATGGCGGTCATGCGCAGGCGGGCGAGCGCCGCGAGCACGTCGGTGCGGAAGCCGTCGGCGTCCGCGTGGGAGCTCTCCGGGTCGTAGACCCCTTCGTACACGGCGCGGCCCATG
Source organism: Spirochaetaceae bacterium (assembly GCA_028820215.1). The sequence continues at coordinate 50,037 of JAPPKD010000304.1, read as the reverse complement.
TGCTCGAGGAATCCCCCAAACACGCGCGGGTCGACGCGGCCGATGTGAAACTCGGTGTGGAGCGAGATACGCGTTGGCAGCATGTCCCGATCGTCGGCGCGCGGCGCAGGCTCCTCAACTCCCGACGCGCAGGCGGTACTTGCGAAGATCGATGACGTCCAGCGGCAGGTCGCGGGATTCGGTGACGTAGAAGCTCGGCGCCGGCTTGCCCGCCGCCGGGACGATCGCCTCGCCGTGCGGGACGTCGGCGAGCATCACGAAGAAGCTCGCCTCGGGGTCGTTGTAGCGGCACTCGATCATCACGAAGTCGTCCGCGGTCAGGCGGCCGGTCCTGACCTTGTCCTCGAACTCCGGGGCCAGGCACAGCGCCACGGCGAGGTACATCGGCTGGCTGTCGGGGTTGCCGATCAGCAGGAACTCCTCGTTGCCGGGGTGGGTGCCGAAGGCCGCGAATTCGGCGCGGTTCACGGTCACGGCGATCAGCTTGTGCGGTCCGTAGCGGTCGGCGGTCTCGTAGATCGACTCGCCCAGGGTCTCGCCGGGCTGCGCCGCCAGGTCGTGGCCGCCCGGCCGCAGGCGGATGATCAGGCCGCGCCGTTCCAGGGCGGCCATCAGCTCGCCCGTCATCGGCACCGGCGGCAGCGTCAGGTCACAGACGGCGTGGGCGCGCAGCACGGCGGCCTCACCCGGGTCGAACAGCGATCCGTCGGCGCGATTCACGTCGTGCAGCCACAGGCGCGGCTCGGGTTCCGGCTCCGGGCTGTAGCGGGTGTACCAGTGCAGGTAGGTCTGGGTGCGCCCGGCCACCAAGCCCCACTGGTAGCTGCCGACGTTGCGCTCGCGGAACAGCGGCAGGTGGCTGGCGAACTTGGAGCCGTGGTGGCGCGCCAGCCACTCCGTGCAGAGCACGGGGCGGCCGTATGCCGCCAGCTCGTCGAGGCGCTCGCGCAGGTCGTTGAGGTTGCCGTAGCTGTGGAACGACACCACCTCGGAGTTGCGTTCGCCACACTGCCGGATCTCGGTCATGTAGTCGTCCCAGAAGAACGAGCCCACGGTCAGTGGCTGCCGCGGATCGGCGGCGCGCGCCCAGCGGAACGCCGCTTCCACCAGCGGCAGGCTCTCCTTGGGGCGATCCCCGCCCGGTTCGTTGTACAGGTCCACACCAGCACCCGGCGGTCGCTGCCGAAGGCTCCCACCACGTCGCCGACGTACGCTTCGAGCTGCGGCCAGCGCGCCGGGTCGCCGGCGGTGGCCTAGCCGGGGCTCGGCGTCCCGCGGCTGTTGTGCACCCCGGGCGTAGGCTCGTCCTGGCGCCCGGGTAGGGGTCGCGGCCGTCGAAGCGGCAGTCGTCGAACAGGATCGGCATCATGGTGATGCTGGCGGCGTCGGCCAGCCGCAGGAAGGTCTCCAGGCGCTCGTGGTGGCCCGCCGGGTCGGCCTCCCACACCATGAACTGCAGGAACACGCGCACCGTGTTGTAGCCGAGCCCGGCCGCGAACTGCAGTTCGCGCTCGATGGTGGCGGGGTCGAAGGTGTCGGCCTGCCACATCTCGGTGCTGTTCACCGCCGTGCTCGGCAGGAAGTTGCAGCCGAACGGCAACGGGATCGACGCGAACCACTCGTTGGCGCGCTCGGCGCTCCACTGCTCGGTCACTTCTCCTCGGCCTCCTCATCCTGCTCCGAGTACACGATCGGGTTCATGACGCTGGCGGCGAGCTGGCCGGGCAGCAGCCCGCCCACGAAGCGCAGCCCGTCCGGCGAACGCGACATGTCGGTGATGCGCGCGCCGTCCGGGAAGTAGTTGACGGTCATCGCCTCGCGCACCTTGTCGGTACGGTTCGCCGGGGCGCCGTGCACGGTCCAGCCCAGGTGCAGGGAGCAGTCGCCGGCCTTCATTTCCGGCACCTGCACCACCTGCAGGCCTTCGCGCTCGACGTCTCCTCACGTGGTAGGGATCTGCCGCTGGCGGATGCCACCCCGCTCGGGGTTGTCGGGCGCCGGCCGGCGGCGGGTACCGTAACCGTCCCCCCTCCGGGTCAAATGGGCGATCTCGAGATCACTGACGCCACCTCAGACAGCTTGCGTTGACACACCTGTTTTACTTGGTACGCAACGCTGAGGTCACCCGACATGGAGGAGCCGGTGTTCGAAGACCTTCTCGAGTTTGACTATGGTCTTGAGCGTGGGATTGGACCGTGCGGGATCTTCGATCCGCTGATACGTCTGATACGCGACGCCGAGCTGCTCGGCCACCTCCGACTGGGACATTCCCATCGCCTCCCGACGCTGCTTGAGCCAAATCGCAAAACCGACGTTGGTATCGGGCTCAATCGGAAACACGTTGCTGCCAGTCAGCTCCGATGCCGCAGGCACCTTGAGTTTGCGGCTGTCTATCGACTCGAGGTACGCGCTCAGTGCTTCCTTCGCGTTCTCCTTGGCGTCGTCGATGGCGTAGCCGAACGTCAAGCAACCGGGCAGATCGGGGAAGCGGACGTTGTACGTGTCGTCGTCGCGATCGTATTCGATTACCGCCGGATAACAGATCATCGAATCCCAGCCTCCTTGAGGATTGCGTGCAGGGTTCCTTTCGGGACGTCTCGCGAGCCGTGCACCGGAACGGAAACGGTCGCACTCCCCTTCACCAGAATGTGATGTGAACCGCGGACGCGATCGAGCTCCCAGCCGTTCGCCTTGAGGAGCTTGAGCAGGTCGCGGGCCGTCATCTACGGAGGTTACAGCACAAGAGCTGTATGAGCAAGAGTTGCAACGATCACGAACGCAACGACGCCGCCGATCAGTGCAGGCCCGTGATGCGCCCGGTGGCCGTGTCCACGTCGATACGCCGGAACGCGGGGTCGGAGGCCGTGCCGGGCATCAGCTTGATGTCGCCCGCCACCGGCACCGCCAGCCCCGCGCCGCGGTAGAGCAGGATGTCGCGCACCGGCAGCTCCCAGCCGGTGGGCCGGCCCTTCAGCGCCGGGTCGTGGCTGAGGCTGAGGTGGGTCTTGACCATGCAGGTCCCGAGGCCGACCGAGGCCGCATCCTGCTCCAACTCCTTCAGCCGCGCTCGTGCCGCCGGCGCGTAGGTCACGCCGGCGCCGCCGTACACCTCGGTGGTGATGCGCTCGATGCGCTCGCGCAGCGGCAGCGTGTCCGGGTAGAGATAGCGGAACCCGGCCGGCTCGTCGCACGCCGCGGCCACCGCCTCCGCCAGGTTCCGCGCTCCGGCGCCGCCGTGACGCCAGTGGCGGCTCACCACGCAGGGGCCGCCCTGCGCCTCCACCGCGCGCCGCACCAGGGCGACCTCCTCGTCAGTGTCGGTGAGGAAGTGGTTGAGGCAGACGACCGGCCGCACGCCGCTCTTCTGCACCGTGGCCAGGTGCGCGAGCAGGTTCGGGATCCCCTGCTCCACCAGCGCGGGATTGCCCTCCGTGTAGGCGGCGTCCAGCGCCTTGCCCGGCACCACGCGCGGGCCGCCGCCGTGCATCTTCAGCGCCCGGATGGTCGCCACCACCACCGCGCAGTCGGGCGTCAGTCCGCTCAGCCGGCACTTGAGGTTCCAGAACTTCTCGAAGCCGATGTCGGCGCCGAAGCCGCTCTCGGTCACGTGGTATTCGGCGAGCTTCAGTCCCACCCGGTCGGCGATGATCGACGACTGGCCGATGGCGATGTTCGCGAACGGCCCGGCGTGCACGAGCACCGGCTGCCCCTCGACCGTCTGCATCAGGTTGGGGTTGATGGCGCGCGCCATGATCGCGGCCATGGCGCCGTCCACCTCCAGGTCGGCGGTGGTGACCGGGCTGCCGTCGCGGGCGTGGGCCATGACGATGCGCCCGAGGCGCGCGCGCAGGTCCGCCAGGTCGGCGGCGACCGCCAGGATCGCCATGACCTCGGAGGAGACCGAGATCTGGAAGTGGCTGCGCATCATCAGGCCGTCCATTCGGCCGCCGAGCCCGATGACGATGTCGCGCAGCGCCTGCGCGCTGAAGTCCATCGCCCAGCCCATGGTGACGGTGCGCGGGTCGACGTCCAGGCGGCGGAGCTTTCTGCGCGCCAGGCTCCGGTCGCCGTAGTTGGCCTCGTGCTGCAGGCGGCTGGTGAGGGCGACCATCGCCAGGTTGTGGGCGCTGGTGATGGCGTCGATGTCGCCGGTCAGGCCCAGGCTGAGGTCGTTCAGCGGGATGCACTGCGCCAGCCCGCCGCCGGCCGCCGAGCCCTTGATGTTGAAGGTCGGGCCGCCCGAGGGCTGGCGGATCGCGCCGGTGACGCGTTTGCCGATGGCGGCCAGCCCTTCCACCAGCCCCATCGTGGTGGTGGTCTTGCCCTCGCCCAGCGTGGTGGGCGTGATGGCGGTGACGTTCACGTACTTGCCGTCGGGGCGGCCCGCCAGCCGCCGGAGCACGCTCGCCTGGTCCACCTTGCCGACGTGGTGGCCGTACGGCAGGACCTCGTGCGGTTCGAGCCCGAGCTCGTCCGCGAGCTGCTGCACGCTCTTCATGTCGCGCTCGGCGGCCTCGCTGATCTGCCAGTCCGCCATGGTGACGGGATCGAGGTTGCTCATCGCGCCGGTACCATACCCGCGCACGATCGGGGACGCGACCCGACGCCGGTCAGCTCAGGAAGCCCCAGTCAGCTCAGGAAACCCAGGTCCTCCCGCAGCCGCGCCCGCACGTGTGCCTCGTCGGGGACGAGTCCCAGGCCCGGGGCCTCCGTCATTCGCACGTACCCGTCCTGGATCAGGTGACCGTCGGGGCCGAGCGGGCTCCGGGCCGGATCCGCAGCGCGCACGAACAGCGGCCAGTTCGGGTCGTGGTGGAAGTGGTACTCCAGCACCAGGAAGTTGGGCACCGTCGCGCAGACATGCGCCATCGCGTAGGTGCCGACCGGGCTGCACACGTTGTGCGGCGCCAGCGGCAGGTAGTAGAGATCGCCCAGCTCGGCGATGCGCTTGCTCTCCGCCAGGCCGCCGGCCTTGGCGATGTCCGGGCAGATGATGTCGGCCGCCTGCGTCTCCACCAGCTCGCGGAACCCGTGGCGGGTGTAGAAGTTCTCGCCCGTGCAGATCGGCAGGGTGGTCTGGCGCTTCACCTCGCGCATGGCCGCGACGTTCTCCGGCGGGATCGGGTCCTCCAGCCAGAGCAGATCCAGCCCCTCCAGGCGGTGCGCGACCTTGAGGATGTCCACCGGCGGGTAGTACCAGTGCGCGTCGATGGCCAGCTCGGTGGCCGGATCGATCCCCTCGCGGAGCGCCGTCACCACCTCGACGTAGTGGTCGATCTCGGCGGTACTGAGCCCCCTGCTATGCTTGTCGCGCATCTGCGGCAGCGGGTCGATGTCGAACTTGAGCGCGGTGAAGCCGCACGCCTCCACCGCGCGCGCCTTCTCCACGTACGAGGCGGGCGTCTCCTGGTCGCCGGCGTGGCAGTCGGCGTAGATGCGGATGGTGTCGCGGTAGCAGCCGCCCAGCATGCGCCAGATGGGCTGGCCGCAGGCCTGGCCGGTGATGTCCCACAAAGCCATCTCTATGCCACTGATGGCGCTCATCACCGCCCCCTGGTAGAACCCGGAGGCGGACATGGCCCCCATCATGTCCTTGAAGAGGCGATTGACGTTGCGCGGGTCCTGGCCGATGAGCGCCTTCGTCAGGCGGTCGTCGACGGCGATCTGGTGCACGCCCGCGCCGTGGTATGCCTCGCCCAAACCGGTGATCCCGGCGTCGGTGCGGACCCTGATCAGCACCCAGCCCGACTCGACCAGCGCCGCTCCCACCTGTGTGATACGCATGGCCGCGGAGTGTAGTCCAGGAGGTGCGGCGCTCCCAGTCGCGCAGCCCGCGGGAGGCTCGACGCTTCCACGCGCGTCCCGTCAGGCTACCGGCGGACCATGAGGATCATGCGGGTCGGCACCGTGCTGATGCGCAGTCCGCCCTGGGTGCTGGTGCGGGTATTCACCGATGCCGGCCTGGTCGGGCTCGGGGAGGCGTACCACGGCGCCGGCGTCCATCGCATCGCGGTCGACCCGCGCCTGACTCGCGCGCTGCTCGGCCGCGACCCCCGCGACGTGGAGCGGCTGGCCCGCGACATGGGCGCCGCCATGTCCGGGTCGGGCTTCTACCAGGGCGCCGTCATGAGCGCGATCAGCGGGGTGGAGATGGCTCTCTGGGACCTGGCTGGGCAGGCCGCGGGCGTGCCGATCTGGCAGCTCTTCGGCGGGCGGATGCGGGAGCGGGTCCCGTTGTACGCGACCGGCCACAACGGCGTGCCGGACACGCCGGCCGCCTACGCGCGGCGTGCCGAGGAACTGCAGCGCCTGGGCATGCGGGCGCTGAAGCTGAGCGTGCACCCCCGCGCGCCCGGCGCCGAGCCGCCGCTCCACCTGGTGCGCGCCGTGCACGCGGTGCTCGACCGGCACACCTGGCTGGCGGTCGACGCGCACGGACGCTGCGACCCGAGCGGCGCCCTGCGGCTCGCGGAGCGGCTGGTGCCGCTGGACCTGCGCTGGCTGGAAGACCCGGTCCCGCCGGAGAACCCACGGGCGATGGTAGAAGTGACCGCCGCCTCCCCGTTCCCATCTGCACCGGCGAGGACCTGTACGGCGTGCACGGCTTCCGCGAGCTTCTGACCCGGCACGGCACCGACATCGCCTCCCCGGACATCGCCAAGACCGGGGGACTGGCACAGGGCCGCCGCATCGCCGACCTGGCCGCGTCGTACGGCGTGCTGATGGCCCCGCACGACATCGGCAGCCCGGTACAGGCCGTGGCCGCGGGCCACCTCGCTTGCTCGCTCCCCAACTTTCTGGCGGCGGAGCAGCACTTTCCGGACCTGCCGCTATGGAACCACCTCGTCGGTGATCATCAACTCATCGCCGACGGCGAGCTGATGGTTCCCGACCGGCCCGGCCTGGGCATCCGCCTGGACGACGCCGTGGTGCGCCGCCACGTGCGGGAGGAGCATGGATTCTTCCCTCAGGCGCGGTAACGGCTCTCTGCGATTACCGGAGGTCGTCGGCCTCGGCACGCTTCGTCCGCGCGAACGCTGCGTCGAGCTTGTCCAGGATCCGCAACCCGTCGTCCACCGACCCGCGGGCGGCCAGCGCACGGAACCGAGTCTCCGCATCGTACTGCGCGATTGCCACGGTCGAGAGCTCTTCCATAAGCTTGTTCACGCTCATGCCCCGCTGTCGGGCGATCTCTTTCAGTCGCCCGTGGGTATCGTCGGGCAGGCGAATGGTCATAGTCGACACTTCACTCCTCCGCTATGAATGCTCCCGGAGTCACGACTCGTAACCCCGGGAAGCTGAGTTCCGCACGTTCGAAGTCACGGCGGTTGTGGGTCACGATTGCCTCCGCCCCGCCAGCAACGGCCAGCTCGACTAAATGGTTGTCTGCCTCATCGGGCAGATTCGGCCGCCACAGGTAGCGTACCCGCACCCACCGGCAGCGACTCGCGAATGCCTCCCACAGCGCACCTCGTTCAACAGATGAGATAGGCGAGCGTACGAAGAGGTCCGAACGGGACAGCACCGCCTCGTACTCGGCAAACAGGGCTTGGCCGATCAGTGGTACGCATGTTCCAAGCAGGCAGCGGCGGATCAATTCCCGGCTCGCCCCGCTCGGACTTGACGCGGCGGCTACCAGCACGTTGGTGTCCACAACGACACGCACCCCGCAATTGATAGCATATACGCTGTCATCAGACAATCACGTACCGAGGTCTACTCAAGACCGGCGCCAAGCTCGGAAGGGACAGAACGTCCTCTCCGGAGCTATGGTCCACTTGACCGAGGCGCACAACCGTGAACACGTGGCACGTCAGGGGGATTCAGTGAGCGAAGGTGAACGGCGGACGCACGTGTGGGGTGTTGGTAACCACCGCTACCGCGCGGTGCCGGGCTGGGGAGCCGGTCCGGACGGCCGCGAGCCCGGCGGCATGGTGACCGGGGTCGCGGTGGGCACCGGCGACGCGGATCGCGACCGGCTGTACGCGTTCCAGCGCGAACCGGTGGGAGAGGTCCTCGTGTACGAGCGCGACGGCCGCTTCGTCGGGTCGTGGGGCGCCGGCACGTTCGCCGAGGCGCACAACGTCTCCGTCAGCGCCGACGGCCGGGTGCTCTGCACCGACCGCAACGACCACACGGTACGCGTGTTCACCCGTGAAGGCGAGCTGGAGCGGGTCCTGGGGACGGTCAACCGCCCGGGCGCACCGGGCGAGCCGTTCAACAAGCCGTGCCAGGCGGTGGTCGACCCGGACACGGGCGGCATCTGGGTCGCCGACGGCTACGGCAACGCGCGCATCCACCGCTTCTCCGCGGACGGCTCGCTGGAGCTCTCGTTCGGCACCGCCGGCGGCGGCGACGGGCAGTTCAACCTGCCGCACAGCCTGGCGGTGGACGGCCGCGGGCGGCTGGTGGTGGTCGACCGGGAGAACTACCGGCTGCAGCTCTTCGGCCGCGACGGCAGCCTGCTCGCCATCTGGGGCGTCGGCGACCTGCGGCAGCCCATGGACGTCCACGTCGACGGCGAGGGCGTGATCTACGTGGCCGAGTGCTACCAGCGGATCACGATCTACGACCCGGACGGCGCCGTGCTCGCGCGGTGGGGGGAGCCGGGCGACCCGCCCGGACGGTTCCCGTCGTTCCTGCACGGCATCTGCACGGACTCGCGCGGCGACCTGTACGTGGCCGACGAGCAATGCCTGCAGAAGTTCGAGCGCGTGAGGATCGAGGAGGACGCATGATGGAGAACCGGAGATTCGGAGACACGGACTTGGAGGTATCGCCGATCTGCTTCGGCCCGATGCGCTTTGCGAACCGGGACGGCAGCGACGACGACGTGTCCAGGAACGGCAGGCGGGCGCTCGAACGCGCCCTGGAGCGGGGCGTCAACTTCATCCACTCCAGCTATGAGTACGGAACCCGGTGGTCGATGGCGCCGGTGCTGGCCAACCATCCGAGCCGGCACGACATCCACCACGTCATCAAGGTACCCGTTCCCGACCGCGACGACGGCGGACGCTTCGACGCGGCGAAATTCCGCCTCCGCGTGGAGGAAGCGCTCGCCGAGCTGCATACCGACCGCATCGCCGTCCTGCAGCACCTGCAGCGGGCCAGGCCGAACACGGACGCGCATCGGCTGCCGGACATCGACGCGATCGATGAGCCGCTCCGCGAGACGTTCGAGACCCTTCGCGCCGAAGGCAAAGTCGGCTACCTGGCCACCTTTCCATACACCGTGACGTTTGCCGAATCCGCGCTCGCGACCGGCACCTTCTCCGGCCTGGTCGCCTACTACAACGCGATCGAGATGGAGATGGCCCGCTTCTTTCCCGCGCTCGAGCGCAGCGGCGGCGGGTTCCTGTGCATACGGCCGTTCCTGGCCGGGCTCCTCACGGACCGGCGCGCCGACCGCGACGCCCTGCCGCATGACGACCGAATGCGCGAACGTTCATGGGACGCCGCCTACGATCGCCTTGCCGTGCTCCGCGAGCGCCTGGGGCCGGCGTCGATCACGCGCTTCGCAGTCCGTTTCGCCCTCGCTCATCCGCTCGTGGCGAGCCTGATCGTCGGCCTGAACACGGAGGCGCAGGTGGACGAAGTGCTCGACGCCGCCGCGGAGCCGGCGGACCGTGCCCTCTTCGACCGGGCGCTGGCGATCTTCGACGAGCTCGGCCCGGTCCCGGTCGATTAGGGTGATGGGCAAGCCGGCCCCGCCCTTCCGCCCGCGGAACGGCTCCTCCATGCACCTCCGCTGGTCCGGTTGCGGCGGCTTCGAAGTGCGCTTCCCGAGTGTCAGCGTCGCCTTCGATCCCTACTTCTTCGGTGAGGCGCTGACCGCCGCGGATCCGGTCTACGACTACATCTTCATCACGCACGAGCACTTCGATCACTGCCATCCGCCCACTCTGCAGCGGCTCTGCCGGGGAGACAGGTTCCGGCGGCTCTACGTGAGTCCGGGGTGCGTCGACCCCGCGCAGCCGGTTGCAGAGGTCTACGGCGACGCGGCCTTCGAGCGCGACCTGCCGATCACGAAGAGCGTCACACCGGACCGCGTGCAGGTTCTCCATCCGGGGACCACGAGCAGTCGCATCGGCGCCGGCCGCGAGTTCCCGTCCAACCGCCCGCGCGACCTCGAACGCATCGCGGTGGAAGTCATGGACAGCGGCGAGAGCGCCTGCCCCGACCTCCCGACCTGCGGCTACCTGGTCACCGACCTGGAGACCTCGGTGTCCATCTACCACACGGGCGACCTGCACGAGCCGTACCCGGAGCTCGCGTCTGTCGCAGGAAGAGTCGACTATCTCATACACATGAAGACCGGCCTCACCGAATGGGAAGGCGACGAGCAGACCGAACGGCTGCACCAGCTCATCGACTGGGTGCGGCCGAGGTTTCTGATCCCCACGCACTACCGGACCGACCGGCGTTCGGACCCGATTCCGCACGGAACCTGGCCTCCGGACGTGACCGACGCCAACGCCTTCGTCGAGTGGATCCGAGATCAGGTCGGCGGCAAGACGACGGTCCTGCCGTTCACCGCCGGCGTCTGGTACGAGGTCGCCCTGCCGTCCCTGGACGTGGTCTGGAAGTGGAACTGGCGCCGTACCTGGGATGTGCCACCGTGGCGGTCGTAGCGGCTACGGGCGTAGCGGATTAGCCCGTAGGCATGGAGTACGCCCCACACGACCTGTTCGTTGCTCCCCGCGGCGACGACGCCGCGGCCGGAACGCGGGAGGCGCCACTCGCGTCCCTGCAGCGGGCGCGCGACCTGCTGCGCGAACGACCGGCCGCCGACCGGGCCGCCCACGGGCCCGTCACGGTCTGGGTGCGCGGCGGCGACTACCTGCTGCCTGCCGGTCTGCGCCTCGCCTCCGAGGACTCCGGCACCGCGGGCGCGCCGGTCACCTGGCGAGCCTGCCCCGGCGAGCGCGTGCGGCTCATAGGCGGCGTGCGCGTCGACGGCTTCGAGCCGTGGCGGGACGACATCCTGCAGGCCGACTTGGCCGGCCCGTTGGCGGCGGCCGGCATGGACGAGATCCCGCCGCACCTGCCCAAGCGCTACCAGGTCGACCCGGACGCCGCGCCGGAGAGCTGCGAGCTGTACCTGGACGGCCAGCGGCAGACGGCCGCCCGCTGGCCCAACGCCCGCCGCGAGCCCGGCAAGGCCGGCCGCTGGGCCTACGTCGCGGGCGTACGCGACGACCTCGACTGGCTCCTGGAACCCGAGGGAAGTGTGTTCCAAGCCGGCAGCGAACGGATCCGCGCCTGGCAGCACAACCCCGAAGACATCCAGGTGCACGTGTTCACCAACCCCAACTGGGCGGACGACGTGCTCAACCTCGACCACGTCGACGGCGACACCGGCGAGCTGTGGCTGCATCCGTCCGCTCCCGGCGGCGGACACGCCCACTTCGAGACCGGCGGCCGCTTCTACGTCAAGCATGTGCTGGAGGAGCTGGACGAGCCGGGCGAGTACTACATCGACCGGCCGGCGCGGCGGCTCTACTTCTGGCCGCCGGCAGGATCGGCCGACGGGCTGGCCGTCGTCACCACCGCGGAGAGCGTCGTCGTCACCGACGGCGCCAGCCACCTGACCCTGCGCGACTTTGCCATCCAATCGGCCCGCGGGTGCGCGGTCGTGGTCCGCGGGGGCAGCCACGTCACCGTCGCCAGCGGAAGCGTCAGCGGCGCAGGCGCCTGGGGCGTGCTGGTCAAGGGCGGCCACAGCCATCGCGTGTCGGGGTGCGACCTGTTCGACCTGGGCCGCGGCGGCGTGTACGTGCGCGGCGGCGACCGCTTCACCCTGGAGCGCAGCGGCCACCTCGTCCACAACTGCGATATCCAGCGCTACGGCCGCATCAACATCTGCTACCAGGCCGGCATCAAGCTGCACGGGGTCGGCAACCGCGCCAGCAACTGCCACATCCACCACGCCGGCCACTTCGGCGCGGTGATCCACGAGGGCTGCGACAACACCATCGAGCGCTGCGAGATCGACGACGTCTGCCTGGAGGCGGCCGACGCCGGCGGCATCTACCTGTACACAAATTGGGACAAGGGACTGGGCAACCTCACGATGTGGGGCAACGCCGTGCGCCACTGCCTCATCCACGACATCGCCGGCTACGGCATGCACCGCCCCTACGGCCTGCAGCGGCGCGGCCAGTTCGAGGCGTACTACGTCACTCCGTACGCCTGCTGGGGCATCTACATGGACGACTTCGCCAGCGGCGCCACGATCAGCGGCAACATCTTCTACCGCTGCCCCCTCGGCGCCATCGAGCTGGGCGGCGGCCGCGGCAACGTGATCGAGAACAACATCATCGTCGACTGCATCCCGGCCATCCACATGTCCTCGCGCTGGCATGCGGCCAACCACAGCTACCCGGCGGCGGGGCGCGAGGCGCTGGAGTACGTGGGCTGGGACCGGCCGCCGTACCGCGACCGCTTCCCGATGCTGGAGGTCTACGCCGACATCGACCAGGAGTCGATGCGCCTCCCCAAGCACAACACCTTCCGCCGCAACGTCATCGCCTACGCCCACGACAGCTTCAAGGGCTACTGGCAGGCCGTGCACGAGGAGGGATGCGCGGTCGCCTGGCAGTTCGACGAGTACGACATCTTCACCTTCGCCTGCGACCACAACCTGTTTTGGCACGACGGCAAGGACGTGCGCGTCGAGGTGCGCATCGCCGCCGACCGGATGCTGGAAACCATGTCGCTGGAGCGGTGGCAGCTCCGCGGCTTCGACGAGCACTCGCTCGTGGCCGATCCCGGGTTCGCCGACCCCGAGCACGACCGCTACGAGCTGCGCGCGGGCTCACCCGCCTTCGCGCTCGGCTTCGAGCCGATCCCGGTCGACCGCATCGGCCTTATTGCCGACGAGTTTCGCCCGTCCGTGCCCCCACGCAACGCGCGCGAGCGCCGTGAGCTGCTGTTTGCGAAGACCCTGCTGCCGCTGCCGCGCTCGGTGTCCTTCGGAACCGAAACCGGCCTCCAGCTCCAGGCCCTGCGCGAGCGCCGCCGCGGACAGGTCACGCCCGACGGCTGACCTGTGCCGCGTCCGCCCGTCAGCCGGGTCTGTGAGCAGCGATAGGATCACGGCGGAAACGGATCTGCCGTCCCCGGTCGCGAACGCCGCCGTCACGGCGCCACCCCATCGCCTCGTAGAAGGCGATGCCCTGGCGATAGCCTGCAACGGTCCACAGTATCGCTGTCCGGTAGCCGTCCGCGGCGAGATGGTGATGAGCATCGGCAATCAGCGCGCTGCCGACTCCCGTACGCCAATGCGGCTCGTCGACGGCAAGGGTGTCCAGTTCGCCGATCGAGGGATCGACCGGATCGCGGCTCGGACCGATGCCGGCGAACCCGACGATCGCACCGCAGCGCTCTGCGACCCACCACCGGTGAGGGACGGACCGAGAGAGCGCCCGCCGCCAGCGCGCGACCAACTCCGGCCCTAAGGTTCGATCCGATCGCGACAGCAGCTCGCCGAATGAGGCATTCCAGGAATCGACGTAGATGCGTGCGACCGTCTCGGCGTCCGCAGCGCGCGCCGGTCGGATGTCGGGAGGTTTGGTGATCGAGTTCTTCTTGGGGGAATGGAACCTACCGCGTACCGGCGCCTTCCCCGTGAAGTCGTACTCGGCAGGCAACTCGTAATCGTTTCGGTCAGATAGTTTGTTCATCTGACATGGATTAGGATGAGCGCAAGGTAGTTGCGATGTCAAAACGAACCGGTGCTCGTCCTCACTCTGCCCGCTATCTCGGCCTGGTGTGCTCGACCACGGAGTGCGGCTTGGCTGCCGCTGCGGAGGACGGCACCGAGGGATACGTGAGCCTGCCGATGGCCGGGGCGGTCGAATGGCACGGAAGCCCGGCGTTCGACCTTCGGGCGCTGCCGAACATGGTGCTGGAGTTGCTGGCGCGCCTCGGCGACGACGGATGGGACCTCTCCGAGCCCGGCCATCTCAGCCAGGCGTGGCGGCAGCACGACCTGGTGCTGGTTGGGCCCGACGGCGAGCCGCTGATCCCTGCCCTGAGCTGGCAGTGCAACCTGGCCGGCGCGCAGACCGAGGCGCTCAACGGCATGCCGGCGTTCCAAGATGCCGTGGGCGCCGTCGAGGCCCGATTCATCGCCGCCAAGCTCCCCTGGGCGCTGGAGCAGGAACCGCGCCTGCGCGACGAGCTGCACGCGGCGATGACCAGCGGCGACTGGCTGGCCGGGCGGCTCACCGGCGGCCGATACCGCCTGAGTTCCTCCGACGCGCTCTCCAACGGATTGCTCGACCAACAGACCAAGGAACTCGCGACCGCGCCGCTCAGAGATGCCGGCCGGCTCCTCGGCGGCAACCTGGGGCCGGAGTGGTTTCCCCCGGTGATCGCTTCCAGCGGCGTGGTCGGCGCCGTCGAACCGTCCATGGACCGGGCTTGGCGCAAGCTGACCGAGCAGCTCCGCGGTTGGCAGGTCGCGGCGCTGCTCGGCGACAACCACGCCTCCGCTGCCGGCTGCGGCGCCACCGAGTACGACACCATGGTGCTGTCGCTGGGGACCAGCGGTTCGGTCAACCTGCCGGCGCCGCACGCCAGCCGTCCCAGCGGGGAAGCCCTGGGCTTCGAGTACTGGGACGATCGCCTGTTCCTGCTGATGCTGGCGCAATGCGGGGCGTGGTACGAACGGTTTCGCGCCGAAGCCGCGTCTGGGATGGATTACGACGAGCTGAACGGCCTGGCGCTGGCGTCCGACCCGGAACGGATCGTCCGTGCCCCCGAGCCTGACCCCACCCGCACCGGATGGCCGGAGCTCGCCGGCCTGGACCTGGCCGCGCAGACCGCCAGCATCCAGTACTCGATCTCCCTGGAGATGCTCGATCGGGTACGGGCGATGCTGCCCTCCGCCACCGAGCCGATCCACACTTTCGTGCTCACCGGCGGTCTGTCGCGAGCGCCGCTTATCCGAGACGTGCTCCACACCGGCCTGCTGATGCTGGCCGAGACCGACGGCCGGGTCGCGACCGACGCTAACGTCCTCCTTAACGACCGCTCGGGCCACCTCGCCCACAAGACCGACGCGCTCGGCGCGCTGGTCAACGCCCGCATCGCCGCAGGCGGCGGGAGCGCACGCGACGTGATCGCCGCCGACCGGAGCTGGCGGCCCTGCGCCGCCCCGGAGCCCGAGCGTGGACGGCGCCTGCGACGCCTTCTACAGTCCCTGGAGGATTCCCGATGAAGATCACCTCTGTCGAAACGCTCTGCCTGTCGCGGGCCCACGAGCCCGAACGCCAGTGGATCACCGGCTCGATCCGGGCGGTCAAGGCCGACTGCCCGATCGTCGTCATCGACACGGACGACGGCGTGCGCGGCATCGCCGAGCCCAGCGCCTACGGCACTCCGTCGCGCATCCGCGACCGCGTCACCGAGCTGGCGGCCGGCCTGATCGGCCGCGATCCGCTGGACCCGGACATCACGCCACGCCTTACCGGTGGCGACCGCAGCGACGACATCCCGCTGGCCGGCATCGACTGCGCCATCTGGGACCTGCGCGCCCGCATCGCCGGCCGGCCGGTGAGCGAGGTGCTCGCCTCCGCCGGCGGTCCCGCCACCAACCCGCCGCTGCGGCGCGTGCGCCTGTACGCGTCCGGCGGCGTCAGCTACGACTGGGAGGACGATCCCGAACAGCTCGTGCGGGAGGCGCTCGCGCATATCGCCGCCGGCTACACGGCGTTCAAGATGCGCGTCGGCACCGAATGGAGCCGCTCTGGCGTCGACGCCGCCCGCATGATCGACCTGCTGCGCCGCGTGACCGACGCGGTGGAGGGCCGCATGGAGCTGATGCTGGACGGCAACTGCCGGCTGAACGAAGCCGACTCCCACACCATCGCCGGCGCCCTGGACGAGCTGAAATGGACGTGGTTCGAGGAGCCGATGCCACGCGATCCGGAGACCTACGCCCGGCTCAACCGCGCCGTCGACCTGCCGATCACCGGCGGCGAGGTGTTCAGCCGGGCGGAGCAGTTCGATCCCTACCTGGAAGCAGACGCACTGGCGATCGCCCAGCCTGACGTGGGAGTCTGCGGAATCGGCGAGTGGCTGCGCACTGTCGAGCGCGCCCACGAGTGCGGGGTCGACATCTGCCCCCATTCCTGGCACAACGGCCTGATGGGCGTCGCCCACGCCCACGCCGTCGCCGCGCTACCCAAGCCCCGCGTGTTGGAGCTCTGCATGGTGCAGGGTCCGCTGCAGTGGGGGATCCTCCGAGATCCGCCGGCCATTGAGGACGGGCATCTGCTGCTGCCCGATGGCCCCGGCTGGGGCGTGGAGCTGACCGACGACCTGGAGACGCGCTTCCCCTATCTCGAAGGCGAATACTCCGCGCCGCTCGACTGACCGCCTCTCTCTGACGGACTAACCCGTCAGCAGGTCACGTCCTTGCCCTCGGAGCCGAACACGGCCATGCGCTCATCGAGGGTGACGAGCTCGGCGCCGGCGGGCCGGTAGTGGAACTGCACCGCGCGGCGCCGCTGGTCGCTCGTGTTCGGGGCGGTGCCGTGCTGCATGAAGCTGGAGAAGAACAGGCAGCCGCCCGGCTCCAGCGGCACGGCCAGCGTCCCGAGCGGGTCCACGTCCGTATCGCAGATCTGCCAGTCGCGGCGCTTGAAGTGCACGACCGGCCCCCGCAGGTGCGATCCGGGCTTGACGAGCATGCAGCCGTTGCCGGTGGTCGCCCGGTCCAGGGCGATCCAGACGCCGACTACCCGCGTCCGCAGCTCGAGGTCGAAGTAGGCGTGGTCCTGGTGCCACGGCTTCTCGCGCCCGACACGTGGGGGTTTGAGCAGCGCCATGTCCTGGAACAGCTCCGGCTCCGCGCCGACGATGCGGCGCACCACGCCCATCAGGGCCGGGTCTTCCGACAGCGCGCGCAAGCGCTCGTCATGGCCGACGAACCACATGAACTTGCGCACGTAGTCCTGACGTTCTTCCGCCGGCATGCCATCGAGCGTGGCCGGGTCCACGCTGTCCTCGTAATCCACGCTGTCGAACGAGGGGCTGCTGCCGGCCAGAAGGTCGAGCAGGCCGTCCAGCCCATCCTGCACCCGGTCGATCGTGAACGCCTCATGCACGACCAGGTAGCCCTGTTCGCGAAAGCGGGCGATCTCCCGCTCCGTGACCGAATCGAAGCCCGTCACGCCCGTGGCCAGACCGTCGTAGCGGTACAACCCGTCCGGCGCGGGCGTGCTCGGCTGAGTCTCCGTCGCGGTTGCCATGATCGGTCAGTATACCCGAGTCGCCGTGCGCTCCGGCGCTAACGGCCGGGATACCACTCGCGCTCGACGCGCGGGTCGGAGGCGACCTCGATGTAGAAGGAGCGCTGGCTCGGCGTCATCCGCTCCAGCGCGGCGCGGCCGGGGAAGAAGCGGTGAAACTTCATGCCGGCGTGGTGATACTTGTAGAAGAGGGTCACCCGCTCCCGATCGCTGTCCCAGGGGGCGGCGCCGTGGCAGAGCGCTTCGGTGAAGATCACCACGGAGCCGGCCCGGCACGGCACGCAGCGGATCAGCGACCGGTCGACGCCGTGCTCGAAAGTCCTCATCTCCTCCGGAATCGGAAAGTTGGCCTTGTGGCTGCCCGGCACGCAGGCGAAGCCGCCCTCCTCCTCGTCGACGTCGGTGAGGTTGAAGGCGACCACCGTATGACCGCTGAAGATGCGCCCGTTGGATTGGCGGTACATCAGCGTCAGGTCCTGCCCGTTGCTGTCGAACTCACCGCCGCCGTGCAGCGGCAGGCCGGCGAACCCCTTGCGGCGGATGTACCCGTAGCTGATCTCCAGCCGCAGCTCATGGTGGATGATCACCTTGAGGACGTCGATGACGCGCGGGATGTCGATCAGCGCGCAGAACTCCGCGCCGGCGCTGGTCAGGTCGCCGAGGCTCGCCTGGGTCGGTTCGTCCTTGCTGCTCACCCCTTCCGGCTTCTCGTCGCCGGGCATGTCGATGAGCCGCTTCATCTCGTCGACGAGACGCCCGCACTGATCCCGCGTCAGCACGTCGTCGAGCTCCAGGTATCCCCGCACGTCGAACAGGTACTTCTGACGGTCGTCCATGCCGGCATTGGATCGCGCCGGCGCCGGAATGGCAACGATTCGCCGCGCCGCCGAGCACCGCGCGTTGGCGAGATGCTACGGTTTCGCCCGTCATGTACGGATTCCCCGACGTCGAACGCATCCCCTACGAGGGTCCCGATTCCAGGAACCCGCTGGCCTTCCGCTGGTACGACGAGACGGAGGTGGTCGAGGGCCGCACCATGCGCGAGCACCTGCGCTTCAGCACCGTCTACTGGCACACCTTCCGCGCCACCGGCGCCGACCCCTTCGGGGCGCCCACGCTGCAGCGGCCGTGGGACGACGGCAGCGACTCGGTCGACAACGCCCGCGAGCGCGTGCGCGTCGCCTTCGAGTTCATGGCGAAGCTGGGAACGCCCTACTACGCCTTCCACGACCGCGACGTGGCTCCGGAGGGGGCGTCGCTGCGCGAGACCAACCGCAACCTGGACGCGGTGGTGGAGGCGCTCAAGGAGGAGCAGGAACGCACCGGCATCCGCCTGCTGTGGGGCACCGCCAACCTGTTCAGCCACCCCCGATTCGTGCACGGCGCCGCCACGAGCTGCAACGCCGACGCGTTCGCCTTCGCGGCCTCGCAGGTGAAGAAGTGCATGGAGGTGACCCGCGAGCTGGGCGGACAGAACTACGTGTTCTGGGGCGGCCGGGAGGGCTACCAGAACCTGCTGAACACCGACATGAAGCGCGAGCTCGACCACCTGGGCCGGTTCCTGCACCTGGCGGCCGATCACGCCGACCGGATCGGCTTCGACGGCACCCTGCTGCTCGAGCCGAAGCCCAAGGAGCCCACCAAGCACCAGTACGACACCGACGCCGCGGCGTGCATCAACTTCCTGCGCGCCTACGGCCTGACCGAGCGCTTCAAGCTCAACATCGAGACCAACCACGCGACGCTGGCCGGCCACGAGATGGCGCACGAGCTGGAGTACGCCGCGCACCAGGGTCTGCTGGGCTCGATCGACGCCAACACCGGCGACCTGCTGCTGGGCTGGGACACCGACCAGTTTCCGACCAGCTTCTACCTGACCGCGCAGGTCATGCTGATCCTGCTGGGCTACGGCGGCATCGCGCCCGGCGGCATCAACTTCGACGCAAAGGTGCGGCGCGAGAGCTTCGACCCGATCGACCTCTTCCACGCCCACGTCGGCGGCATGGACGCGTTCGCGCGCGGATTGAAGATCGCCGCCGCCATCCGCGCCGACGGGGAGCTGCGGTCGTTCGTCCAGGAGCGCTACGCGAGCTGGGACTCAGGCATCGGCGCCCGCATCGAATCCGGCGACGCGGACTTCGCGGCGCTGGAGTCCTACATGCTCGACAAGGGCGAGATCGCCCCCAACACCAGCGGACGCCAGGAAATGCTGGAGCACCTCTTCAACCGCTACCTGTGATGAGGACGGAGTCAACGGATGAACACTCGACTGACCGATGAGCAGATCACATCCTATCGCGACAACGGTTTCCTCGTCGTCCGGGAGTTCCTCGGCGCCGCGGAGCTCGCTGAGCTGCGCGCCGGCATCGACCAGGCCGTCGCGCAACTGGGACGCCGCAAGCTGAGCGGCACCACCGGTGACCGCTGGCTTGCCGGCGAATCCTACTACGACCGTGTGTTCCTGCAGCGCATCAACCTGTGGAAGATCAGCGCAACGGTGAAGAAGTACATGCTCGCGCCCGAGTTGGGAGAGATGCTGTGCTCGCTGGAAGGCATCGACGGCATCCGCCTCTGGCACGATCAGACGCTGCAGAAGCAGCCGTGGGCCAACCCCACGGCATGGCACGCCGACAACCCGAAGTGGTCGTACCACTCGCCGCACGCCCTCTCCATCTGGATCGCCCTCGAACCGGCGACGCTGCAGAACGGCTGCATGTACTACCTGCCCGGCAGCCACAAGGTGAACGGCTACGACGACACGCCGATCGGCGAAGAGGTCGGGGACTATTTCGAACACTTCCCCCGCTTCCGCGACGTCATGCCGGTGCCGGGCGAAATGGATCCGGGCGATGCGGGCTTCCACAACGGCCTGCTGGCGCACGGCGCCGGTCCCAACATGACTCCGAACTGGCGGCGCGCCATGACCGCAGGCTACATGCCGGACGGCTCGGTGTTCAACGGTATCCAGAACGTCCTCTCCGACGCCCAGGTGGCAGCCCTGAAGATCGGCGATCCGCTCGACGACGACACCCAGAACCCGTTGCTGTGGCGCCGGCCGGCCTGACGATGCGCGCTACCGCGACCCGGAGAACCGCTCGGTAGCGCGAATCAGCTCGAGGGTGATCGCCGCGTCGGCGTGTCCGGCGTCGTCCACGATCACCAACTCGGCGCGTGGCCATGCGCGTCTGAGTTCCCACGCGTTGGCGATCGGCGCCTGAAAGTCGAAGCGGCCGTTCACCAGTATCCCGGGGATGTCCCGCAGCGCCCCGGCTCCGCGCAACAGGAAACCGTCTTCCAGCCACGCGTAATGCCGAACGTAATGCGTGACAAGACGCGCGAAAGCCAGCGCAAACCTCCGGTCCGCGAACCGCGCCGACAGTCCTCTGGACGGCGGCCAGGCAGGCGTCGCCGACTCCCACAGGCACCACTCGAACGCGGCCCTCTCATGCACGGCCGGGTCCGGGTCATGCAGCATCCGGTGGTACGCGTCGACGACATCGCGACCTTCCTCGGCCAACGGTGCCGCGGCTTGCAGACGCTCCCACTGCTCGGGAAAAAACCTCGCCAAGCCCCCTCGGAACAGCCAGTCGAACTCCACGTGCCGTCCGGTCGTGACACCGAACAGGATCATCTCCGTCACGCGGTCCGGAAAGCGTTCGGCGTACGTCAGGGCCAGGGTGCTGCCCCACGAGCCGCCGAGCACCAGCCATCGCCCGACTCCCAGGTGCCGGCGCAACGCCTCCATGTCGTCGATCAGATGCCACGTGGTGTTGCTCTGCTGCTCGTTATCGAGGGCGCTCGCATGGGGCGTGCTGCGTCCGCAGCCTCTCTGATCGTAGAGCACGACACGATAGGCATCCGGATCGAACAGCCGGCGCTGCCAATCCGTGCACCCGGAACCGGGGCCGCCGTGCACGACCACTGCCGGCTTTCCCCGCGGATTGCCGCAGGTCTCCCAGTAGACGAGGTTCCCGTCGCCGACGGCCAACATGCCGCGCTCGTACGGTTGGATCGGCGGATGGATCGCTGTCACGTCCGTGGCCCGATCGGGATCCGAATGCACCGTCACTTCTCCATGCGGAGGACGGCGACACGAAACCCGTATCCTCGGTAGAAGGCGACCGCCTCCTCGTTGTGGGCGAACACGTCCAACCGCACCGGCTTCCCGGACCAGACGTTCGCGTACATCCAGTCCATCAGCGCGGTGGCGATCCCGCGCCGGCGCTGGCCGCGGGCCACGAAGAGCTGGCGCAGATAGTAGTGCTTGCCGTCGTCACGGAAGAGGCAGTAACCGGCGGTCACGCCGCCGGACCGCGCGACATAACACGTATACCCCTCCTCCATCCACCTGATCATTCGCTCGGCGAGCTCGGCCCGCGTCATCGGATTCGGATGTTGCTCGTCCTCGATGAGCTGCCGGTTGAGTTCGGCCAGTTCCTCCGCGTCCGACGCATCCGCTCTGTTGATCGTCATGTTCGCGCCATGATAACGTCCGCGGCTTCAGGATCGGATGAAACATGATTCAACAGAAGCACCTCGACCTCCTGCTTGAGCTGGATACCGACACGAATCCCCATAGCGGCGGAGCCCTGCTGGATCACCTGCGCGGAACCCATGACCTCTTGCAGGCGTGGGGCAACGATCCGGCGGTCTGTGTCGGCGGGTTGTTCCACAGCATCTACGGCACGCAGGCGTACTTGACTCAGTCCGCTTCCCTCAAAGACCGTCAACGCATCCGTGCAGTGATCGGCGAGCGCGCCGAACGACTGGCATTCCTTTTCTGCGTTTCGAATCGCAGTGACTTCTTCGAAGCGGTGGGGAAGGACACTGCCACGCTCTGGAATCGCGTTCATGAAGAGGCCGCGCCGGTCACCCAGGACGAGGTGCGCGACCTCATCGAAATGGAACTGGCCAACTGGGTGGAGTTCATGCCGAGACTGTCGTTCACGGACGATGAGCTCACCGGATTCGAAGCAAAGGTCGAACACAACAGGGGCCTCATCACCACAGGCTCGTACACCGCCGTCAAGGCGGCCATCGCGAGCAAACGCCAATGTATGTCGGGCACCGGTGCCTGACCGGAGCGCTGCTATCGGGAGATACGCAGAGGGCCGATCTGGGACGAGATCGTACGCGTGAGCCTGGTCAAGGATCTGCAGTAGTCGATCTTCTTACAGCTCCGCGTCCAGTCGGCTCCGCAGCAAGTCGACGGCCGCGAGCGTTTCCTCCGCTCTGGCGACGGAGTCCTGGGCTTCATCCCGCGTGATCGAGTCGAAGTCGCCGTAGTCGACGTCCTCCCGACGAGAGAGCAACGTCTTGACGTGTTTGACGATCGAAATGGGGAGCAGCCCGGTCTTGATGAAGTGCAGGCTGAGCATCGTGACAGCGCCTGCATGAGACGCCGGATCCACGCCTTCGAGAATAAGCAGGGAGCGGACTGCGGCGAGCGCCGCGTAGTAGCTGCGGTTCACCGAGGTGTTGAGGCGGCCCTGTTCGAGGTTCGCGCGGGCATCGTCGAGTGCGGCCTGTGCTTTCTCGAACCTGATGCCGCTCAGGGCACGCTTATCGTCAGCGGAGAGGGTCAAATCTGAATACTCTCGGCGCTGACGTTCTGATAGAAAGGGGTATGACGCTGCCGCTCAAGGTCGAACGTGGCCACATCCTTGATCACCGGATCGAAGGAGATGCCACTCCGCTGCTCATGCTCGACGCACAGATCGATAATCGACCGCTCCAATTCGAGCGTGCGCTCACGCACGACGACCAGGACGTCAAGATCCGAGTCGCCGCGGTGATCTCCCCTCACGCGCGAACCAAACGCATGCACGGAGACGACCAGATGCGGGAGCGTGTCCCGTAACTCGGCGCCAAAGTGGGCCAGTGCCGCGCGCGTGTGAGCAAACATGGTGGACCTTTCCCAATGTAGCACGGGCTGTAGGTCGGCACGGTCCTGTTCGCTGCATCAACACCCCGACCCGACCCTCGTCCGATCCGCTGTCGCAACGGGCATCGGCCCGAGTATGATCGGCCATGGCCACGCCCGCATCCGACCTCCTTGCCCCGCTGTCCCTGGCCGGCTCGTACAACGCCGACCGCAACGCCCTTCCGGAGCCGCTGGCGCCGCCGTCCGACCTGGCCACATCGTTCGGGAGTCAGGCGTTCCGTGGCGTGCCGTTCGACCTGGGCTCGGCCGGCGGTCCCAACGTCGTGCTGGTCACCGGATCTCCGGTCACCGTGTCGGCGGGCGGACGGCCCGCCCGTTACCTGGTCTTCCTGCACCAGGTCGAGGATCGCGCCTCCAATTACCTGACCGGCTTCGCGGACCACGGCCTTGACGGCAACGAGCTGGGCGACCACGTCGCCGACTACGTGCTGTGCTACACCGACGGCTCCGAGCACGTGCATCCGATCCGGCGGCGCTTCGCCATCCAGCAGGCGCGCATCGGCTGGGGGGCCAGTCCCTTCGCCGCCGTGCCGATGTACGCGGATCGCGTGGCGGCGTCCGCCGCGGAGGACCAGGCGGCCGGTAGGCTCTCCACCGTGGGCTACGGCCGCGGCGAGACCCGGCACGGCTCCGGCCGCGACGGGGGGCAGGACGCGGCGTGGCTGTACGCGCTGCCCAACCCGCACCCCGACCGCCCCATCGACGCGGTCGAGCTGCGCCCCGGCGCCGAGCGCTGCGCCGTGTACGGCATCGCCGCCACCGACCTGACCGAACACCCGCTGCGTCCCAGGACGCGGCGCAAGCTGCGGCTGGACCTGCCGCCGGGAGCCTCCTTCGGAGCCGACCGCCAGCTTGCCGGCCTGGAGCTGGACCTCGGCACCATCATCTCCGCGCGTCCCGCGCTGGACTACGACCATTCCGGGTGGACCGACGGCGACGGTACGACCGCCCCCGACGTGCAACCCGCCGTCTCCACCACCCGCGCGCTGGTGGAGTACGCCGCGCACCCGGACGCCAAGCTCTATTCCGGCGGCCGAGCCTACCCGCTGCGGGAACTGGAGGGCGGACCGGCGGCGGTGGCCGCGGCCGAGCGCCCGGTGAGGATCCGCGTCGTGGAGCGTGGCTCGTCGCAACCGGTCGCCGTGCGCCTTCACCTGCACGGCGCGGGCGGCGAGTACCTGCCCCCGAAGGGCAACCACCGCACCGTCAACGGCAACTGGTTCGAGGACAACTACGGCGAGTTCGTCAACGGCGCGAACCAGTACGCCTACATCCCGGGCGAGTGCGTGGCGGACCTGCCGCTCGGCGACGTCTACGTCGAGATCGCCCGCGGCTACGAGGTGCGCCCGCTGCGCACGCGCGTGACCGTCGCCTCGGACACCGAAGAGCTGACGTTCGAGCTCGACCGGGTGCTGCGCTGGCGCGAGCGCGGCTGGGTCACCGCCGACACCCACGTGCACTTCCTTAGCCCGCAGACCGCGCTCCTGGAGGGGGCCGCCGAGGGCGTCAACGTCGTCAACCTGCTGGCCAGCCAGTGGGGGGAGATGTTCAGCAACGTCAGCGACTTCGACGGCGCCACCACGCTGGGCGCGCGCGACTTCGGCGGCGCCGGCGAGTTCCTGGTCCGCGTCGGCACCGAGAACCGCATGCAGGTGCTGGGCCACATCTCGCTCCTGGGCTACTCCGGGCCGATGATCCATCCGCTGTGCACCGGCGGGCCCTCCGAGTCCGCGATCGGCGACCCGCAGGAGGTCACCATGGCGGATTGGGCCGCCCGCTGCATCGAGCAGGGCGGCGTTGTGGTGATGCCGCACGGCCCCAACCCGCAGTGCGAACGCGCCGCCGACATCGTCCTTGGCGTGATCGACGCGATGGAGATGATGACCTTCAACCCCTGCGAGGGCCAGATCAATCCGTACGGCATCGCCGACTGGTACCGCTACCTCAACCTGGGGTACCGGCTGCCCGTGGTCGGCGGCTCGGACAAGATGGCCGCCGCCTCGCAGCTCGGCGGCGTGCGCACCTACACGCAGCTCGGTGAGCGCGAGTTCACCTACGACAACTGGATGGCGGCCATCAAGGCCGGCAACACCTTCGTGACCGTGGGCCCACTCGCGCAGATCACAGTCGAGGGCGCATCGCCCGGCGGCATCGTGGACCTGCCGGCCGGCGGCGGCAGCGTCTCCGTCGAGTGGCGGGTCGAGTCGGTGGCAGTGCCGATCGCCTCAGTGGAGCTGATCAGCGGCGGGGTCATAGTCGAGGAGTCCGACGGCGCCGGGCAGCTTGCGGCAGCAGGCAGCACCACGATACGCGCGGACGGCTCCACCTGGATCGCGCTGCGGGTACGCGGCAGTTACCGCGGCCGGGCCTCCGATATCGCCGCCCACACCAGCGCCGTGCAGCTTCGGGTGGACGGCGCGCGGCCGTTCTCCGCCCACGACGCCGGGTTGATCCTGGACCAGATCGAGGGAGCCATGGCCTACGTCGACACCATCGCCCCACGCCCGGACGCCGAGCGTTACCGGCAACTCCGCGTCACCCTGGAGGGTGCCTGGAACCGCCTGCACCAGACCATGCACCGCCATGGCGTCTTCCACGACCACGTGCCGCTGCACGACCACGCCGAGCACCACGAGCACTGAGCGCGCCGGTTCGATCCGTACCGCGCGACCTACCGGCGCATCGCCTCACGAGCCGCCGAGATGCTTCGGGCCACCTGAATCAGCGGGGCGACCCACAGCTCATCCTTGCGGCCGGCCAGGTGATCGAGCAGAGCGCCGAAGTCGTCGCCGGTGACCGGGAGATGCCCCTCATCCACACCGTGAAAGGTAAGGATCGTCCACATCCCCAGCTCCCGCCCCCGCTCGACCGCGGCGATCAGCTGCCCGGCGCTCATGTACTCGCACCGCACCGACCGCAGACACCACAGATCCGTATGAACGGGAGAGTTGTAAGGGGTGGAGTTCTCACTCCCGCCACGGGCGGCGCAGAACCGGGCGGCCACGAGCGGCACATAGCTGCGTCGGGTCGCGCCTTGACCGACGAACGTGTCGTAGCACGGGTAGCAGAAGCTGAAGGACTGGACATCGGGGAAGGCCGCACGCAGGCGCCGGTCCGACTCGTCGAGCTCGGCCGCCATGTCCGCCAGCGTCAGGTCCTCGATCCCCCTGGCATCGGCTTCCGCGCGGTGGGCACGGCTGCACCAGTGATGGACGGTGTGGTTGCCGATCTCGTGACCGCGCCGCTGCGGCTCCCGGAAGCACTTCAGCCGCTCGGCATCGTCGGTCTTGACGTAGAACGTGCCGGCCATCGCCCGGGCGTCGAGCGCCGGCACCACGGCATGCAGATGGCTGTCCATGCCGTCGTCGAACGTCAGGCTGACGGCGCTGTCCCTGCCGGCGAACCAGGCCGGATGGACCGGGCTCATCGAGTTGTCTCCAACAGCCCTGCTCCGCTGCGTTCACGTTCGGTCATGCGGTTCCCCCATGTCGTCTGCGCACTACGGACTGGTAACGATCGTGCCGTTGGCTCCCACCGCCACGAAACGCCCGCCGCCCCAGGCGACGTCCATCAGGCGATCAAGGGTACCAACGTCGCCGGCCGGATCCCAGCGGTCGCCGTCCGTGCTGATCATGACGCTGCCTCCGCGGTAGCTGACCGCAACGAAGCGCTCGCCACTCCATGCGACCGCCGTGAGGTGCTCGCCGGCCAGATAGTCGTGGTCGTCCGCCAACTCCCATTGATCGCCGTCGCGGCTGTGCACCACCACGCCCTCGCTGCCCCACCCCACTGCGACGAATTTCTCACCGTTCCATGCCAAGCCTTCAAAGCCGTAGTAGTACGTCCGACTGCCGTCATCACGCGGCGGGTCGTGCCGATACGGCACGGCGGGCCGGGTCGCGAGCTGCCACGTATCGCCGTCGGTGCTGTGGACGATGATGCCGTGATATCCGACGGCGACGAAGATCTCGCCATTCCACGCCACGTCGTTCAGCGTCTCCGTGGTGGCGCTGTCGGCAGCCGGCGACCAGCGGTCGCCGTCGTCGCTGTGCACGATGGCTCCGTCGTGGCCGACAGCGACGTAGCGCTCACCATTCCAGGCGACCGCGTGAGGGGTCTTCAATGACATGCGCGCCCGCTGCCAGCGATGGCCATCCGAGCTGTACGCGACGCCGTAACCGACGGCAACGAAACGGTCGCCGTCCCAGATGACGTCGCTGATACGGAACCCCGGATCGCCGCTGGCTTCCTGCCACTCCTGCCCGTCGAAGCTGTGCACGATCTCGGGCGGCCAGCCGGCTACCGCCACGAACCGGTCTCGGCCCCACGCGACGGCTTGCAGGTCGGCTCGAGCCGTGCCGGAGCCCGCCTCGCTTGCTTCCTCCCACAGGACTCCGTCCGGGCTGTTCAGGATGGGACCATTGGAGTCGATAGCGACGAAACTGGCGCCTCCCCAGGCAACGGCTCGGAACTCCCCCCGTCCATGCCACAACGCCCGCTCCCAAGCATCTCCGTCACCGCTGTGCAGGATCGTATAGGACCCGATCGCGACGAAGCGCTCACCGCTCCAGACGATGTCGCTCAACGGCCCCGAGGCCCCGGCTGGCGTGAGGCTTGCCGGCTTCCAGTGATGGCCGTCGGGGCTGTGGACGATCACGGTCCGGTGGTCCTCGTCTGATCCCACGGCAACAAACAACTCTCCGTTCCAGGCGACGCCGGTCAGGGTCGCCGCAGTGCCGGTGTCCGTCGGCTGCCAGTGCTCGCCGTCTGCGCTGGAAACGACCGTGCCGTCGCTGCCGACGGCCGTGAACCGGCCGCCGGCCCACGCGACCCCATGAAGATCGGCGCGGGTCGCCCTGTCCCGCACTCGCCTCCAGCGGTCGCCGTCGCTGCTCTCCATGATCAGGCCGTCATCGCCAACCGCCACAAAGCGACCGTTGCCCCACGTGACGCTCTCCACGTCTCCCGAACCTCTGAAGCGTGCCCGTTGCCAGCGATCGCCATCGCTGCTGAACACGATCTGGTAGCCGCTGACCGCAACGAAGCGGCCACCGCCCCACGCCACGTCCCGGAACCAACCTGAGCTGACGGCGTAGCCTGCTTCGACCCAGCGGTCGCCGTCGCTGCTGTGCACGATGAGTCCGTCGTCGCCGACCGCGACGAAGGTCTCACCGTTGGAAGCGACGCTCCACAGGCTCGCTCCCGTCGTTCCCTCCGGGGATACGAAGCCACCGCCTCCCCGGACCAGCCGCCACACCGAGCCCGTGACATCCTCAGTGGAGGCGTCAACCGTCTGAGCAGCGGCCGTCGCCAGCGAGAGGAACAGGCAGAGTACCGCCGCCAACAGGGCCTCCGCGACGCTCCTCAACCGGTCATGCCGCCGAGATCTCTGTCCCATGAGCCTACCTCCGCACGCTTGGCTTCAATGTGCACATGGGCGTACCTGAGGGGTACTGCACCTGGCGCCTCACCTCACCTCTTGGGCCGAATGCGAGTGATTTCGGATCGATCTGAAATCACTCATGGGCGTTCCCGCTCAGGTCAGAGCAGGCGTTCGGTACCCGCGCCGATGCGATCCGGGTCCAGATCCATGCCCAAGCCGGCCGCGTCGCCCAGCGTCACGGCGCCGTCCCTCACGCTCATCGGTGTGCGGATCAGGCCGCCGGCGGTGCGCGCCCGCTCGCCGCTCTCGCCCGTCACCCACAGCAGGAACATGGCGTTGCGCACCGCGCCCATGAGACCGGCCGCGGCGAAGCCGCCGTTGCCGTCGTCGGGGTCGATCTCGCAGTTGACGCCGAACGCCTCGGCGGCGCGGGCGATTTTCAACGCCTCGGTGATACCGCCGACGTCCGGGATACGCACGCGGATCAGGTCGGCCGACTGCCGGGACAGGTGGGCCGCCGCCTGACGGGCGGCATCAGGGCCGCCCACGGTAGCCAGGACCGGCGTATCGAGCTCCGCGGCAAGCCGCCCGAGAGCTTCGCCGTCCGCGCCCGGCAGCGGGTTCTCGAACCAGGTGTAGCCGGCCTCGTCGAGCGCGCGGCCGATGGCCAGCGCCTCCAGGTGACCGCCGGCCGGGACGCCGCGGTAGATCAGCGGGAAGTCTGACGGCACGGCCTCCCGCACCGCGCGGATCGCATCCAGGACGCGATTGCGCACGGCGGCCGGCGCCTTCGCTCCGATCGGCGTGGTGGTGCCCGCGACCCGGTAGCCGCGGAAGCCGTCGCGGACGGCTCCCGCCGCTTCGGCCGCGGCATCGTCCGTGTCGCAGGCGGCCTCTCCCGAGAGACAGACCGGAATCTCCGTCCGGAAGCCGCCGATCGCCCGGTAGAGCGGCAACCGCAGCGCCTTGGACCAGAGGTCCCAGAGCGCTATGTCCACGCCGGCCAAGCCGGCCGGGTCGGTCCCGGCCGCGGCACTGCGCAGATCGCGCCAGAGGCGCTCCCGGTCCGCAAGCGGTCGCCCGGCGAGCGCCGTCCGCATGCGGTCGACGGTTGCCGCCGGCGGTAACCGGTCAGGGCAGATCAGCGCCGCGCCCCAGACCTCCTCGCCTGCTCCCTCCGCAGAGATGCGCACGACTCCGACCGGCGTATGCACCTGCAGCCGCGTGATCGTCGACTCCGCCAACACGCTTCGATCCACCGCCATCACACCACCTCCAGCGCTTCCGACTCGATCCGGTCCCAGTCGGGCTCCGGCACCGGCAGGTCGCCGCACTGGATGCGCATGTGCCCGTCGTCGATCACCTTGATCCCCTGGAACGTGAGGGTCGCCGGGTCCTGCGGCGGCGGCAGCGGCCCCTCCGAGCCGTACTCGTAGAGCGGGTCGTTGTGGATTGCCAGCACCACGTGCGAGTTCCCGCCGTGCACGTCCAGGCCGAAGGTCTCGGCGAGCTGCGCCAGCTTCATCTGGCCGGTCAGGCCGATGGCGCGCTGGCGGACGATGTCCGTGGCCTGCATGGCGATGAATGGCGACGCGTTGAACGGTTGCCCGGCCAGCGACCCGATCCACTCCATGGCCATCACCGGCAGGTCCAGCGCCGCGCACAGCTTCTTCAGGCCCATCAGGTCGAAGTCCTGCAGCGGCTCCTCGATCCAGGCGTAGCCCAGGCGCTCCATCTCCCGGCCGATCCTGATCGCCTCGTCACAGGTGTAGTGCTCGACCGCGTCGTGAATGAGGATGAAGTCGTCTCCCATCGCCTCCCGCAACGCGCGGAACAGCTCGGTGTTGCCGGCGACGCCGCGGTAGGAGTGGTCCTTGCCGCCCTTGAAGCCCTGCTCGCGCGCCCTCATCGCATCGGCGACGTAGTCGTCGACGGTCCGGCCGCCGATGTTGCGGTAGGCCGGGATCGAGTCGCGCGCGCCGCCAAGCAGGCGGTAGAGCGGCAGGCGGGCATGGCGGCTGGCCAGGTCCCAGAGCATCTCGTCCACGGCCTGGATCAGGCCGCGGCCGGTGTACATGAACCGCTGCGTGTACCAGAGGCGCTGCCAGACGCGCTCGCGGTCGAAGGCGTCCATGCCGGTCAGCAGGTGGGCGATCTTCACATGGAACTCCCTCGCCTGCCATGCCAGCTCGGTGGCGCTGTAGCCCGTGGCATAGGTGGTGTGCGCGTCCAGGTCGCCGTCGGTGACCAGGCGCAGGATCAGGTCGTAGGCCGGCAGCGTCTCCCGATGCTCCGGGATCTCGTCGCCGGAGCCGAGCCCCTCGCCGTGGGTGAACAGGCCTGACAGTCCCGGCGGCACCAGCTCCATGCCGCCGCGACCGACCGCGGCCCGTTCGCGCTCGCCTGCGGCGACGACGTAGAGCTTGACTTCCTTGATCAACAACGCGGCGCCCTCCTCGCGCCTTCACCGTGCGGGGAGCGGCACTCCGTGTCAAAGCGCGCAGGCGAGGCCGGAGGCCCGTTCCGCCGGACCGCCCGCGCGGGTATGCTCCGCGCCATGCACGCGATCGAATACGAACGCCGCCGGCTGGGGAAGACCGGCCTGCAGGTGCCGGTGCTGGGTATCGGCGGAGCCCAGCTCGGCCGCCGCGGCGGCACGCACGGCGAGCAACTGGGCGTGGACACGGTGCTGGCGGCGCTGGAAGCCGGCATCGACCTGATCGACACCTCGGCCGCCTACATCGGCGGCGAGAGCGAGCGATACATCGGCATCGCCCTGCAGGAGTGGTACCGCCGAGGCCACCGGCGCGAGGACCTGATCATCGAGAGCAAGGCCGGTTCGCGGCAGCGGCCGCACGACTATTCCTACGACGCGATCATGTCCAGCACGGAGCTGAGCCTGCGCGCCCTGCAGACCGACTACCTGGACGTGATGCTCGTGCACGACCCGGAGGAGATCGAGCCGGTGCTCGCGTCGCACGCGGCCCGCGACGCGTTGCTCGACCTGAAGAAGCAGGGCGTCATCCGCCACCTCGGCCTGGGCTGCCGGCCGCACGCCCATCACCAGGCGTGCATCGCCACCGGCGACTTCGAGGTGTCGCTGACCTTCCGCGACCACAACCTGATCGAGCGCTCCGCGCTGGCCGGCGTGGTGGAGCCGGCGGTGGCGGCCGACGTGGGCCTGTTCAACGCCTCGATCATGCTGAGCGGCCTGCTCGGCGGCGACGACCCGGTCCGGGTGGCGGCGAGCGCGGCGGGCGTCTCGCCGGAGCGGCTGGAGATGACCGAGGAGTTGCGCCGCGCCAGGCGGATGTACGACTGGTGCACGGCTCGCGACCTGGATCTGCACGTCGTCAACCTGCACTACTGCCTGCGCGAGACGCGCTTCGCGTCGGTCCTGCTGGGGTTCTCGACGCCGGAGCGGGTCGCCCAGAACGTCGCCGCCTACCGGCAGGAAGTCGATCCGGCGGTCTGGGAAGAGCTGGACCGCGACTTCGCGGACTTCGCGTGAGGAGGGCGGTTCAGAGATGAAACGGGAAAAGCTGCGGGTCGCGGTGGTCGGCGGGTGCGGCGACTGGGGCCGCCGCTACACCTACGCCTACTCCCGCCACCCGGAGGCGGAACTGATCGCCTTGGTCGACACCGCCCGCGCGCGCCGCGCGCGGTTCGCCGAGCACTACGGGATCCCCCGCCAGTTCGACACGGTCGAGGAGCTGCTGGCGTGGCAGGTGCCGGACGTGGTCGCCAACATCCTGCCGGTGAACGCCGCCCGCGACGCCGTGATCGCGTGCGCGGAGGCGGGCGTCAGAGGAATCTCCTGCGAGAAGCCGATCGCCGCGAAGCTGGCCGACGCCGATGCCATGATCGCCGCCTGCGAGGAGCGGGGCGCCGCGTTCGCGTGCGGCACCGCCTGGTGGGAGGTGCACCACGTGACCCGAATCGGCGAGTGGGTGCGCGACGGCGCCATCGGCCGGCTCACGGGAGCGGCCATCGACGGCTTCCTGGCGCAGGGCGACCAGGTGTCCGGCCTGGGCTGCGTGATCCTCAACTTCCTGCGCTTCGCCACCGGCGACGAGGTGGAATGGGCGGAGGGCTGGACGGTGCCCGAGGAGGCGGCTGCCAGCGACGACGACTGCGCCGCGTACGGGACCCTGGGCATGACCGGCGGCTACGAGTGCATTGCGGCGCGCGAGGTGCCGGCGGAGGGAGCCCACAGGGTGGCGCTGTTCGGAGAGGACGGCGCCGTGTACCTGGCCGGTGGCGACGGCACGGTGCTGATCAAGGGCACGGGGACCAGCGCGCGCCCGGTACGGCCCGAGTTCCTGGACGAGCCGACCGACGACGAGCGGCTCGGGGGGAAGTTCCTGGGCGTCGTCGACAGCTTGATGAACGCCGTGCGCGAGGGCCGCCCCGCCCCGTGCAGCGGCCACGACTACCGGCAGGTGCTCGAGATCGCCGCCGCCATCAAGCTGTCGGCGCGCGAGGGGCACCGCCGGGTGGCGCTGCCGCTCGCCGACCGGTCGGCGACCGTGCTGCCGATGCCCTACCGCTGGCACGGCGGCGACGTCACCGGCTGGGAGGTGATCAACCGCGGCGAGCCCACCCCCATTCACCCGGCCGACTGACACCGGCCTCCGTCTACGGCGACGCCGGGAGGATCAACGGGCGCGACCCAAGAAACGAGGCGATGGCGCGGTCGAACGTCACCATCGTCAGCCCCGCGGACGCAGCGAACGCCACCAGATAGGCATCGGTCCATACCTTTGGCGAATAGGTTCGGGACGAGGCGTACTCGCGCCACAGTCGCTCCAGTCCCGCCGACTCGGCCACGAATCCCGTCCGTTCGTCACCGCTCAAGGCGTCGTAGCACGACCATGCATCCCGCAGCGTGAGCGCTTCAGCGCCGAAGACGCTGGGATTGCTCGCGAGCCGGAGAAACCCCTGCTGGGTGACGCGGCACCACAGGGCGGTGCGGACGCCGACGCTGTCGAACCACGTCCTCGCCGCCCCATGGTGCGCATGGACCTCGAAGGCCAGTGCCAGCCAGACGTTAACGTCCGGCAGCACGCGCATCCTCCTCGGCCAGGGCGCGCGCAAGCGAGTCTTCCGTAATCCGCAGGGAGCCGGGAGTCTTCGAAGGCACCAGCGGCAGGGACACCCGGTGCCCCGCACCGCCCAAAGCACTGTGGGTGAGGTGTTGCTCCAGCGCCTCGGTCACGTAGGCCCGCAGGCTCTTGCCGTCGAGCGATGCCGCCGCTTTCGCGCGGCGCAGCAGCGGATCGGGGATGTCGATAGTCGTTCTCATCAAAGGCATATTTGTGTAAAATATGCCTCCCGTCAACCGGTATCCGTAGTGCTGATCGGTACGTCCGGGCTTCGACGTCGGGGCCGGCTTACTCGCTGACCAGGTGGACCATGCCCTGGAACTCCAGGATCGTGGTGCCGCCGTCTTCCCGGGCGAGCTCGATGCGGGAGTGGCCCTGCGCCGACGAGCGGCCCGGCTGGACCACGCCGTCGGCGAAGCAGCCGACCACCTCTCCCAGGAACAGGTCGTGCGATCCCAGGCTGACCACCTCGCGCACCTTGCACTCAAAGTTGATCGGGCACTCGGCGATGTGCGGGGACTTGATGCGCTTGCCCGGCAGCGGCGTCAGGCCCGTCTCCTTGAACTTGTCGACGACCGCGTCCTTGGCGCGCGACAGCCGGCCGCAGGCGGCCACCGCCTCGCGCAGCCGGTCGGTGGGCACATTCAGCGCGAAGTCGCGTGCTCGGCGCAGCAACTCGTGCGTCCCGCGTTTGAAGTAGTCGCCGGTGATCTCCTGCACGCTCACCGCCACCCCCAGGTAGAACGGCAGCCGGTTGAGCCACCCCCACCCGACCGACGGCATGATGTTGGGGATGCCGGTTTCCTCGTCCAGGACGCTGATCAGCGCCGGGGTGACCGGCAGGAAGCCGGGCGTGTCGAACTCCTGGCCCCGCGGCGGGACGGAGCGATCGTGCGGTGTGTAGACTTTCGCCATCGGGCGGTGACGATGGCGAAGCCGGTCCGGATCGTCAACGACGCTGGCGCATCCGGAGGTGGAGGGGAATCGATGACGACTGACGGGGTGCGAAACATCGGCACGGACCGGCAGCTCTTCGTGGATGCCCACTGGATGTCGTCCGCGACCGGAGTTGCCCGCAAGCTGCATGCTCCGCGGAAGCGCGAGACCGTCCTGGAGCGGGACAGGCGGTGGGAGCACGACCACGTCTCCTACATGGCCACCATGCAGGACGGCGACAAGCTCCGGGCGTACTACCGCTGCGGAAAGATCTCGACGACGGAAGCGGTGACGGAGATCACGGCGTACCAGGAGAGCGCCGACGGCATCCACTGGCACAAGCCCAACCTCGG
The DNA here is from genome assembly GCA_028820215.1 of Spirochaetaceae bacterium. Next base: position 15,055 of record JAPPKD010000304.1, on the reverse strand, counting down.
CATCCTGGAGTACGAAGGTTCCCGCGACAACAACATCGTCTGGCTTGGCCCGGGCGCCAACATGGCCCCGTTCAGGGACGACAATCCGGGCGTTCCCGCCGACGAACGGTACAAGGCCGTGGTCCGTACCAGGGACTTGTGGGCCCTGGCCTCCGCCGACGGCTTGCGCTGGCGGTTGCTGCAGAAGGACCCGATCTCCACCGCCCGCCCCTTCGATTCCTTCAACGTCTCGTTCTGGGACCCCTGGCGCGAAGAGTACGTCGCCTATACGCGCGGCAAGGCCGGCACGGAGGGAAGCTTCGTCGGCCCGACCGGAGGCACGGGCGGCGTGCGCTGGATCAGGAGAACGACGTCGAAGGACTTCCGAGACTGGAGTCCTCCGGAGGACATCGATACCGGGGACACGCCGTTCGAGCACCTGTACACCAACTCATGTGTGGCCTACCGGCGCGCACCGGGGACGTACCTCATGTTCCCTTCCAGATTCGTCCCGGAGCGGGAGCCCACGCCGGGCTGGCACGGAGGACCGGGCGTGAGTGACATCGTGTTCATGTCCAGCCGCGACGGCATCCGCTTCGACCGCAGCTTCATGGAAGCCCTGATACGCCCCGGGCCGGACCAGGACAACTGGCATGAACGAGGGCTGTACATCGACCCCGGATTGATCCAGACCTCACCCACCGAGCTCTCGGTGTATGGCAGCGAGCACTGGCGCCTGCCCACCGTGCGCATCGTCCGCTACACCTTCCGCACGGATGGCTTCGTGTCCCTGAACGCCGGTTACGCTGGGGGAGAGTTCCTGACAAGGCCCTTCGTCTTCGATGGCCGCCGGCTCGAGCTCAACTACGCGACGTCGGTCGTGGGCTCGGTACGCGTGGAGATCCAGGACGACCAGGGCCGCGTCATCCCGGGGTTCGGCCTGGCGGACTGCTTCGAGATGTTCGGAGATCTCATCGACGGCACGGTGACCTGGAACAGCGGTAGAGACGTGAGCGGATTGGCACGGAGACCCGTCAGGTTGCGTTTCGCTCTCATGGACGCCGATCTCTACGCCTTCAAGTTCAACAGGTGAGCCGATGAAGAAGACGCTGATACGCGGCCGCCTGCTGGTCTGGAGCGCCGCCGCGGAGCCCCGCACCGACGCCGCCCTGCTGGTGGAGGACGGCGCGATCACGGCGGTGGGCGAGGACGCGCTGCGGCTGGCCGACGGCGACACCCGCAGTCTGGATTTCCCGGAACAGGTGATCGCCCCCGGGCTGATCGACAGCCACGTGCACCTGATGTGGAGCGGTGAGCCCGAGCGGAACGGGCTCAATCCCCTGTACGCGGCGATCGGGCAACCCACTGCGACCCTCGCGGTCCAGACGGTGAACAACCTGCGCGCGGCGCTGAGCCGCGGCATCACCACCGTGCGCGATTGCGGCGGCCTGACCGACGTGATCATCCCGGTCGCGCGGGCCGTGCGCGACGGGCTGCTCATCGGACCGCGGATCGTCACCGGCGGCGCGCCGATCACGTCCACGGGCGGCCACTGCTGGTTCCTGGAGAACGAGGCCGAAGGCGAGGACGCCGTGCGCCGCGCGGTGCGGCGCATGCACAAGGCCGGCGCCGACTTCATCAAGGTGATGGCCACCGGCGGCGGCACGCGCGGCACCAACCCGCGCGCGGCCCAGTACGGCCTGGCCGAGCTGCAGGCGATCACCCACGACGCCCACCGCCTGGGGCTGCGCGCCAGCGCCCACGCGCACGGGAGCGAAGGCATCGAGCGCTGCGTGGCCGCCGGCTTCGACGGCATCGAGCACTGTACCTGGCTGGCGCGTGACGACGACGGCGAGGACTACCTCCCGGAGATCGTCGAGCGCATCCGAGACCGGCGGGTCTTCGTCTGCAAGACGATCGCCGGCTTCGAGCGATGGCCCCTGGAGGAGATCGAGGCGGCCGGTCCGGATCATGCCGGATGGGCCAAGTTCCGGACGTTCCGGGACATGCTTGCCGCGGGCGTGACCGTCATTGCCGGAACCGACGCCGGCATCACCGACACGAACTTCGTCGATCTGTCCCGCACCATGGAGACGATGGTCGGGTTCGGCGGCATGTCGCCGGCGGAGGTGCTGCAGTCCGCGACGGGCACGGCGGCGGAGGCTCTGACGCTGGGCGACAGGATCGGCACGCTGGAGGTCGGCAAGCGGGCGGACTGCATCATGCTCGACGGCGACCCGCTCGCGGACGTGCGGGCGCTCAGGCACGTGCGCGCCGTGATCCGCGACGGCGAGGTGGTGGCGCGGGACGGCTACGTGATGGCGGCACCTGCGGCTTGCGCGGCCGTTTCACACACCCCATATTCCACCTCGCCATGAGTACCGCGCTGCAACTCAACCTGTCCTGCGGACAGACCGACCTCTCCCCGGCCGCGCGCCACGCGATGAGCCAGGCGTTGCCCAACCCCATCTACTACCCGCCGTTCCACGAAGTCGAGGGCGACTGCGTTGCGATGCTGGCCCAGATCCTGCACACCGAAGGCGACGTGCTGCTGCCGGTCGGCTCGGCCACCTACGGCGAGGAGGCGGCGTTCAACACGTTCCTGGAGCACGGCGACGTCTGCGTGACGGTCAACACCGGCATGTTCGGCCAGGTCCTCACCGACCTGGTCACCGTGGTCGGCGCCACCGCGGTGGAGGTCAAGCTGCCGCGCGGCACGGCGATCACGGTCGAGCAGGCTCGGCAGGCGCTGCGTGATCATCCCGAAGCGAAGATGTTCGCGGTCGTCCACCTGGAGACCACGGCCGGCACCCTCAATCCCGTGCGCGAGATCGGCGCCATGATCCGCGATGAGTTCCCGCACGTCCTCTACCTGGTAGACGCGGTCTCGTCGCTGACCTCCGAGCCGCTGCACATCGACGAGTGGGGCATCGACGTCTGCTGCACCAGCAGCCAGAAGTGCGTGAACGCTCCGCAGGGTATCGCCATCGTCACCGCGGGAACGCGCGCCTGGCAGGCGGCGGAACGGCGGACGACCCCCATCCCCGGCCTGTGCCTGGACCTGGTGACGTGGCGAAAGTGGCACCACGGTCAACGGCAGGCCAGGGCGATGGCGCGAGACGAAGCAGTCTCCGAACCGTCGGCGAACGGTGACTCCGGCGAGGATGATCGCGCCGTCGACACCTCGGTGACCGAATACAAGGCAGCGCACGGCCCGTCGCAGTCGTACACGCTGCTGCTGGCCCTGCAGGGCGCGCTGCGCGAGATCATAGACGAGGGACCCGACCGGGTGATCGCCCGCCACGCCGCCGCCGGCCGGGCGCTGCGCGCGGGCGTGCGCGCCATGGGGTTGCGGGTGCTGGCCGACGAGCGGGTCGCCGCCTCCTGCTCGACCTGCGTGGCCATGCCGGGCGACACGTTCCCGACGGAGGATTACATGCGGACCGTCTGGCGCGAGTACGGGATCGCCACCGCGGGCGGCTCGCACGCGGCGGACGAGATGGGGTATGCCGGCAGCCGCATCGGCCTGATGGGCTTTGTCGCCAACCTCGACTCCGTGTGCGCGATCCTGAACGCCATGGAGCAGGTGCTGCCGCGATTCGGCGTGTCGGTCACGCCCGGACGCGCCGTGGAAGCCGCCCGCAACGCCTGAGCGGGAAGGAGCCCCCCCTGCGGTCGATCAATCCCCGCGTCGCGGCCGTGCCGCGCTCGGGCATCCGCGAGATCATGGACCTGGCGCAGCGCCCCGGCGTCATCCACCTGGAGATCGGCCAGCCGAACTTCCCCACCCCGCCGCACGTCGTGGCCGCAGCCAACCACGCGGCCGAGCAGGGCCAGACCGGCTACACGGCCAACGCCGGCCTGCCGGAGCTGTGCGAGGCGCTCGCCGCCATGCTGCAGCAGGACAACGGCGTGCGCGTGGCGAGCGAGCAGATCATCGTCACCATCGGCGCGATGGGAGCCCTGTACGGCAGCCTGCTGAGCGTGCTGGAGCCCGGCGACCAGCTCCTGGTGCCCGATCCCGGCTACCCCAACTACCGGATGACCGCCGAGCTGTGCGGCGCCGAGTGGGTCCCCTACCCCCTGCCGGCCGCGGACGGCTACCAGCCCGACCTCGATGCGCTGGCCGCCGCCATCTCACCGCGCACCAAGGCGATCGTGATCGGCAGCCCGTCCAATCCGACCGGGACCGTCATCCACCGCGACCGGTTGGCCGCGATCGTCGAGCTGGCCTGCCGCCACGACCTCTACCTCGTCAGCGACGAGTGCTACGCGAAGATCGTGTTCGACGGCACGCAAGTCAGTCCGGCCGGCCTTGGCGCCGGCGACCGCTGCTTCACGGTCGGCAGCTTCTCCAAGCGCTACGCCATGACCGGCTGGCGGATCGGCTACGTCGCCTGCCCCAAGCCGTTCGCGCCGCTGCTGGTAAAGCTCCAGGAAGCGACCGTGTCGTGCGCGCCCGTGCTCTCCCAGCACGCCGCGCTGGCCGCGCTCGCCGGGCCGCAGGACTGCGTCGACGCCATGGTCGGCGCCTACCGCGAGCGGCGCGACCTTGCCTGCGAGCTACTGACGGGCGCCGGGCTCTGCCGCTATCGGCCGGAAGGCGCCTTCTACCTGCTGGTCGACCTGCCGGGCCAGGTCGCCGACACCTACGCCTACGCGCGCCGCCTGGTCGACGAAGCCGACGTGGCCACCGCGCCGGGCGAGACATTCGGAGCCGGCGGCAGGGGCTGCGTGCGCATTTCTCTGGCCACCAGCTCCGACCTCTTGCGTGAGGGCATCCGGCGCCTCATCGGCTTCGCGACCAGCGTCGAACGCACGGCAAGCTGACACGCTCAGCCCCCCCGCCAAGGCTATCCGCCGCGGCTCAGCACGGCGACCGCGATCCACACCGGCCCGCTGAGCACGGACGCGCAGATGGCGATCGCCAGCGGACCGACGAGCCCGGCGAGCAGGGATGCGGCCACGGTCGCGGACCCCAGCACCGCGAATGCCACCCACGCCGCGCGGGGATGTCCCAGTCGCCAGAGCCGCCGACACGCCAGGGCCAGCGGCAGGCCGGCTGGTGCCACCACGGCCAGCGACGACACCATCATGAACAGCACCATCGGCCACGGCCCCGTGTCCGCCCCGAACCCGAACCCGCGGAGCGGCGCCGTGATGGCGACGCCTATCGGCAGCCATAGCAGCGCCGCGACGATGAACAGCCAGCGCGGAACGGCCATCGCGCCAAGACCCGCCGCTCAGATCGGGCAGATGAGCGCGCCCAGCCGCTCCATCATGCGCAGGTTCTCGGTGTAGTCGACCGGGCAGTCGACGACGGACGGCCGGCCGCAGGCGAACGCGTCGCGCAGGATCGGCTGCAGCTCGTCGGCGGCGCCGACCCGATAGCCGGCGACGCCGAAGCTCTCCGCGTACTTCACCAGGTCGGGGTTGCCGAAGCGGATGTGGGAGGTGCGGCCGAAGCGGCGCTCCTGCTTCATGCCGATCAGGCTGTAGCTGTCGTCATGGAAGATGAGCGTGACGAAGGGGACCTCCTCCCTGACCGCCGTCTCCAGCTCCTGCGAGTTCATCAGGAAGCCGCCGTCGCCGGTCACCGCGACCACGTTCTGCCGCGGATGCACGAGCTTCGCGGCCAGCGCGCCCGGCACGCCTATGCCCATGGCCGCGAAGCCGTTGGAGATGATGCAGGTGTTGGGCCGATAGCACGGAAACAGGCGCGCGATCCACATCTTGTGCGCGCCCACGTCGGAGACCAGGATGTCCCCTGAGTCCATGACCGTGCGCAGGTCGTTCAGGACCCGCTGCGGCTTCATCGGGAACGACGTGTCGGCGCGGAACTCGTCCCGCTCGTGCAGGATGAACGCGCGCAGCCCCTGCGTGTAGTCGTCGGTCCGGCACGGCTCGGCGCGCTCGGCGATCCGGTGCAGCGTGGTCGAGATGTCTCCCAGGACGCCGACGCCCACCGTGTAGTGCTGGTCGACCTCGGCCGGCAGCATGTCGATGTGGATGATCGTCTTGTCCCGCTCCGGGTTCCATCGCTCCGGGGAGTACTCGACCAGGTCGTAGCCGACTGCGATCACGACGTCGGCGCGATCGAAGCCGCAGGACACGTAGTCCCGCGCCTGCAAGCCGCAGGTCAACAGCGACAGCGGATGGTCGTCGCGCAGCACGCCCTTGCCCATGAAGGTCTCGGCCACCGGGATGTTCAGGCGCTCGGCGAAGCGGGTCAGCGCCTCCGACGCGTGCCGCCGCACCACCCCGTTGCCGGCCAGGATGATCGGGCTCTTCGCGGCCGTTATGAGCGCGGCCGCGCGGTCGATCTGCGCCGCCGGCGGCTCCCACGGATAGGGCGCCTGCGGGAGCAGCGGCTCGGCGTCGACTTCCTCTTCGGCCACGTCCTCGGGAAGGTCGATATGGGTCGCGCCGGGCTTCTCGGTCTCCGCGACCTTGAAGGCCTTGCGGACGATCTCGGGGATGATGGCCGCCTTGGTGATCTGGGCATTCCACTTCGTGATCGGCTGGAAGGTGTCGACCACGTCGATGTGCTGGTGCGACTCCTTGTGCATGCGGTCGAGCGATGCCTGCCCGGTGATCGCCACCACCGGACTGCCGTCCATGTTGGCGTCGGCGACGCCGGTCATGAGGTTGGTCGCGCCGGGCCCCAGCGTCGAAAGGCAGACGCCCGCCTTGCCGGTCAGCCGGCCGTAGACGTCGGCCATGAAGGCTGCGCCCTGCTCGTGGCGGACGCCGATGAAGCGGATCGAGGAGTCGAGCAGCGACTCCATCACGTCGATGTTTTCCTCGCCCGGCAGGCCGAAGATGTACTCGACCTTCTCTTTCTCCAGGCAGCGGACCAGCAGGTCGGAGGCTTTCACCGCTCCACCTCGTAGCCGTCGGGCCCGATCCGGTCCACGGGGATCGGCTGGAACCCCAGCTCGAACGCCGGCGATCCGGACCGCAGCGTGAAGTCGCCCGCGTCCGGATCCGTGAACAGCGGATCGGCGATCACGCTGTTGCGGTCGAAGCCGGCGTCGCGCCAGCGCTGCAGGCTGCCGAGCGGCGTGATGTCGATTTCGGGCGACTCCAGGTCGAGGGAGCCGCCGCGGTAGTGGTACAGGTTGTGGTCGCACTCGCGCAGGATCTCCGGATACCAGCGCCGCGGCCGGCACCAGACCACCGCGGCGGTGCGCTCCGACCAGGCCACGACGTTGTGGCGGAAGATGTTGTCGCGCAGCGTCGTGCTCTGCAGGTCGCTGAAGATCGGCGCCAGCGAGAACTGCCGGCGCTGGCCGTCCACGAGGACGTTGTTCTCAACCAGGTTGCCCCAGCCGCCGTGCATGTTCACGCCGCCGACCACGTTGCCGACGATGATGTTGCCGTGGATGGTGACGCCCGAGCACCAGTCGTCGAGGTAGATTCCCCACGAGTAGACGGGCGTCACGAAGTGGCCGCGGTCGTCGACCTTCAGCCCCACCGAGTTGACGATGCGGTTGTAGCGCACGACGTTGCCGGTCGGCTTGCGGTCGCCGCCGTAGATCTCGATCGCGCCCGTGTCGCTGGTCTCCAGGTTCAGGTCGACGATCTCGTTGTACTCGAGGACGTTCTGGTGCGCGGAGTGGCCGCCGCCCGACTTCAGCGAGATTCCGTAGCGCGGCATGCGACGGATGCGGTTGTGGGCGATGCGGTTGCGGCTCGACGCGTTGCCGTAGACGCCGGCGACATGCGCGTACACGCGGCCGCAGTCGGCGATGTCGTTGGCCACGATCTCGTTCTCGAACGGCTGCGTGTGGTCGTCGCCGGAGAGCTCGACGCCGCCCTGCCCCAGGCCGTGCATGGTGCAGCGTTCGACCCGGTTGTGGTGGCTGCGGTTGACCATCCGCACCCCCCAGCCGTTCACGCACTCGAAGCGGCAGTTGACCACCGCGCAGTCCTCGGCGCGATCCAGCTCGATCGCCCCGTCCTGCGCCGCCGCCGGGGAGCCGACGCCGTAGTCGGTGTCGGCGATCACCAGGTCCCGCAGCTCGATGTGGCTGCCGGTGACGCGCACCGCCGTCTTGAGCAGCGCCGCCACCGCGCCGTCGACCGCTTTCGTGCCCGGTGGCGCCAGGTAGCGGATCGTGCCGGACGCAGCGTCCAGGTGCCACTCGCCGGGATCGGTCAGGCAACCCCGCACGCCGGAGATGAAGTAGCGGTTGCCCGGCCGCACGTCGTTGTAGGACTCGAAGCGGATGGTCCGTGACTCCGCGTCGAACCCGTGCACGGGCTGGATCAGGTTGTTCCAGCCCCACGCCGAGAAGATGTTGATCTCCGCCCCCGACCAGTCGTCCCAATCCGGCACGTCGCCGGGAGCCATCGTCACCAGGCCCGGGCGTCCGCCCGGCTCGGCGCGCGGCGCCCCGCTCGGCTCGACGTCGGCGATGCCCACGCCGGGGCTGGCGCTCGAGAACGCCTCCGCCTGGATCACCAGGTAGTCGGTGCCGGGCGCAGGCGGACGCACCTCGTAGGCGCGCGGGTGCCAGATCGTCAGGCGGATGTTCTCGGCGGGGTCCCAATCGAAGTCGCTGCACAGCACGACGCAGTCGAAGTCGATCTGCCCGCCTGCGAGGTTCTCCCAGTACAGGTCGTGCTCGCCTTCCTGCAACTGGATCTCGCCCGATGCCACGAACGGGAAGGCCTCGTGCTGGCCGGACCGCCAGCCGTGGGTGGCGCCCAGGTCGGCCAGCTTCACCCGTTCGCCGCCGCGGGCGCCGAACACGGACGAGATCTCCGGATGGGTGGTGCTCTCGTCCTTGACGTAGCTGATCCACACCCGGTAGGTCCCGGCCGACGGGACCGTCACCCGCCACTGCAGGTAGTCGCCGGCGCGGCGCACGCGGCTGACCGGCTGCTCGAACCGGCCCCGCTCCCACGGGTGGCGCCACCAGTCCGCGAACAGCCAGCCGCCCTGTATGCGGTCCTCGGCATCGGCCGACGGGTAGCGCGCGCGCTCGGCCAGCCGGTCGCCGATCCTTAGCGTGCGGAACACGCCCTCGGTGGGCGCCGGCGCGGCCCAGAGGTCGCGGGAGCCGTCCTCCCGCTGCCAGCCGGTCACGGGCCGGCCCCCCGAGAGCACGACCTCCTCACCGGGCGCCGCGGCGAACACGACGGGACTGTCGGCGGCGCCGGACACGGCACCGTCCAGCTCCAGGGTTCCGTTCAGGTGGTAGGTGCCGGCGTGGATCAGCACCGTGATCGGCCGCGGCGGGCCCGCGCGCAGCCGTTCGGCCACCTCTTCGCGGGCTCGCTCGACCGTCGCGAACGGCGCCTCCTCGGTCCCCGGCGCGGCGTCATCGCCAGCCGTGGCTACGTGCAGGGTCAGGTGTTCCATCGATTCTCCTCTGTGCTGCATGCGGTGTGAGTTCCTGTTCACACGCGTTCGGAGCGTGAGGTCTCCTCGCCCTCCAGGATGGCTTGAACGATCGCGTCCGACATCCTGAAGTCGTTCTCCTCCAGCCGTTCGAGGTACGGACGAACGCCGTCCACGATACCCGAGCGGCGGGCGGCGATCAGCACGCCGGCAAGACCGGTGACCTCAAGTCCCCGCGCGTTGGCATGCCAGCGGCCCAACGCCTCGTCCATCACCACCAGACACGGCCCCGTGTGTTCCGTGGCCAACGTGAGCGTGCTGGCCTCTCCAGCGTCCAGATCGCCGAACAGCGCCGTGTCCGCCTCGGTATCGACGACCTCGATCCATCCGCCCCGCACGGCCCCGACGAGCTCCGCGGCGCCCGGCAGGTCGCCGCCGGCCACCACCTCGTCCCGTACCACCGCCGTCACCGTGACTGTCCCGAAGAGCTGGCGCAACAGATCGAACGCTCCGGCGGCCGCCAGCCCGATCAGCGGGCTCGCGTCGGCCGCGACGAGCCTTTCGTCCATGCCCCGATCGCCTGCGCGTCCGTGCCGACCTCGGCGGCCGTGCCGCGCACGACCGGGATGCCGCATCTCGACACGTACCGGATGAATTCCGCCAGCGGGACGCCAGCGAACCGTGCCGCCCGGCCAAGAGACAGGCTCCGGTCCCGGTAGAGCGCGGTCGCCAGAGACCGCCGGATCCCTGGTTCCGCCAGCAGCGAGTCGTCGTCCAGATGGACCAGCAGCGCCTCCGGCTCATGGCGATTGAGCACGATGACCGGGTGCTTGCGCGCCTCTCGCAACGCCTCCGACGGATTGTTCTTCAACTGGCGGACATTGACTGCCTTCATGCCGTGATCCGTAGGAACATACTGTAGGAATGTCGTGCCGCCCGCAAGGCCATGCGGGCCCGGCGCGTCCAAGCTTGCACGGCTTCCCCGTGATTCGGTACCCTCCGCCCCGATCGCCGATGGCATCGGTCCCAACTTACCAGCAGAGCATCGCCAAGCCCCGCGCTCAGACACCAAGCCGGAAGCGGGCGCAGTGGATCCGCGAGGTCTATCGGCACCGTTCCCTGCTGCTGCTGCTCATTCCCGGAACGGCGTACCTCATCGTATTCCACTACCTGCCGCTCTACGGGATGACCCTCGCCTTCAAGGAGTTCGATGTCTACAAGGGAATCTTGGGCAGCCCGTGGGCGGACCCACTCCTCGAACACTTCAACAAGCTGTTCCTGGCACCCGATGCGTTCGTGCGGACGGTGCGCAACACGATCCGCATCGCGCTACTCACGACCCTCTTCGGATTCCCGGCGCCGATCATCCTGGCAATCCTGCTGAACGAACTCCACTCGCAGCGGTACAAGCGCACGATTCAGACGATTCTCTATTTCCCGCACTTCCTGTCCTGGCCGTTCCTGGGCGCCCTCGTGATCGAGTTCATGTCCCCCGGATCAGGAGTGATGGGCACGCTGTATCGAGCTGCCGGCCTTGATCCCCCTTACTTCATGATCGATCCGCAGTCATGGCTGGCCGTGTTCGTCATCAGCGGCATCTGGAAGGAGGTGGGCTTCAGCACCATCGTCTACCTTGCCAGCATCGCCAGCATCGACCAGGAGCTGTACGAGGCCGCCTACATTGACGGCTCGGGCCGCACCAGCATGGCGTGGCACATTACCCTGCCCAGCATGGTTCCCGTGATCACGATCCTGTTCATCTTCCGCATGGGCGGGCTGATCACTGTCAACTTCGAGCAGGTGTTCAACCTGCAAAACCTACAGGTGAGAGATGTCGCGGACGTGATCGACACCTACATCTATCGTCTGGCGTTCGAGGGTTTCCAGTACGAGTTCTCCACGGCGCTGACGATGTTGCGGCTCGGCGTCAGCATGATCCTGGTGTGGGGGACGAACGCCATCGTGCGCCGCTACTCGGACTACGCCTTATGGTAGCGGGCATGCGCCGCCGCATCGGCGAGCGCTTCGGCCAAGTCGTGATCGTGCTTGTCATGGCCGTGTTCGCCTTCAGCGTGCTGCTGCCGTTCGCCCGCCACGTCTCTCTGTCGGTGAGCACCCCGCTGGCCGTGCTCACCGGCGGCCTCTACCTGCTGCCGCAGCCCGGCGAGATGACCCTGAAGACGTGGGAACGCGTCTTTCGCCAGCGCCAGACCGTGCAGGCGTACTACTGGTCGCTGTACCGCACCGTCGTCGGCACCGTGATGACGGTGTTCGTCACGGCGATGATGGCCTACCCGCTGTCGAAGAGGTACCTGCCGTTTCGGCGCTCCTACACGGTCTTCGTGCTGATCGCCATGTTCACCTCCGGCGGCATCGTGCCGCAGTTCCTGATCGTCCGCGGTCTGGGCATGTACAACACGATGTGGCCGCTGTGGCTTCTGCAACTCGTCCCCCTGTTCTGGATGATCATCACGCGCAACTTCTTCATGACCCTGCCGGAGGAGCTGACCGAGAGCGCGCGCATCGACGGCGCCGGAGAACTCTATGTGTTCCTGCGGCTGATAATCCCGCTCTCCAAGCCCGTAATCGCCACGCTGGCGCTGATCACGGTGGTCTTTCACTGGAACTCATGGTTCGACATCCTGATCTACGTGAGCCAGGGCAAGACCTTCGTGACTACGCTTCTCCGCCGGATCATCGCCGATGTCGAGCAGGAGGCGAGAGGCGGCATCGGCGCCGAGATCCGGCTGGCACAGATGCTCCAGGACGACCCGGACAAGAAGTACACGGCCGAGACCGTGCGCTCCGCGACCCTGCTCTACTCGCTGATCCCGATCCTGCTGGTGTACCCCTTCCTGCAGAAGTACTTCGCGAAGGGGCTTCTCATCGGCTCGCTGAAGGGGTAGCATCAAAGGAACCGTTGGGACCGATCAGTCGTCCGACGAAACACAAGGCATCCGGCCCGCGCTTCGAGCGTGGGTTGAGTGATGCCTAACTTCAACAAGGAGAACGAATTGAAGAAACTACTGGTACTGCTGCTGAGCGTGCTTGTGGCAGGCGGCGCCTTCGCGGAAGGCCAGAGCGAGATGGCCGCGGGTGACGCGCTCACGATCACGCACATGACCGAGCACTGCTTCAACTGGCCTGAGACCACGCCGCCGCTGCTGGAGGAGATGAACGCACTCCTGGGCGTCAACTGGGTGCACATCCCCTGCCCGGGCGGCAACGGATCCTACAAGCCGAAGATTCAGGTGCTGCTGGCTGCCGCCGACCTTCCCGACATTTTCGAGACCTACTGGATCGAGGAGCTCATTCAGCAGGGAACCTCCGACCTGAGCGTCGAAGAGGTGTCCGAGCACATGCCCACCTACTATGGGGGCTTGGCCGCTTTCTTCCCGAGCATCGGTCTGGACCTGCAAACATCCCTCGGGTTCTTCAAGCGCGACGGCATACTCAAGCACTATCCGATGGTCTGGAGAGATGCCTCGAACGGTCACGGCTATCTGTGGCGCAAGGACTACCTGGATGAGCTGGGCATGGACGTCCCGCACACGCTGGAAGAGTGGGAAGCGGTGTTCGCCGCCTACAAGGAAGCCTACCCCGACCGCTACGCGTACGGCGCCCGCTGCTTCGACGAGACCCTGTATCGCTGCTTCAACGCCGCTGCGAATGCGTTCGGACTGTCGCTCAGCCGCTTTGTGAAGCGGGACGGCAAGCTCGTGCTGGCCAACGCGCAGCCGGAGATGATACAGGCGCTGGAGATTCTGGCGCGCTGGTACGAGAATGGCTGGCTGGATCCCGAGTTCGTCACCGTCAACGGTGAGAGCGAGCCGTTCGGCGCCGGCGTCACCATCATGAAGGGCTGGGAGCACCCCAACTTCCCGTTCGACGATGAGCGATTCCACAAGACCCTGAAGGAGCACAGCCCCGACGCCGAGTTCGCCTTGACCGGACCGCCGCGGGTCGAAGGGTACTTTCCGGCGACCTACGCGTGGCTCCCCATGCACGGCAACGGCCATGGCATCGGCCGCCACAACAACGACGATCGCGACCGTGTGCACGCGATCATGGAGGCCGTGGACGCGCTGAACCATCGCGACAACGGATTCCTGGTCAATTTCGGGATCGAGGGCACGCACTGGAGCGGCGTGGAGAACAACAGGCCAATCTGGACCGAGGAATTCAAGGAGCCGGAGTCCCGCCAGGGCCTGGGACTGGGCGTGAACGCGCGCAATACGCCGCTTTCCTATTGGGACATTCAGGCCATGAAGGGCTTCGAGGAATACATCGACCCCGTCAAGCAAGCATGGCTCGCGGAGGTCCGCTACAGCCCGGACGGGATTCTGGGTCCGAACAACGTCTGCATGCTGACGCAATCCCCCGTCAAGCCGATCAACGATGAGGGGAAGGACCTGTGGGCCGTCTACCAGGAGCGCAGAGTTGAGGGGTCCGCACTGATCACTCAGATCATCGTCGGCCAGAAGCCGGTGTCTGCGTACCAGGAGTGGATAGACGAATACCACGCCGGATGGGGCCGCGAGATGGACGAAGCCGCAACCAAGCTGTTTGTCGATGCCGTCGACGAGTGTCCCTCAGCCTAACCTCTCCGTCTGACGACTGATCCACGAGCCGGCTGGCTGGCACCTGCCAGCGCCAGCCGGCTCACTTTTTCTGTGCGCGCCCAGCATGGACTCATGGCAGGAGGTACGGGGCTAACACGGAGCCCGGTGTCGGATCTCACCCTGTTCCGTGTGGATTGGCCCAGTTCCACCAACTGTTCACCTTCACCCCGCGGCGGCTGCGACAGCTTGCCCACCCCATCGGCAACAGCGACCAATAACGGCAGGCCGTGCAAAAAACAGCCAGTTTCTTGCGACCCACCGCGAACCGTCGGATCGCCTGCTCTGCTCGCAGGCGTTGTTGTCCGGCGTCAACTGCTGTTGGTTCAGATAGCGGATTAGCTTCGGCCACTCGCCCAACGCGAAGGCCACCCGCCTTGCCGAGCGCCAAGCCGGGCAGCGCCTGATCGCATCTTTCTCCTGCAGCCAACCGCGGAACTTTGGCCAACACCGGCTGCACCTGTGCGCGTCGTAGCGGCCACCAACCGCCTCGGGGCGGCTGTCAGCTACGTGACCACACGGCCCACGACCTCGTCAAATGTCCGCCGACGCAGCACCGCATTAGCGCCGCAGACGCCTATCCTTGATCGATACGCCAGCCAGAAGACCCGTCGGAGCAACTCCATTCAACTAATGTCTCAGTAGGCGCAATTCGTGTATACGTTACTTCGCACGTGATCCTTTCATGTTCATGCTGACCCCCCGCAACCGCAGTCCCTACTGCAAACACAGCAAGCAGAACGTGGAAACCGGCAAGGTTAGCGACCCCCCCTCGGCATTCATAGCGACCCCCGGTCGGCATCGAAAACGACCCCCCTCTCGGCACAGAAAACGACCCCCCTCACGACCGACGGTTCGGGTGAAGCAACCACGAACCACGTGAGGGGGGTCAGATGGCGAGGAGGACGTCGACGATGGATCTGCAAGAGATCGTGCGGCGATTGAGGATGAACCAGTCGATCAAGGCGATCAAGCGCGAGACCGGCAAGCACCGCAGTGTGATCCGCAGGGTGCGCGAGCTGGCCGAGCAGGAAGGCTGGCTGGATGCCGCAGACCTGCCCGGCGAGCGGGAGCTCCGAGAGCGGTACCACGAACAGCAGCAGGCCGA
>JAPPKD010000008.1 GCA_028820215.1 Spirochaetaceae bacterium | reverse complement strand
CTCGACCCGTTGCCGAAATCTGCCGAACGAACTACCCTACGCCTGAACAGTTACTATCGATCAATAATGCTACCCGGCAGCGGCTATCATCCGCTCTGACGGGAGGACCGAGGCGGCGCGATGGACACGTCATTTCTGGAACAGGACCTCGAGCGATTGAAGGCGGCAGCCGTGGAACGGCTCACGGCGGCGAGCGACGGCTTCGTGCGCTGGGCCGACCGGGTGCGCGACCCGCAGGCGCCGTTCCGGATGAGCTGGGCGGTCGATTCCGTTCGCAGCGCGAACGTGGCCGCCACCAACTACATCCTGGGGCAGCTCAAGGAGGCGGGCATCCTGGAGCGCGTGCTCGACGCCGATCAGCAGCGGCTCGGACGGGAGTGGATCGAGTCGCTGCAGGTGGCGCCGGGCAGCTACGAGGACCCGGCGCTGCTCGCCTACAAGCCGCCGAACTGGGACGACGACGCCGAGCCGTGGCCGCCCACCGCCGCCCACAAGGAGGCGATGAACCAGTACTCGCACGGCTGTCTGCGCGGCTACGGCGTGGACGGCGTCGACCAGTTGCAGATCCCGCCGCCGCCCGACTGGCCGCAACAGGACGAGCCCGAGCGGGTCCTGCCCTGGATCAAGAGCGTCGAGCCGAACTGGAGCTGGGTCGGCCGCATGGTCAAGCGCCTCGCGGACTGGCACCTGGCCGGCACCACGCCGATCGACCCGCTGCTGGAGTGCCTGCGCTGGGTGTATTCACGGCAGGATCCGGACACCGGCTTCTGGGGCCGGGGCATCCAGACGACCTTCAAGATCATCATCGCCGTGCTCGAGCCGCTGGGACTGACGGTGCCGCGCGCCGACACGCTCATCGACTCGGTGCTGGCCAGGATGTACCACCCCGGGTACGACGACAACCTGTTCCCGTGCGAGGAGTTCGACGCGTTCTACGACCTGGCGGCGGCGAACGACCACGCGCCCGGCTACCGCCGGGAGGAGATCCTGAAGCTCGCCGCGCACCGGATCGCGTTCATCCTCGACACCCACCTGCAGGCAGACGAGGGCCTGGCGAGCTACCCCGACCACTGCATCCCGACGTGGCTGATGTGGGACATGGCCCCGGCCGTCCCGCAGGGCGACGCGTTCGGGCTGGCCATCTACGGAGCGGGCTTCACGATCTGCGTCGACCTGCTGGACATCCGGCGGGAGACCGGCTGGCGGGGCGCGTGGCGCTACGGGCACGCGCACGACGACACCGCCTACAAGCGGCTCGGCGCAGAGGTGCGCGCGGCGCTGGCGTAGCGCCTGTGCTGCTGGCGCTGAGCGGGTTCCTGTTCGAGGACCGCTACCGGACGCAGTCCGTGTCGTTCGCCCGGTTCTGCCGGATCGCGCGGTCGGCCGGATACGGCGGTGTGGAGCTTCGCCGGACCCAGATCGCGCCGGATGCCCCGCCGGACCGCCGCCGGGAGCTTGCGGACATCGTCCGTGGCGAGGGGTTGACCGTGACCTGCCTGACCGCGCGCGGACTGCCTGCCGGCGGTGACGAACGGGACGCGTTCCTCGACCGCTACCTGGAGCTCTGCGCCGACCTCGATTGCCGGCTGCTGAAGATCAGCTCGGATCCCGCGTGGCTGCCCGTGGCCGCGGAGCGGGCGCAGGCACACGGCGTCATGCTGGCCGGCAACAACCACGTCGGCAGCGCCCTGCAGACGGTGGCCGGCACCCGCCGCCTGCTCTCGCAGGTCGCCCATCGCAATTACGGCCTGCTCTACGATTCCGCACACCTCTACATCGCGGGCGAGGACTACCTGGGATGCATTCCGTCGCTGCTGCCGCACATGCGCAACGTGCTCATGCACTCCTTCCGACAGGCCGCAGGCGACGAGCCGCCGTTCCTCGTGCACGACGGTCAGGGCTGGATCAACGCGCTGCCGGACGCGCGCGGCGTGCAGGACTGGCCGGCGATCCTGTCCGCCTGCAGGCGGCACGGCTACGACGGACTGATCACCGTGATCGAGAGCGGTTGGAGCGCCGGACGGCGTGAGGACGTGGCCCGGCGCAATGCCGACAGCATCCACCGCTGGTGGGACCGCGCATCGTAGCCGCTTCCCCGTGTTCGCGATGGCGTTCCTCTCCTCCGGCGCGGGTATAATGGGGCCGTCGCATGAGTAACCGAATCACCTGGTACCGTTGCCCGGTCCCGCGTAACGAGCTGAAGAGGCTGAATCAACGGAGCGACCTGCTGGGGTTCGCGCAGACCCTTGGCTTCCTGGCCGTGCTGGCGGCGACGTCGGGCGCGGCGATCTACTCCTCCCTTCACTGGCCCTGGTACGTGACGGCCGTACTGGTGCTCGTCAACGGCCACTTCTGGCACTTTCTGGTCAACGGTTTTCACGAGCTGATCCACGACTCGGTGTTCCGGACCCGGTGGCTGAACCGGGCGTTTCTGCGGATCTACGCGTTCCTCGGCTGGTACAACCATCACGTGTTCTGGGCAAGCCACACCGCGCACCACAAGTACACGCTGCACCCGCCGGCCGACCGCGAGGTCGAGTTCCCGCGCAGCTTCGATCTCAAGGGCATCTGGAAGTGGGGGATCGTCGACCTGCGCTACATTCCCACGGCGCTGCACGGCTACGCGCGCACCGCGTCGGGATACGTCGGCCCGGAAGGGTCCTGGATCGCGGACCTGTTCCCGCCGAGCGAGCCCGAGCTGCGCCGGCTGCGGCGTAACTGGGACCGCATCGTGCTGCTCGGGCACCTCGCCATCGCCGCCGCGGCACTCGCGCACGGCCTGTGGGTCGTGCCGCTGGTGATCACCTTTCCGCGCGCGTTCGGCGGCTGGCTGCAACGGCTCTGCAACGAGGCGCAGCACATCGGCCTCACGGACGAGGTCACGGACTTCCGGGTGTGCTGCCGCACGATCTACCTGAGCCCGGTGCTGCAGTTCCTCTACTGGCACATGAACTACCACACCGAGCATCACATGTACGCCGCCGTGCCGTGCTACCGGCTCGGCCGGCTGCACCGGCTGATCCGCCACGACATGCCGCGCTGCACGCGCGGCCTGCGCGAGACCTGGACACAGATCGACGGGATCCTCGAGAGGCAGAAACGCGAGCCCGACTACCAGTTCGCCCCGGAGGTGCCCACGGCGGCCACCCGCGAACCGGCGACGGCCGGGGCCGCCTGACTCTCTCCTTCGGTCGCGGATCGATCGGATCGTGAACGACAACCGGGAGGTAAACGGCCAGAATATCCTCCTCATCCTCACCGACCAGCAGCGGGCGGACACGCTTTCCTGCTACGACCCCGACGGCCTCTGCCGGACGCCGCACCTCGACCGCTTCGCCCGCGACGCCATCGTGTTCGACAACGGCTACACTAACTGCGCGGTGTGCTCGCCGGCGCGGGCGAGCCTGATGACCGGGCTGCAGCCGTCGCATCACGGCATTCAGACGAACACGCGCGGCTACGGATGCCGCGTCCACGACCTGCCCGACACCCCGGATCTCCTGAGCCGCCGCCTGGCCGCGGCCGGCTACCGCTGCGGATACACCGGCAAGTGGCATCTCGGCTTCGACCGGACCGAGCCGGGGACCGACACGGCCCCGTTTCCGGACTGGTACTTCGCAGGAGGCAACGCGCTCCCCACGACCCGAGGCTTCATCGGCGATGACTTCCCCGGACACGGCGGCGGCGGTTACGACTATCCGCTGTTCCAGGAGTACCTGCGATCCAACGGGCTCGACTTCGTCGTCGACCAGGAGCCCCGGGAGCAAACGCACCCGAATCACACGCACTGGGGGGAGGTCACCTCGCCCGTCGAGTCGACCAACGAGTTCTATCTCGTCGAACGAGCGATCCAGCACCTGGATCGTCTCCGATCGGGGGAGGGGCCGTTCTACTTCCAGCTCAATTTCTGGGGCCCTCACGAGCCGTTCTACGCACCCACCCGGCACCTCGACGCGTATCGGGACCTGGCCATTCCGCCCTGGCCGAACTTCGCCGATCCCCTCATCGACAAACCCGCAATCCACGACGTGTGGCGCCGCTTCGATCAGCCGTGGGAGTTCTTCGCGACCGCGCTCAGGCACTACTACGGGTTCATGTCGAGCATCGACGAGCAGATCGGCCGGCTCCTCGCCTACCTCCATGACACCGGCCTGTACGACGAGACGACGATCATCTTCGTCGCCGACCACGGCGATTCGCACGGGTGTCACGCCGGCCTGGAGAACAAGGCCATTCACATGTACGAGGAGATCATGAAGATCCCGTACCTGATCAAGCCGGCCGGCAGCACGCACGGCGGACGACGAAACAACCTCGTTTCCCTGTACGACCTCTATGCGACGGTGCTGGAAATCGCCGGTGTGAGCCGCCCGATCGCCGAGCGGGACGGCCGCTCGCTGGTGCCGGTGATCGAGTCACCCGACGCGCCCTGGCGCGACCACCTGCTGGCTGAAGGGTCCGGCACCGGGCAGGACGTGCTCCTGGACCAGCGCATGCTGCGCTTCGACGACAGCAAGTACGTGTTCAACGCGGGCATGCAGGACGAGCTCTACGACCTGGCCGCCGATGCGCACGAACTGACGAATCTCGCGCCTCGTCCCGCCGAAGCACCCCGGGTCCGTCACGCGCGTGAGCGCATGTACGCGGCCATGCTGGAGATGGGTGATCCCATCGCACCGGTGTTCCGCCACCTGATGCTGCGCGAGACACCCGCGGGGACGTGAGTCACGTGAAGTCGCGCGGAATCCGCGGCAACGCGGATCTCTACCTGATGCTCGCCCCGGTCTTCCTGTTCTACGTGATCTTCTGGCTGTGGCCGCTGTACGGCATCCAGATCGGCTTCCGGGACTTCACCGTCTCCGGAGGATTCTGGGGCAGTCCCTGGGTGGGACTGAAACATTTCGCCCGCTATTTCGGATCGTTCTACCTGTTTCGCACGCTCAAGAACACCATCGGCATCAACCTCTACGAGCTCGCCGTCGGCTTCCCGGCATCGATCGTGCTGGCGCTCATGTTCAACGAGCTGCGCTCGCTCCGGTTGAGAAACATCGCGCAGATCACCTCGTACGCGCCGACCTTCCTCTCCGTGATGGTCGTCGCCGGCATGATCGTGAATTTCCTGTCGCCGAGCGCCGGGATCGTCAACGCGCTGCTCGGCGCGCTGGGGCTGGAGCCGCGGCACTATCTGGCCGAGCCCGAGTACTTCTGGCACGTGTACGTATGGTCCTCGATCTGGCAGAGGGTCGGGTTCTCGACGATCATCTACACGGCGGCGATGGCCACCATCCCCGATTCCTACTACGAAGCCGCGGTGATCGACGGGGCGCGCAAGGTGCGCCGGATGTGGCACATCACGCTTCCGTCGATCTCGCCGATCATCGTCATGCTGCTGATCCTGCAGATCGGCAACATCATGACGCTCGCATTCGAGAAGGTGCTCCTGCTGCAGAACGATCTCAACCTCGAGGCATCCGAGGTGATATCGACGTACGTGTACAAGGCCGGACTGCTGCAGGCCCAGTTTAGCTATTCCACGGCGATCTCGATCTTCAACATGGTCATCAACATACTGTTCCTGGTTACGGCGAACACCGTCTCCAAGCGCGTCCGCGGCGTGAGTCTGTGGGGATGACCTCCCAAAACCGCCTGCACGCCTTTGCCCGCACGCGGTCGGAGCGGCTCTTCGACGTCGTGAACGTCACCCTGATCGGCATGTTTCTGCTCGTCATCATCTATCCGCTGTGGTACGTCTTCGTCGCCTCGTTCAGCGATATCAAGGAGCTGCTGAGAGAGCCGATGGTGCTGTGGCCGAAGGGCCTGACGTTCGACGCATACGACCGCATCCTGACCACGCCGGTGATCTGGAGCGGCTTCCGAAACAGCCTGATCTACATGATCGGCGGCGTCACGCTGAACGTGCTCTTGACCGTGCTCGCCGCCTACCCGCTGTCGCGCAAGGACCTGCGCGGCCGCAAGACCATCCTGAAGATACTGGTCCTCACCCTGTACCTGTCCGGCGGACTGATTCCGACCTACCTGGTAGTGCGCCGCCTGGGGATGCTGGACACGTTCTGGGCGATGGTCGCTCCCAACGCCGTGAACGCCTTCATGATCATCATCGCGCGTTCCTTCTTCGAGACCGCCGTCCCGAACGAGATGCAGGAGGCGGGACGCATCGACGGATGCAGCAACTTCCAGCTTCTGCTTAGGGTCGTCCTGCCGGTATCGACACCGCTGGTGACGTTCCTGGCGCTGAGCTACGGGATCGGGCACTGGAACTCGTACGTCCAGGCGTTGATCTTTCTCACCTCGCGGGATAGGTTCCCCCTGCAACTGATACTTCGGGAAATTCTCATCGCCGCCGACTCGGTGACGGTCGCCACCATGCTGTCGGACCGCATCGATTACGACCTGCAGATCAGAATCCGCGAGGGGATCAAGTACGTATCGATGGTCGTATCCTCGGCGCCGCTCCTGATCATCTTTCCGTTCATGCGGAAGGCGTTTGAACGCGGCATCACCCTGGGGGCCGTCAAGGGCTGAACACTCAGGCTCGCGTTGCGAGCGCCAACACACATCCATTCGGAGGACAGCATGAAGAAGCTGTTGAGCATTCTGTTGCTTGCCGCACTCGCGGCAGGCGCGACATTCGCGGACGACGTGGAGCGCGACGCCATGGGGCTGCCGCTCTCCAAGGACCCCATCACGCTGGACATGGTGCGCCTGAGCTGGCCGGGAGTCCGTGGTCCCGCCAGTGAGACGTGGACCTGGCAGCGGTTCGCGGAGTTGTCGAACATAACCGTGAACTTCGAGGAGTGGCCGATCTCGGGCTTCGCCGAGACCCTGCAGGTCAGGCTTGCGGCCGAACAGCTCCCCGACGCGTTCTACCAGATGATCTTCAACCAGGATCAGCTCGTGAGCCACTCGCTGGCGGGCAACCTGATCGCCCTGGACGACCTGATCGTCGAGCACGGCCCCAACATTCAGGCGGCCTTCGCCGCGGACCCGTCGATCGAGCAGGCGCTGCTCATGCCGGACGGCAAGATCCACTCGCTCCCGTACGTGGCGTACAAGAAGAACAGCGCGATGGTCCGCTTCTACGTCAACGAGACCTTCCTGAACAACCTGGGGCTGGAAGTCCCTCGGACGATCGACGAGCTCAGCGACGTGCTCGCCGCGTTCAAGAACGACGACGCCAACGGCAACGGCGACGCCGACGACGAGTACCCGATTCACCAGAGCGGCAACGCGACGCTCATCCAGCGGCAGGCGTTCTTCGGCGCCTACGGCCTCGGCAACCGGGGACTGCCCGGACTGGGCGCCCACATCGACCAGGGCCCGGACGGCAAGGTCAGGTTCATCCCGACCGACGAGCGCTACCGGGAGATGCTGGCGCAGCTCAACGAGTGGTGGGAAGCCGGCTACTACCATCCCGAGTTCTTCTCCGGCGTCGACGTCGCGCGCTGGCAGGCCGACGCGGCCGACAATCGCATCGGCCTGTTCACGTGGGTCACCCCGGGTTACGTCGGCGTCGAGCCGCAGAAGCACTTCACCGGCGTCTCGCAGTTCGTCGGTCCGCACGGCGACCACGTCATCAGTTGGGTGGACCACAACGTGCGCGGCAACTGGTCGTTCATGATCACCAGGGAGAACGAGCATCCGGTCGAGACCATGCGCTGGGTCGACTACTGGTACGGCGAGCCCGGCTACCTGTTCACGGCCGTCGGCCTGGAGGGAGAGACCTACCAAATGGGCGCGGACGGGACGTACGAGTTCATCGGCGACGTCGCCGCATCCATCGCCGAGCACGGCCTGCAGGTCGGGGCGTTCCAGCACCTTGAGCGCTGGTACGGGGGCTTCGAGCCGCAGGTGGACGGCCTGACGCTGTCCATGGAAGGCCAGAAGATCCTCGACGACCTCACCGCCTCCACCCCGGAGGAGGAGGTCTACCGGATGGATCCCACCGACTACCTGAACCACATGCCGGAAGCGATCTGGCCGAACTTCATGCCCACGGCCGAGGAGGCCTCGGAGCTTGGCGCGCTGTTGACCGACATCAACACCTACGTCGGCGAGATGATGACCAAGTTCATCACCGGCGACGCCGATCTCGGCGCCGAGTGGGATGACTACGTCAGCACCCTGAAGTCGATGGGCTCCGAGCGCTACGTCGAGATCAAACAGGCGCAGCACGACCGCATCATCGGTATGTAGGCCCTCTTCACCTTCATCGATTCCAGCGCCGCCGCGGACTCTCCGCGGCGGCGCCTCTTTGTCGCAGGACGCAAACACGCCTACCATCGCCGCATGACGTACGGGACGCCGATGACGGACGAGCAGCGGTTCTTCTACGACCTGCGTGGCTGGATCCTCTTGCCCGCGGTCCTTTCCGAGGAGGAGATCGCGCCGCTGAAGGAGCAATGCTACTCGGGCATCGCACACGGCTACCTGGGCGCCGTGCAGGAGCTGCTCGACCATCCGGCCATCACCGGCATCCTGGCCGAGCTGCTGTCCGAGCCGCACTACGACCGCGAGGACTCCTACCCCTTCCGCTGCGAAGGCTCGTTCGTGACGGTCCGGCACGCCGGCTGGAGGAAGGAGGACCTCGGCGGCACGGAGATGCCGCACGTCGTACGACCGCCGCAGCACGCCAACCCGATGCGCTACCAGGTTGCCGGCAACCGCATCTTCTCCGGCCTGACCAGGGTCGTCTGGGAGCTGGAGGAGGTGAAGGCCGGAACCGGAGGCACCTCGTTTCTGTCCGGCTCCCACAAGGCGAACTTCCCCTACGGCGGACCCGACCCGTACCAGCCGGACACCGCAGGCTCCCCCTGGGAAACGAGGCTGCGCGCGATGATGGACACCTATGGCTGCCCGCCCGGCTCCGCGCTGATCTTCACCGAGAGCCTGCTGCACGCCTCCGAGGACTGGACCAACCGCGACAACCCGCGCTGCGCGATCTTCAACTGCTACAACTCGGTGTGGGCGCAGTGGCACCTGATGGCCACCGGCGACGAGCTGGCCTGGTCACCGGAGTTCGCGGAGACCATGCCGCCTGAGCGCCGCAGCCTGTTCCGCGGCGTCTGGCAGCTCGGCACCCTGCACGGCATCGAGGGCAACGTCGCCTACGCCGAAGACAACCGAGCCATGTGATCCGGCGGGCCGCTCGACGTGGCTACTCGACGGTGGCGATGTGGTCCCGTTTCACCAGGTCCCAGTCGATCGGATAACCGAGTCCGGGCTCGTCGGGCGCGTGCACGATGCCGGAGGAGTCCACCTCGATGTCCCTGACGAGGCCATACATGTTCGCGCCGGTACAGGGGAAGAACTCGTAGAACTCGCAGTTGGGAACGGCCATGGTCACGTGCAGGTTGGCGACGTTGTTGAGGCTGTTGCCGCCGTGGTGGATCTCGCAGCGCATGGCGAAGCCCTCGGCCAGGTGGCACTGGCGAACGAGCGGCGTGATGCCGCCGGTGACGGCGACGTCGCCGCGGAGGATGTCGGTGGCCCGCTGCGTGATCCAGGCGTTCATGGCGGGAAACCGGCCGGGAGCGTACTCCGTGCACATGATCGGGATGTCGAGCTTCTGCCCCAGGTCCACGTAGTTGTAGACATCCTCCTCGGCCAGCGGGTCCTCGTACCAGTAGTAGCCGAGCTCCTCGATGGCGCGCCCGACGCGCAACGCGTCGGCATACTGAAATGCCCACATCGCGTCGAGCATCAGGATGAAGTCGTCTCCGAGCGCCTCGCGCACGGCGCGGCAGATCTCGACGTCGGCGCCCGGCTCCCCGTGCGGATGGATCTTGTGCGCCGTCCAGCCCATCTCCTTGAAGCGCAGCGCCTCCTCGACATACGCGTCCACGGTCTCGTGGAAGGCGGTGCTGGAGTAGGCGGGAACGGAGTCCTTGCAGGTGCCGAGCAGGCGGTGAATGGGAAGGCCCGCGGCCTTGCCGTTGATGTCCCACAGGCAGACGTCGATCGCGCCGATCGACTGGATCGACACCTGGCGGTTCTTCTTCCAGAGCTTCTGCCACAGCCGGCCGATGTCCTGCGGATCCTGGCCCATGACGACCGGCTTGAGGTAGTCGACGAGCGGGCCGGCCAGGTGATGCCCGCTCAGGTGGGAGCTGCCCAGAAAGGCGTTGCCCGTGATGCCGGCGTCGGTCTCCACGCTTACCACGCCGAGCTGCGTGGCGCCGCCGAACGTGGCGCCGCCGGTCGTCCACACCTCGCTGTCCCACGCGAACAGATCGACCTTGACGTTGGTGATTCGCATGGGCGCGCAGCGTATCACGGAGCTCATCACCGGCCACGGCCGCGCGGCGATGTCGCGCCGGCCGGCAGCGGGCCGGCATCCCGGCGCGGTACGCTGGGGCGCGCATGAGCTACACGGTCGCGTTCATCGGCCTGGGCGCCATTGCGCGGGCCCACCTGCCGGCCATCGCCGCGCAGGACGGGCTGCGGCTGACGGCAGTGTGCGACCGGGACGAGCGCGCCCGGGAGAGCCGCGCCGCCGAGTACGGGGTTGCCGGTTACGGGGACTACCGCGACCTGCTGGCAGCCGGGGCGGACGTACTCGTCGTGGCGTTGCCTCATCACCTGCACTGCGAGGTGGCGGTGGCCGCGCTGCAGGCCGGCTGTCACGTGCTCGTGGAGAAGCCGCTGGCGGTGTCGGTGGAGCAGTGCCGGGCGATGCTGCAGGCGGCGCGCCGCGGCGGGCGCATCCTGGCGGTGACCGACACCGCCGCCTACCACCCGGGAGCGCTCCTTACCGGGGAGAGGTTCCGGGACGGGACGCTGGGCCGCTTTCTCAGCGGGGTCCATCACAACACGCGCTACTATTTCCACGAGGGACGCGCCGCCTGGTTCCTCGATCCGGCCACCAGCGGCGGCGGCATGTTCGCGAACGTCGGCCTGCACCGGCTGGCGCAGACGCGCGCCTGCCTGCCGGGGCTCGAGCCCGTGACGGTGAACGCGTCGGTGTCCCACGTGGCCGAGCACCCGGTGGAAGCGTGCACCTCGGCCCTGGTCCGCTACCGGACGGGCGGCGCCATGCACTACGAGGAACTCGGCTACGTGCCGCGGCCGGCGTGGTGGCCCCTGGACACCCACTACGTCTTCGAGGACGGGATGGTGACCTTCGACGCGGAGCGCTGGCGGCTGG
Organism: Spirochaetaceae bacterium; assembly: GCA_028820215.1. The sequence continues at coordinate 48,636 of JAPPKD010000008.1, read as the reverse complement.
TGACGCGGGACGGCGCCGAGCTCGAAGAGACGCTGGCCGGCGGCGGGAACCCCTACGAGCCGGTCTACCGCGACCTGCTGCGCCGCCTGCAGGGCGAGACGCCGCTGGGCCCGGCCGACTGGGAGTCAGCCGCCGACGTGGCCGTCGTGCAGGGGGCCTATACCAGCGCCCGCACGGCGCGCGAGGTGGACCTGGACGCCCCGGAGTGGCAGATCTTCCCCGAGTGAAGGAACGCGCATCCGCAGCGATTCCTTGAAGCGGCAGCGACACTCGCTCCGTTGTCATGGACAAGATGGCGTCCGTCACGCCGACCTCGCGGGACACCAAGCCGGTCGACCGGTAGGATACTCGCGGGAAACGAGGGCGCCCGAAGAGGTGTACGTGAGCACGGAACTGATCGGGATCATCGCAGCGTCGATCGCCCTCGGCACCGCTCTGCTCGCTTCGATGCGCGGGCTCCGCCAGGAGATGCGCGACATGCGTACCGAACTCCGGGAAGAGATCAGGGCAACTGACCGTTCCCTCCGGGAGGAGATCAAGGCAAGCAACCATGCTCTCCGAGAGGAGATGAAAACAGGCGACCATGCCCTCCGAGAGGAAATAGAGGCAGGCAACCACTCCCTCCGAGAGGAGATGAAAGCAGGCAACCGCTCCCTCCGAGAGGAGATGAAGGCAGGCAACCACTCCCTCCGAGAGGAAATGAAGACAGGCAACCATGCCCTTCGAGAGGAAATGAACGCCACCGATGCCACCATCAGGGAAGAGATGAGGGCCGGATTCAAGGAACTGTCCGTGCGCATGGTCGATATCGGGGACCGGCTGTCGAAGATCGAGGGGATCATCGAAGGCATGTTCTGGAGCAGCCGCAACCAGCCTCCGGACAAGCCGCGGGAGGGCGTCGCTTAGACTCAGGAGTCCGCGCTTGCCACCGCGGTAGTCCGCTGGCAGGCGACCTCGGACCGCCAGACGGGCGCATCCCGGTTCGCCTTGTACCACTCACCGGGAGATCGCTGGTTCGTCGCGTGCCAATCGCGGGCGGCGCGGCGAGCTTCCTCGATCTGCTCGCTGGGCATCAGTTGGGCGAGTCGGTCGCGCTCGTCGTGCGCCGTGCAGAGACGGCGTACCGTGACACCCGACGGCAGAGCGATGTCCGACGGCTCGCAGCTATCGAGCGCCGCAAGATGGATCCATCGGTACGCGGCAACGTAGTCCTGCGGCACGCCCTTGCCGTCCCGGTACAACTGGCCGAGCCCCCACCGCGCCCCCGTGTGCCCTTGTTCGGCCGCCCGCCGATACCACCACGCGGCCACGGTGTAGTCCTGCAAAGCACCGTCAGTCGCGTACAGCTCGCCAAGCCGGTGCTGGGCCAGACGGTCCCCCTGCACCGCAGCCCGGTGGTACCATCTGGCGGACTCGCACACGTTCTGCTCAACGCCGTTGCCGCGGAGATACAGCCTGCCGAGAACGCGCTGGGCGCCCGGCTCGCCCTGCGCGGCCGCGAGGCGATACCACTTCGCGGCTTCGACGTAGGCCTCAGGGTCGGCATCCTCAAGATCGGGCAAACCGGCGCTGAACGTCGTCACGCCTGGGTCTATGCGCAACGCGAGCCTGAGTTGTGCCACAGGATTCCCCTGTTCGGCCGCTTGGCGAAGCGTCGCGGTGTCGACCTCGTCCGCCAGTCCAGCGCCGGCCACCAAGAACAGAAGCGCGGATACCCTACAGCACAGGGTTTTCGCGTTGTATCTCATCGCTTCTCCCTCCGACGAAGAATGCCCCAGGATGCCATCGTTCAGTCCAGCGAGCGAAATCGGCGGGAGACCGACGCCTCGCTGTCGAGCTTGCCGGGCGCCGGCTCAGCCCTTGAGGGAGCCGATCATCAGGCCGCGCACGAAGTAGCGCTGGATGAACGGGTAGATGATCAGCATCGGCACGATGGAGGCGAACAGGGTGGCGAACTTGATGCGGTCCACCGACGCGATCAACTGGTCGCTCTGCTCCTCATCCATCGCCCGGGCGGCGGCCATCTCGCCGCGCTCCAGCAGCGCCTCGGTCATCTGGTTCTCGATCACGATCTGGCGCAGGATCACCTGCAATGGGTAGCGCTCCGCCTTGCTGAAATAGACCACCGCCGGAAACCAGGAGTTCCAGTGGCTCACCGCGTAGAACAGGGTGATGGTCGCCACCGCGGCCTGCGAGATCGGCAGCATGATCTTCCAGAACACGGTGATGTCGTTGGCGCCGTCCACGACCGCCGAATCCTCCAGCTCCTGCGGCAGGGTCTGGAAGAAGGTGCGCATGATGATCAGGTTCCAGGTGGCGATGGCAGTAGGCACGGCCAGCGCCCAGATGGTGTTGTACATGCCCAGGCCGCGAACCAGCAGAAACGTAGGAATCAGGCCTCCGCTGAAGAAGAACGTGACGATCACCATGGCGGTAATCACGCCCCGGAACGCGAGCCGCCGCTTGGAGAGGGCGTAGGCCATCGGGGTGGTCAGGAGCATGTTCACGATCGTGCCGACCACGGTGTAGATCACCGCGTTCTTGAACGAGTTGGGAATCAGCGGCGAGGAGAAGATGAGCTGGTAGGCGCGCACGTTGAAGTTCACGGGAAAGAAGGTCACGCGGTTGCCCATCACGGAAACGTCGTCGCTGAACGATACGCTGGCGATGTGCAGCACCGGATAGAGGGTGGTCAGCAGCACGGACAGCACCATGAGGTGCACCACCACCCAGCTCGTGCGGCCGGAGATCGAGACGTCGCGGATCATGCTACCAGAGCCGGTACTCGCTGAACCGTTTGGCGGCCGTGTTGGCAAGTACCACCAGGACCAGGCTGATCACGGCGTTGAACAGCCCCACTGCCGCCCCGTAACTGAACTCCTGGCGCAGCAGGCCGCGCCGGTAGACGTACGTCCAGATCACGTCGGCGGTCTCGAGCGTGAGGTCGTTGTACATCAGAAGCACCTTCTCGCCGCCGACCGAGAGCAACCCGCCGATCCGCAGTATGAGCAAGATGGAGATCACCGGCGTCAGCGCCGGCAGGCTGATGTGCCACATCTTGCGCAGACGCGAGGCGCCGTCCACGGTCGCCGCCTCATACAGCTCCGGATCGATCCGCGAGAGCTGCGCAAGGTAGATGATCGCCCCCCAGCCCACGTTCTGCCAGATGTCGGAAATCACGTAGATCGGGCGGAACCAGCGCGGCTTGATCATGAAGTAGATCGGCTCGATCCCGAACGCGACCAGGATCGCGTTCACGAACCCGGTCGAGGGTGAGAGCGCCAGGACCAGCATGCCGACCACCGCCGGCATGGCGATGAAGTGGGGCAGGAAGCTGACCGTCTGCACCGTGCGCTTGTAGGTGCGGTTGACCACCTCGTTCAGCGCCAGCGCGAAGATGATCGGCGCCGGGAATCCGAACACCATGGTGTAGAAGCTGAGCAGGAAGGTGTTGCGGATCAGCCCCCAGAAATGCGGGTAGTTGAAGAACCGTATGAAGCTGTCGAACCCGACCCATGGGCTGCCCAGGACGCCCTGGCGGAGGCTGAAGTCCTTGAAGGCGATGGTGACCCCGTACATGGGGATGTACTGGAAGATCACGTACCAGACGACCCCCGGCAGCACGAGCAGCAGCAGGTACTTGGAGGCGCGGACCTTGCGTGCCTGACGCTGCCAGGCGCTCTCCACCCGCGCGCCCTGCACGGGCGCCTCCGGGGTTGCTACCGCACTCCGCATCTCACCATCACCTCATGACCAGGACGGGCATCTCCAGGATTGGAGATGCCCGTCGCAAACCGTTCAAGCCCGTAGCGGCCTAATAGTTGCGGTCGTAGGCTCCCTGGTAGAGCTGCAGCAGTCGGTCGACGCCGGCGTTGTCCAGCGCGTCCAGGTACTCCTGCCAGTGGGCGTCGTCAGACGCGTCCAGCTCGCCCAGGACGAACTTGGCGCGGTACTGCTTCCAGGTGTCGTCCACCACCGTCTGCACGTCGGCGCGATCCTTCTCCTCGGTCTCGTTGAAGCCCCAGGCGATCTTCCTGATGAACGGCTTGCCCACCGCCCACTCGGTCATCTCGGCATAGATCCGGTCACCTTCGCTCTGGGGACGGTCGGGGTGGAAGATCGGATAGTTCTCCAGCCCGATCTCCCAGCCCTGGACGCCGTCCGGGTTGTCCGGCGTGCGCATGTGCGGCAGGTAGACGGGCTTGCCGTCCTGGTACTCGAAGTCGACGCCTTCCTCTCCGAAGTAGCGCGCGACCATGCCCTCGCCGTCCATGATCCAGTTCAGGTAGGCGATCAGCCGGTCGAGCTTCTCACCCTCCGAGTTGGTGGTCAGGAACGGACCCCAGGGGTAGTACACGGTCTCCGGGTTGATGATCGCCTCCGCACCCGGCGCCGATAGCAGCGGAATGAAGGAGTGGGTCCAGGTGACGTCCGGGTTCGCCTTGCGCGACGTGTTGTTCATGTACGGGACGTTGCCGGTCCAGTTCGGGGTGGTGATGGCGGTGTTGGCCACGTACAGGATCTCGTTCTCCCGCTCGCGGGTGTTGGTCAGGAACTCCGCATCCATCAGGCCCTCGGCGTAGATCCCGGTGAAGTACTTGATCAACTCCCGCATCTTGTCGGTGGCAGCGCCATAGACCAGCTCACCCGAGTCGATGTCGAAGTGCACGCCCGCCGTGGTCCGCCACGTGTTGTAGAAGACGTCGGTGAAGATGCCGCCCTGGCCGCGCGTGAACAGCGGATAGTGGTCGGGGTTGTTGGCCTTCAGCGCCCTGAGCAGCTCCGTGTACTCGTCGATGGTCGTCGGGAACTCCAGGCCGGCGTCCTCGACCAAGTCCTGCCGGTAGACGAAGCCGCGGCTGATGGTGCGCGGGTTCTTGGACAGCAGCATGTAGATCTTGCCGTCGGGAGCCGCGTTGAATGCCTCGACCGTCGCCCAGTCGTCATCGGACCACCACTTCCGGTAGTTGGGCAGGTCCTCCCAGTGATCGGAGAGCGGCACGATGTGACCGTCCATGGCCCAGCGGTTGACCTCCCAGACGCGCAGTCCATACGGATGCATGTCGTAGTAGTCGCCGGCCGCGAACAGCAGGTCGGTCTTCTCCACGGTGGAGCCGCCGGCCACGAAGTCGTACTCGAAGCGCAGCCCGAACTTGTCCAGCGCGACCTCGGCGTGATACGGGTACTCCTGCGGCAGACGGTCCTTGGAGAACTCGTAGAACACCCTCGCGTCGTAGATCGTATCCGACGCCGCTCCTTCCGCTTCGGCAGCGGCGAAGGCGCCTGTCGCGGCCAGAGCCAGCGCTCCGGCCACCAGAATCAATCGTTTCATCGTTGCCTCCTCAACTCGGCACGGTCGTTGATTGGTGCGGCGAATTATCGCACGAACGGCACAACCGGCAATAGAGCTTGCGTCTCACGCCTGCATCTCGGTCAGCAGCTCCGCGATCAGCTCCATACCGGCGCCCCAGCCCCGGTCCAGGCTGTCCATCGCGCCGGCGAAGGCAGCGGTTTCCGCGTCGCTCGCCTCATGCGGCTCCCAAGTCAGGCGCAGCCGGGTGCGGCCGCCGTCCTGGTCGAAGATCACGGTAGTCAGAAGCACCCGCGGCCAGTCCGGCATCATCGGGTTGGCGGCGACGTTCCAGTCCGCGTCGCAGACGGAGTGAAGCCAGACCAGCCGCTCCGGCGGCGTGACCTCCGTGTACTCGATCCGCTCATAGTGCGAGCCGCCGCCCATGCGCATCTCGTCCAGCCATAGCCCGCCGGGCTTCACCTCCAGATGGTGGACGATCGTCTCCACCCCCGGCCCGTACCAGCGCGGCAGCAGCTCCGCATCGGTCCAGACCTTCCACACCAGCTCGCGCGGCGCATCGAACTCCCGCTCCAGCACGTACGTCGGCACGTCACTCACACTCGGTCTCCTTCCTGCTCGGATCGCCGCGCAGGGTACCGGGCCGGTCGCAACTCGGAAACCCGGCACCGCTGAGAGACGGGCGCGGCGATTGCCGGCCGGATCGTCTTGCCGGCAGGATCTCTCGACATGGATCACCCCCCGCCGCGGACGGCTGGCAGCCACCTGGTGCTCCCGGAGAGCGCCTGGCCCCGCGGGAAGGTGTATCGCTTCTGCCCACGCTGTGCCGCGGTACACGCCGTGGCCGCCAGGGCTCCGGCTTGCTGCCCGGCGTGCGCCCGGCATGCGCTACGCGACATCTTCGCCGAGATGGCGGCGCGCCTGGAGCGAGCGTTCGGGTTCTTCGACACCACCCGCAGCGCCCGGCACCCGTGGCTGTTCACCGCCGCGCCCGGGGAAGAGGCACCCGCGCTGTTCGTCTCCAGCATGGCCCTCGGCGCCTTCGGCGAGCTGCGCGCGATGGGCTTCACGCCGCCTGAGCATCCGCCCTGGAGCTCGGACGAGCAAGTGCTGACCGAATGGACGGACGCCATTCTGGAGCACCTGGATCCGGCTACTGATCTGCTGCGTGTCCCGGACGGGGACGGCACCATCGGCGGCGCGGTCGCCTCACCGGAACGCTACGTCTCCTCCGGATTCGAGTGGCAGCTCCGCAACCGCGTGTTCATGGCCGACCGCTACCTCCTGCCGGCCGGCGCCCAGTCCAACCGCGACTACCTGGCGACCATCGAGGAGGCGCGCCGCTGGCTTGAAGAGACCTGGGCCGCGCACGCGCCGTGGACGGCCGGAAGCTGGACCTCGAGGGCGGTGGAGACCCACCTGCATCTGCAGGCCTCCGGCGCGCGCGGAGCACACTGCGCGCAACCGCAGGACGCGGTGATCGACTTCGTGCAGCAGTGGCTGGAAGCGCGCCAGGACCATGCGACCGGCGCGTGGTACGCCGGCGTGGAGGCCCCGCACCACAACGTGGTCAACGGCATCTTCAAGCTGTTCGTGACCTACGAGCGGCTCGGCTGGGAGATCCCGCGCCAGCGCGCGATCGTCGACTTCGTGCTCGGCGGCGCCGACCGCGAACGCGGCTTCGGCGGCCAGGGGTGCAGCGTTTTCGATCCGATGCAGGTCCTGTACGTGCTGCGCTGCCGCGGCAACGGCCACCGCGCGGAGGAGGTGGACGCGGCCACGGCCGCCTCGTTCCTGACCTTCCTGGACAACTGGGACGATGCGGCCGGCTGGTTCCGGGAGGGCACCTGGCACGGCAAGCACAATCTCGGCATCCCGCTGTACATGGCGTCCTTGCTGCTCGACCACCCCTACATGCGCATCAACACCATCTACAACTGGCGCGAAGGGCCGATCATCCTGCGTTCACCCGACGGCAACGCGCAGGTGCGGCCCGACATCCTTCATCACACCCGCGGACACCCGTTCACCGGCTGATTCGCCCCGCCCCTGTTGGCTGGCCGGCTGGGTCAGGTCCCCGGCTCCGCGATGGTGAGCCCCCGAAAGTACCGGCGGTAGAACCCACGGTCGCGGGTTGCCAGCCGGCCGGCTTGTACCTGCGCGTGCGCGCCAATCAGAAAGTCGGAGATGATCCGGTCACGTTGGCCGCCGGCCGATCGGTATTCGCGCCACGACCGGCCGGCCAGAAACAGCGCTCCGTCGCTCAGCGAGTCGCGGCGGATCGAGCTCTCCCGGAGGAAGCCATCCAGCTCGTCCTTGCACGCGAAGAACGCTGCCAATTCAGCGTAGACCAGATCGGACATGACCAGTGGCCCGTCCTTGGCAGCGGCCTCCAGCAGTCCCAGCGATTGCTCCACGAAGTCCGGGTTGGGAAGGAGGACGTCCAGGAGCAGATTGGTGTCGACGGCCGTCGTCATCTACCGCGGATTTCCTCGATGATCTCATCGACCGACGTGTCCACCCGCCCCAGGTGGCCGACCCATTTCCCGAAACGAGACTCCTCCTGGGGAGCCGTGCTCTTGTGCAGCACCAACTCGCCCCGCCGTTCGAGGAAGGTCACTTCGTCGTGCGGCTGCAGGCCATGCTTCTCGCGAAGCTTCTTCGGAATCGTCACCTGACCCCGTTCACCGATACGCATACCAAAAACATGAATGCGTACCTCGAGTATGTCAATTGGCGACTGGCTCCGGAGTTCAGCCGGCAGTGCGCGCCGCGACCAGATCCCGGCGGGCGTCTGCCGTGGCGTCGTGGTCGACGGCGAAGGTGTCAGGTTCGAGCACCACGCCGTAGTCGTCGCGGGCGGAGGCGAGCGACACCTTGTCGTTGCGGACGTCCCGCGCCACCAGCTCCGGGTCCCGTTCCAGGGCATCGCCCCAGCCGCCGCCGCCGGCCTGCCGGTGATAGAGCCGCTCGCCGGCCTGCATCGACGTGGAGACCATGGTGATGAGCGTCTCCTCTTCCCCTGACTCCCGGCGGAGCACGTTGATCGAGCCGGTGCCCGGCCGGCCGCCGGACAGCCCGTACGGCAGGTGGTCACGCCGGTCGGAGCGGATCGCCAGGTGCGCGCTCCCGTCCAGGAGCCGCCACTCCCGCTCCACGGCCATGCCGCCGCGGAACCGGCCCGGTCCGCCCGAGTCGCGGACCAGGCCGTAGCGCTCGATCCGCAACGGGTAGTTGCTCTCCGCCTCCTCGACCGGGATGTTGCTGGCGACGTTGGCCGGATTGCACAGCCCGTCGTTGGCATCGCGGTCCGGGCGGCCGCCCCACGTGCCGGTCATCAGCTCGTAGTAGACGTAGGGCGACCGGTCGGGGTGCAGCCCGCCGAGCACCACCAGCGAGTTGCCGCCCTCGCCCGCCGCCTGGATGCGGTGCGGGACGAACTGCGCGAGCACCCCGAACATCAGGTCGGCCAGCCGGAAGCCGGTGATGCCGCGCATCGACGACGCGCCCGGCATCACCACGTTCAGCACCGTTCCCTCCGGTGCGATGACCGAGATCGGCCGGAACATGCCGGCCGTGTTGGGCAGGTCGAGGCGCAACGCGGCGCGCACGCACAAACAGGCCACCGAGAAGGTGAAGGAATAGGTGTTGTTGATCGCTCCCGGCACCTGCGCCGCGCTGCCGGTGAAGTCCGCCGTCAGGCTGTCGCCTTCGACCGTCAGCGCCACGTGCAGCTTCACCGGCGGGCCGCCGATCCCGTCGGAGTCCATGTAGTCCGTGAACGTGTGCGTGCCGTCCGGCCAGCGCGCGATCTCGGCGCGCACCAGCCGCTCGGTGTAGTCGATCAGGTCGGCCGTGCAGGCGCGGAAGGTGTCGGGTCCATAGCGGCGTACCAGCTCGTGCACGGCGCGCTCACCCGTGTGGCAGGCCGCCACCTGTGCGCGCAGGTCACCGAGCGTCATCTCCGGCACCCGCACGTTGACCCGTATCATCGCCAGCAACGCCTGGTCGGGCTCGCCGCGGCGGTGCAGCTTCAGCCACGGGATGCGCAGCCCGTCCTGGAAGATCTCGGTGTTGTCGCACGCCGAGCTGCCCGGCAGCCGCCCGCCCAGATCGAGGTGGTGGGCGGTGGACACGGAGAAGGCGATGCGGGCTCCCTCCCAGTAGATGGGCTTGACGATGAAGATGTCCGGGATGTGCATCCCGCCCTCGAAAGGGTCGTTGAGGATGAAGACGTCGCCGGGCTCCATGTCGTCGCCGTACCTGGCGAACAGCGTCTCCATCGCGAACGGCACCGAGCCCAGGTGCAGGGGGATGGTCACCCCCTGCGCGATCATCTGTCCTTCGCCGTCGCAGAGCGAGGTGGAGTAGTCCAGGCAGTCGCGCACGATCGTCGAATAGGCGGTGCGGTAGAGGGCGATCGCCATCTCGTCGGCGGCGGCGGCGAGCGCGTTCTTGACGATCTCGCGCGTGACCGGGTCCACGCCGTGGTCTATCACGGGCGTGCCTCCTCATCTGACGGTGGGCCGAATGCCTGCAGGTAGAGCCGCGTACGGTCGTTCAATACCCCGTAGAAGGCTCGTGTCTCGGCGTCGGGAGCGTCGCGCCAGAACGTGGCCGGTATCGCCGAGTCGTTCGCCAGCGGGGCACGGTGCCGATGGCCGTAGTAGATCTGCGCCGTCTTGCGGATCTGCTGCGTCGGCCGGGTGGTCGCCGTGTGCAGCACCGACACGTTGAACAACGCACAGGTGCCCGCCGGACCATGCAGATCATGGATCCCGCCCCGGGCAAGCTGCGCCGCCTCGTCGTCCAGCACCGGATCGGCGGTGGACTCGGGCGACAGCGACAGGCAGTGGGTGCCCGCGTGCACGTCGCGGAAGTAGACCACGAGTTGCAGGTAGTCCATGCGGAACGGATGCTCCTGCCAGTGCGGCCGGTCCCGGTGCCAGCTCCGGTGCAGCGCGCCATCGTACGGCCCCATGAAACGCAACCCGATTTCGCCGAAGCAGACCGGACCACCCATCAGTTCCTCGACCGCCGGCAGCAGACGCGGATGGCGAATCAGCTCGTCGAACCGCGGCGAGCTCACCAGGGCGTCATAGTTGGCGTATTGATGATGCCCGGAGGCGTACCAGAGGCAGGAGTGCCTCCCACGATCCTCGTCGAACATCGCCTCGAAGTAGGCGGTCTCGTCCCGGTCCAGAACCGTCCCCAGTTTGAGAAACCCTTTGGCCGCAAATAAATCCCGCTGCTGCGCCGTCATGACGGCCTCTCATCCTTGGGTTCGATGTGGACGTTGAGCTGGTCGTCGACCCGCGCGCGCATGCCCGGCGGCACGACGATCGTGGTGTCGTACTCGTCGATAAGCAGCGGGCCGCGCTCGCCGTTTTCCAGGTCCTTCCGGCGGCACACCGGCGTGTCGATGCTGCCCCACGACGGGCCGAACCACGCGCTGCGGTCGCGCGACTCGCCCGCCACGGCGGCGCCCGGCTGCAGGCGGTCGCTGGAGTCCGGAACCTCGGCGCGGCCGACCGCGCGTACGGCGATCACCTCCACCGGATTGTCGGGATCGGAGCGGTGGCCGTACAGGCGCTCGTGCTCGTCCGCGAAAGCTTCCTGCATGGCCGCAAGCTCCGCCGCCCCCCACGAACCGGAGGCCAGCGGCACGTTGATCTCCGAGGTCTGCCCGCGGAAGCGCACGTCCGCGGTATAGCGCACCGCGACCGCGTCCGCGGCGTGCCCCTCCTCGGCAAACGTGTCCAGCACGTCGGCGCGCAGCTCGGCGCGAACGGCCTCCAGGGCCTCCGCCGAAAGCTCCTGCCGCGACAGCAGGCAGCTCCGTACCGCGTGGTGCTCGATGCCGGAGAACAGCAGCCCCATGGCGCTGAACAGGCCCGGCAGCGGCGGGACGACCACGCGGCGGATCGCCAACTCGCTTGCCAGGCCCGCGGCGTGGATGGGACCGGCGCCGCCGAAGGCCACCAGCGTGAACTCGCGCGGGTCGCGGCCGCGCTCGGTGGATACCTGGCGCAGCGCGCGCATGGTGGTGGCGTTGGCGATCTGGTGGATCCCGAACGCGGCGGCCGGCAGGTCCAGGCCGAGCGGTCCGGCGATGCGGTCGGCCACGCTGCGCCGGGCGAGATCGGCGTCGACCACGACGTCGCCGTCCGCCAGGGGACCGGGCCGGATGTAGCCCAGCACGACGTTGGCGTCGGTAAGCGTGGGCTCCTGGCCGCCGCGGCGGTAGCAGGCGGGGCCCGGCTGCGCCCCTGCCGAGCGCGGGCCCACGCGCAGACCGCCGGCCGTGTCCACGTAGGCCACGCTGCCGCCGCCTGCACCCACCTCGGCGATGTCGATGGTCGGGGCGCGTATCAGCTCGCCGCCGCCTCCCACCAGGCGGCTGCCCGAGGAGAGCGAGGCCCCCACCTCGTACTCGGCGGAGTAGTTCACGCGCCCGGCCTCGACCATCGACGCCTTGGCGGTGGTACCGCCCATGTCGAGCGTGACGATGTTGTCCACCCCAAGCCTCCCGGCGGTCAGGTTGGCGGCCAGGACGCCCGCGGCGGGGCCGGACTCCAGCATGAAGACCGGCCGCCGGGCGGTGTGCGCCTCAGAGGCCAGGCCTCCGGACGACTGCATGATGAGGAGAGGGGCGGCGATGCCCAGCTCGTCCAGGCCGCGCCGCATGGCCAGCAGGTACGCGGCCATCGTCGGGCGCACGTAGGCGTTCACCGCCGTGGTCGCCGTGCGCTCGTACTCACGCCGCTCCGGCAGGATGTCGCACGACAGCGACACCTGCAGATGCGGCAGCTTCCGGCTCAGAAACGCGCCGACCCGGCGCTCGTGGTCGGGGTGGGCGTAGGCGTGCAGCAGGCAGACGGCGACCGATTCCACCCGCTCCGCGGTCAGCGCCGCCGCGATGCGCTCGAGCTCGTCTTCCCGCACGCCGCGCAGGATCTCGCCGGCCGCGGTGACCCGCTCGTCCAGCTCGAACCGCAGGCGGCGCTCGATGAGGGCCGGCGGCTTTTCGAAGAACAGGTCGTAGAGCTGCGGGGCGCGCAGGCGGCGCAGCTCCAGCACGTCGCGGAACCCGGCCGTGGTGATCAGCGCCGTGCGCGCGCCACGGCCTTCCAGCACGGCGTTGGTCGCCACCGTCGTGCCATGAGAGACGAATCCGACGGCGCCGCCGCCCACGCCGGCCATGCTCAGCGTGCGCCGGATGCCCTCCAGGGCCGCCTGCTCGAAGTCCGGCGGCGTCGAGGGCAGCTTGTGGGTCCATATCCTGCCGGCCCCATCGGTCAGCACGACGTCGGTGAAGGTCCCGCCGACGTCGGCGCCGATGCGCACCGGTCCCTGCTCTTGGCGCGCCACGGTGGGGCCGACACTGCCACGCACGCGCCATGCATGGACAGCCGGCGGGGATACCGCTCTGATACGGGGTATGCCGCCCGCCGCCCGCAACGTGCTCCTGATCACCTCCGACCAGCAGCACTGGAGCACTCTGGGCTGCCTGAACGGGGAGCTCCGCACGCCCAACCTGGACCGGCTGGCCGCGCGCGGCACGCTGTTCACCCGCGCCTACTGCCCCAACCCGACCTGCACGCCGACGCGCGCGTCGATCATCACCGGCCGCTATCCCAGCCAGCACGGCGCCTGGGCGCTGGGCACCAAGCTGCCTGAATCCGAGCACACGGTCGGCGAGGACTTACAGGGTGCCGGCGTGCGCACCGCGCTGGTGGGCAAGGCGCACTTCCAGCCGACGGCCGGGACCTGCGAGCACCCGTCGCTGGAAGCGTTTCCCACGCTCCAGGACCTGGAGTTCTGGCGAGGATTCCACGGCCCGTTCTACGGGTTCGAGCACGTCGAGCTGGCGCGCAACCACACCGACGAGGCGTACGTCGGCCAGCACTACGCGCTCTGGATGGAGCGCAAGGGGCTGGCCGACTGGCGCGGCTACTTCCGCCCGCCGACCGGCACCAACGACCGCCAGCGGCGGACCTGGGAGATTCCGGAGGCGTTCCACTACGGCACCTGGATCGCCGAGCGTTGCTGCGACCTGCTTGACGGGTACGCGGCGCGCGGTGAGCGCTTCTTTCTCTGGGCAAGCTTCCTCGACCCGCACCCCACGTACCTGGTCCCGGAGCCGTGGGACTCGATGTACGATCCCGCCGCGCTCACCGTGCCGGCGGTGCAGCCCGGCGAGCACGACGCCAACCCGCCGCACTTCCGCCTCAAGCAGAAGGCGAATCCCGACCGGGACGAGCTTGCCAGGGACATCGCCTGCTACTACGGGATGATCAGCCTGATGGACGCGCAGATCGGGAGGATCCTGGACCGGCTGGAGGCGCTGGGGCTGGGCTCCGACACGCTGGTGGTGTTCACCTCCGACCACGGCCACCTGTTCGGCCAGCACGGAATGACCGGCAAGGGGGCGTTCCACTACGAGGACCTGATCCGCGTGCCGCTGATCGTCGCGCAGCCGGGCGGTGCGCCGGCCGGCCGGCGCTCGGACGCCCTGCAGTCGCTGGTGGACTTCGCGCCGTCGTTCCTGGCGGCGGCCGGCATCGGCGTTCCCGCGGCGATGACCGGCATCGACCAGACCGAAGTCTGGTACGGGCGGCGGCCGTCGCGCCGGGACCACGTCGTGGTCGAGAACCGGCACGAGCCGACCACCGAGCACCTCAAGACCTACGTCGAGGACCGCTACAAGCTGACCGTCTACTACCGGCGGGACTACGGCGAACTGTTCGACCTGGCAGCGGACCCGGGCGAGGTCGACAACCTCTGGGACGTCCCGGAAGCCCAGGGGCTGAAGCACGAGCTTGTCCGCAAGCTGCTGTTCGCGGAGATGGGCAAGGAGCCGCTGCCGATGCCGCGCATCGCCGACGCCTGACGCTCCGCCACCGATTGCGCACGACCGCTCGCCACGGTACCGTTCCAAGGGCTATGGCGTCAGCCGACCTTGGTGTACGCGACGCGCGCGGCGAATGGAAGCCCACGGAACGGATCGAGTTCCCGCCGCCCTTCCAGTGGCCTCCGAGGCCACTGGCGTTTCTCAAGTGGATGTTCGGGTTTCCCGGCTACCTGTGGCCGCTGAACGCGTTCTGGTTCGGGACCACGGCGCTTACCTGGTTCGTGCTCACCCCGCCCCTGGAGTCGATGGCCACGTTCCGGCCGGGCTGGATGGCGTTGATCCTGGCCCGCAACGCCGCGCTGATGTTCGTGTGGTTCGGCCTCTGGCACGTGCGGCTGTACGTCCAGCGGGCACAGGGGATGCGCTACAAGTTCAGCAGCCGCTGGCTGAGCACCAAGCACCGCGGGTTCACGTTCAATCACCAGACCCGTGACAACGTCTTCTGGAGCATGGTGTCAGGCGGCGGCATCTGGTCCGCGTACGAGATCCTGACGCTGTGGGCCTACGCCAACGAATATCTGCCGTTCGTCGAGCTGCGCACCAACCCCGTGTACTTCGTCGCCCTGCTGGTCCTGATCCCGCTGATCCGGGACATCCACTTCTACTGGGTGCACCGCCTCCTGCACTGGAAACCGATCTACAAGGCCGCCCACTACCTCCATCACCGCAACATCAACGTCGGGCCGTGGTCCGGGCTGTCCATGCACCCGGTCGAGCACCTGCTCTACTTCACCGGGGTGTTCCTGCACTGGATCCTGCCGTCCCACCCCCTGCACGCCATCTACCACCTGCAGCACGCCGCGCTCTCGCCCGCAACCGGCCACACCGGATACGAGAAGGCGGAGCTGGGCGACGAATCGCTCGCGCTGAAGCACGGCAGCTACTACCACTACCTCCACCACCGCTACTTCGAGTGCAACTACGCCGGCGACAACGGGATGATGTTCGACCGCCTGTTCGGCAGCTTCCACGATGGCACCGAGGAGGGCCACGCCAAGATGCGCGCCCGCACTCACGCCCGCATGCGGAAACGGCGGACGTAACTCCCACGCCCCGCCCGCGCACTCCGATGGTGCTTCGCCTCGGCGCCGTCGCCATCGCGTTGTCTGCCCTGCTGCAGCCGGCGCCGCTCGCGGCCGTCGACTACGAATTCGACCTGACCTACGAACCGGCGGAGTCGGTCGTTGCCGGCACGCAGGTGATCTCCTTCAACCGCTCAGAAATGGCCGACTTCGCGGGCGGCAAGGCGGCGGTACTGGCACTGCTCAACAACGCCGGCGCCATCCCCAACCCCCACGCCAACCCGTTGATCGAAGACGCCAGCTACCAGGCCGGCTTCGAGGCCGGCTACACGCGCATCACCCGCATCGTCGACGCGCACGGCGCCGAGGTGCCGTTCGAGGCGCTCCCGCTGGCGGGCCGCCGCCGGTTCACCTATCCCATACCCGGCCTGGCGGTGCGGCTGCGGCTTCCACCGCGCGACCGCTACCGGCTCACCGTCACGTTCCGTACTCGCCTGCCAGCCCTGCGTGTCGGAGATCTCACCAGCCTCGACGGCGTGTTCGTGCAGCGCTTCGCCTGGTATCCACGCCTCTATCCCGATCCGGACCGTTACACGCTGCCGCCGGTCGACGGCTACCGCGTGCGCCTCGTCGTCCCGCCCGGCTACCGGGTGATCTCGCACGACGAGCGCTCCTCGCCCGTGGAGGACGGCTCCGCCTACGTGATCGAGAGCTCCCTGCCGGTCGCCACCATCCCCCTGACCATCTTTCCCGAGGACCGGTTCCGCCTCGTCGAGACCGCATCCGCCCACGCGCAGGTGCGCCTGTTCCATCGCCCCGGCCGTGAGCGCCAGGCGCGCAAGCTCGCCCGGTACGCGGCCGAGGCGCTGGACCACTACGCCAGTACGCTGGGTCCGCTGGACTATCGCCGCATCACGATCGTGGAGGGGGTGCGGCCCGGCGCGTGGGGCATGGCGGCGGACGCTTTCGTGATGCTGGGCAGCGGCGCGTTCAACGCCGACGTGCCGTTCCCGGAGCTCTGGAACCGCGTGCTGGAGTTCCTGGTCGCGCACGAAGTCGGACACTTCTACTTCGGCATCGGCACGCCCGTGGACTTCATCAGCGACAACTGGCTCAGCGAATCGCTCACCCAGTACGTGACGCTGGACTACCTGGAGCGGAAGTACGGCGCCGACGACAACCTGTTCGCCGACGACGCCGGCGCGGCGGGTGCGATCGCCCGCCGGCTGCTGGGCGACCACAGCTTCCGCGAGCGGCTGGTAGCCCGCTTCCACGAGCTGCGCAAGACGGGCTTCGACTTTCCGGTGGCAAGCGACGTGGACGCCCAGAACCAGAACGGACTGACGGCGGTGATCTACGACAAGGGCGCGCTGGCCGTGCGCCAGCTCGCCACCGAGATGGGCAAGGACGCCTTCGACGAGGCCCTCGGCGAGTACGCCCGCCGGTACCGCCACCGGCTCGTCGACACCGATCTGTTCCTCGCCCACCTGGAGGAGCGCCGGCCACGCATGCGGAGCGTCGGCGAGCAGGTGCTCACCACCGACCGCTATCCCGACTACGCCGTGGCCGGAGTGGCATACGCGGGGGACGTGGCCAGGATCACGGTCCGGGACCTCCTCGACAGCGGCCTGACCGCCCCGGTGCGGGTCGTCGTGGAGCGCGTCGGCGAAGGGGACCAAACGCTCGACTTCAGGGTGCGCGGCACGCAGGTGCTGGAGGTGGCCGGCCGCGTGCGCAGCGTGGAGATCGACCCGGCGTGGTACACGCTGGACGTCGACCGCAAGAACAACCACCACCCGCGCAGGCTGAGCTGGGTGGTGCGGCAGCACGGCCGGCACGAAGCGGACCTGGTCGGCATCGACCTGCGCCTGTTCGAGCTGTCCCCGGACACGCTGCGCCTGGGGGGCGGGGTCGGCTACTGGTCGACCGGGATGGTGTCGTACGGGCTGAGCGCGGGAGCGGCCGCCCGGATCGCGCCGGGCGATCCCGTCAGGTGGTTCACCACGGCGCCAGAAGTGGTGCCGGGTGCCTATGCCGCAACGGGGCTGTCGCTGCCGCGTGGCACGCGCGCCGGCGCCCTCTTCACATGGTATGGCGCCGAAGACTGGAACGGCTCGCTCGCGTTCCGGCAGCCGCTGCGCTCGCCGCTGGAGGTGGGCACCCGCCCCACCTACTACGACAGCGGCCTGTCACTGGCGGCCGGGCTGGACGCCGATCAGCGCCCGGCGCTGGAGCCGTGGATCGGGCTGGACTCGGTGCGGCTGCCGGGAGCCGTGCCCCACCTCGCATCGGTGCGGCAGCGAATCACGGTGCTGCCGCGCGACGGCACCTGGTCGCTGCAATCGAGCCTGTCGGGGGCCGTGCCGCTACGAGTCGTACCGCGCCTGTACGTGGTGCCGAGCGTGGACCTGGGCGCCGACTGGAGGCTGTTCGGCATCGGCACCGCGCCTCCGGAAGGCGTGGCAAGCCGGCTGCGCGCGGGCGGGAGCGGGACCGGTGACCGTCCGGCGACCGGACGTGTATACGGCGGTCTGGATCTGCTGGTCCCTTTGGTCGGCGGGCGCGAGGACCGGATCCTGGACCTGTTGGTATTCCGCAGCCTCACGGCCGCGTTCTACGTCGAGGCGGAGAACCGCTTCACGGCGGTCACGACGCTCGGCGACCACCGGGAATGGAGCCCGCACGCCGGGCTCGAGCTGAGCGTTGGCCTCACCTCCCTGATCGACCTGCCGCTGGCGATCGCCGGCGGCCTGAACGTGCCCCTCCGTACGGCCGTCGACCCGTCGACGTGGCGCGGATTCCTCTCAGCGAATCTCCCGCTCCGCCTCTACACCTTGCTCCTTGCCGATTGACCAGCGCCGTGTCAACGCCGCGCGCCACCGTCTTCGCGGCCTCTCCGGGCGCGAGGTCAGCGCGCTTGAGGGCTCATGCTCGGCGCGGAATGCCCCGGTCATGGCCCCGCCTCGGCCTTTACCGTCGTGGGCCATTGGCCTATGGTCTCGGAGATGGAGTTCGAGTGGGACGAGGCCAACAACGACGCCTGTTTCGATCGTCGCGGCTTCGACTTCGCCTACGCCGTCCGCGCGTTCCTCGTTCAGCACCGGATCGTCGCGCAGGATCGCCGGCGGGACTATGGCGAGGACCGCTACCGGCTGCTCGGCACCATCGACGGGCGGACCTATGTCGTCGTCTACACGATGCGGGGCTCGGCCGTTCGCATCATTTCGGCCCGCAAGGCCAACCCGAAGGAGGTCGCGGAATATGAGCACAACGCGCGTCAGGATTGATCCCGACGATCCGTCCACGCTGCCCGAGGGGAGGATCGACTCCGCGAGGGTGGACGCCACCACCGAGGCGGAGATTGCGGCGCAGGAGCAGGAGGACGAGGAAGAGGCCATGCAGGACATGGCGCGATACGCGCGCCGGGTCCGGCGGCGGCTGGGGCTTTCCCAGACCGAGCTGGCGCGGCGCATCGACGTGCCGCACGAGACGATCCGCAACTGGGAACAGGGGAAACGCTGCCCGACCGGCGCGGCGCGAGCCCTGCTGCGGATACTCGACAAGGCTCCCGAGACCGCGCTCCGCGTCCTGACCTGAATTGGCGTCAACGATGCCGATCGCCTGGCTGATCGGGCGCTCGTCGACTCTCACCGAAAGCCCGTGGCGCCAACCAGCCTTTCCGCGGTCCGGCGCGCCCCTGTCGCCGGCTGGCGGTTGACACCGCGCGGGACTGAATAAGAGTCTGGATCGAGCATGAGAGGCATGGCGACCGAACCGGCACCAACTGCGCCGAACTCAGTTGGGCGCGTGAGCGTCCACCGATCGAGCACAGATGGATAGCGCCCGGCTGTCCTCGACATCGAGGCTCTTCGTTGTCGACTGACCGCGGCGCCGTTCGGCGCTTGCAGCAGGAGCATGCCTGTCGGGGTGATCATCTCGGCTGGTTTGAGCCCTTGTACCAAGCGGGACGAGATCGCGACCAGGGCATTCCGTGGGCCGATCGAGTGCCAAACCCCCACTTGGTCAGTTGGCACCGCCAGACTCGTTACGATTTCGCAGGCCGAAGGTGCTTGGCCGTCGGCTGCGGTCTCGGTGATGACTCCGAATACCTTGCGAGAGCGGGCGGTATCGTGACGGCTTTTGACGTCGCCCCGACGGCAATCGACTCGTGTCGGGTTCGGTTTCCCAATTCCATCGTGGACTATCAAGTACGCGACCTCTTCAATCTCCCGACCAGATGGCGTGAACAGTATGACTTTGTCGCTGAAATCTATACTCTGCAAGTACTTCCCGCACATCTCCGGCGACGGTCTATACGCCGCCGCGATGTGCGTGGCACCAGGAGGCACACTCTTGGTCATCACGCGTGGGCGTGAAGAAGGTTCCTCGGAGGGTGAACTAACGTGGCCCATTGCACCGTCGGAACTCGTTCTCCCGGCGGCTATTCTTCTCGATCAAATCGGTTTCGAGGATTATTACGATCAAGAAGACCCACCCGTACGTCGGTTCAGAGTCCGTTACGAACGAGTTGACTGAGCGACTGGCAGCTCGAAGACACGGAGCGGCATCGGCAAGATGGCCCAGAATACGCCGTGCAAGAGTTGGGCGAAACCAAGATGGCCGTATTCCATCTTCACGGCTGAAACCGTTATGCCAGAGTCCTCTGGCCCAGTGTCGCACTCCACTGATTCGACGAACGGAATTCAGCCGATGCTGCGCGCCACTGTCAGTTGCCGCTGCGATGCTCGGACGGCAGGTGGTCGACCGATCCAACGCTGGCGAACTCGGTGTAACGGGGGCCACCTCCGGTTATGCGCCCGCCCGGCCAGTGGATCAGCTCGCTGATGCTGGCGTTGTCAATCACGAAGCCGTGCAGCACCGGGTGTCGGGGCCGAGGCCGCTCGTCCACCGCATGATCATGTGGATGGCTCCGGCATGGGAGACGATCACCACGCGATCGCCGATATGACGAGCGACGATCTCGTCGGTCACGGCCATGACCCGAGCCGCGAACTCGCGTGTCGTCTCGCCGTCGCGGGCCAGCTTGCTGTTCGGATGCCACGCCAAGAGGTCGCCGCGTCCCTCGAGAATCTGCTCCACGGTGAGGCCGGGGTCGGTGATGGTGCCGGAGCGGTACTCCAATAAGCGCTCATCGACCGTCACCGAAAGCCCCACGGCGACACCGATCAGGTCCGCGGTCTCGCGCGCCCGGGGCGCCGGGCTGCTATACAGGACGTCGGGCGGGCGATCGGCGCAGGCGCGCGCAACCGCGGCCGCCTGCGTTCGGCCAAGCGCCGACAGCGAGGCGTCCTCGTAGCTGGTGCCCGGCGCATGACGCGCCTGTGCGTGGCGCACCAGGAACAGCCGGAGGCTCGGGAAGTCTCTCACTGGCCGGCGGATGGTAGCAGCCCGTCATGGTACGTGCGACTCGCTCTCGGGTTCGCCTTCCGCGTAGGCGCCGTGGACGAACTTCGGCGACGATGTCGCCATCTGCAATCTCTCGGAATGAATCCTATTCGTGGCGCAAGACGTGGGCGACGCTCATGCGGGCGGTGCGCACCACGGGAACCAGGGCGGCGCCCGCGGTCATCAGCAGGGTGATGGCGGCCGGGATCAGGAAGTAGCGCGGTTCCAGGTCGATGTAGAACGGAACCGGCAGGTTGCTGCCGATCGGGACGAAGGTGATGCCCAGAGCGTTGATGACGGCGCCACCAGCCAGACCGAGGCCAAGCGCCGCCGCGGCGCCGACCAGGTAGGTCGCCAGCGCCTCGACCAGCAACAGCGACAGCAGCTCCGCGCGCGTGGTGCCGATCGCACGCAACGACCCCAGCTCGCGCAGCCGCTCCAGGAAGCTCACCGAGATGATCGCGAAGATGGCGACCATCGACAGCACCGTCACGACCGCGATCACGAAGGTGAACAGCACGTCGTAGAACGACTTGAGCTGATCGTAGAACTCCTGCACTTGGCGCCAGCTCGACACCGCCAGCGGCAGGTCAGGGTCTTCGATCACCTCGCTCAGGCGCTCATGCACGGTGGCAAGCTGTCGTTCCTGGCGCAGGAACAGCAGGATCCGATGGACGCCGTCGGTGCCGGTCAAACGCTGCGCGAACGGCAACGGCACGTAGATGAAGTAGGCGTCGGCGAAGCTGCTGCCGGTACGGATGACGCCCTTGACCTGGATCTCCAGCCGGCGCTCCTGCCCGGAGTCCGTGTAGACCTGCACGGTCGCGCTGCCACCTGGCTCGGCGTCGACCTGCTTGGCCACTCCCTCGCCCAGGATCGTGTGGGCGTCGTCGCCATACTTCAGGTCGGTGCCCGCCATCAGCAGGCGCCGGCTGGCGGACCCGCGATGCAGGCGATCGGTCTCGAGGCCGACGCCGGACACTCCCTGGCTCTGCGCGCCGGCCTCGAACAACCCGCCGAACAGCAGCTCCCGGCTGACCGTCCGCACCTCGGGGAAGTCACCGGCGGCAAGGATCTGCTCCATTCGGGTCAAGACCTCGCCCGGGATGATCGGTTGCGCGGTCATGCTCGCATGGTCGTAATCGGCGTGATGGATCTGCAGGTCGCCGGCCTGATTGCGGATGCCGAAACTGAGAATGCTGTAGAGCCCTTGCAGGTAGGCGTGGCTCAGGAACAGCAACCCGGTCCCCAGCGCGATGATCACTACCGCGGCAAGGGTCCGCCGCAGGTTGTGGACGACGTTGAGCAGCGCGTGGACGACCAGAAGCATGCGGCTACGCGCCCTGCTCTCGCAGCGTTCCGTCGCGCAACTGGAACAGCCGGTCGGACGGTTCCACTAGCGAGCTGTCGTGCGTGACCATCACGAAGGTGCGCCCGCCGCTCTGTTGCTCCCGCAGCAGCGTGTAGATCCGCCGCGACGACCGCGAGTCGAGGCTGCCGGTGATCTCGTCTCCCAGCACCACCTCCGGCTCCGCCACCAGCGCGCGGGCAATGGCGACGCGCTGCCGTTGCCCCACGGACACGGCGTTGACCCGCCGCCCGAGCAGGTGCCCGATTTCCAGGCGATCGGCGATCTCTTGCACGCGCCGCCGGCGCTCAACCCGCGGGAGCCGTGTTAGCAGCAGAGGGTACTCGATGTTGCGGTAGCAGCTCATGAGCGAAACGAGCTCGAAGCTCTGGAACACCACGGCGATGGAGCTCCGGCGCAGGTGGGTCCGCCGCGCGTCGGAGTAGCTGCTCAGCGCCCGGCCGCGGTAGAGGATTTCGCCCTCGTCGACGGTGTCGATTCCTGACAGCACGTTGAGCAGCGTGCTCTTGCCGCTTCCGGATGGACCGAGGATGACGGCGAAGTCGCCCTCTCTGATGCTCAGGTCCACCTCTCGCAGGGCCACAACCTCCCCGGCCTTGCTGCGGTAACTCCTGGTGGCCCGCCGGGCCTGCAGGATGGGCGGCGCCCCCGTGTCACTCCGCACGGTTCTGCAGCCGCTGCATGTACACGACGGGATCGGCGCCGTCCGCCAGGGCACGAGCGGTTGCCTGGGCTTGCGGAAAGCCCGGGACGAGCTCCAGTACCTCCTCGATCACCTCCACGGCACGGGCGGAATCGCCAAGCTGATCGTAGGTCACGCTGAGCCACGTGCCCGCCACCGCACGCAGCGGCAGCGCACCGCCGGCGAACGCCCGGCGGAAGTGCTCGACGGCCAGCTTGCGGTCGCCGCCGAATGCCTCGGGGGCGTTCGCGAACGTGAAGGCCAGATTGAGATGCGCCAACTGGTTGTCCGGATCCAGGTCCAGGGCCGTGGTCGTGGCACGCTTGGCGGCGCGGGCATGCAGCAACGCACTCGCCGGGCTGGCGGCGATCATCCGTCCCAGGATGGCGCCGTGCAGCGCGTGCCCGTCGGCGAACGCGACCTTCGCATCCGCAAAGATGCGGATCTGTCCGAGCGCGCGGTCCAGGTAGCCGCCACCTTCGGCAGGCGCCGTGTCTGCCAACTGGTTGTAGGCGTCGTACTCGATCCTGGCGCGCAGATAGTGATAGGCCGGCGAATCGTCCCGCAACGCTTCGCTGCGGTCGATCCACTGCCGCGTGCGCTCGATCACGGCTTCCGGGTCGGGAGCACCCTCCATGTTCATGAACCCCTCATGGTTGACCCGCTCGTATTCGCCGAACATCCGCGCCGCGGCCGCCGAGAGGTCGTAGTCCTGCAGCTCTCCTCCTCCGCCCGCGACAGCCAGCGTCGCGGACCCCAGCAGCCAGCCGAGTACGTTCACGCCAATTCTCATCCTGTTGCCTCCTGTCTGCCCTGCCGCTATTCGCACGTACCGCGTTCGCGATCACCGGTTCTGGGCGCGCCCGAGCAGACGCATCAGGTTCGCGGTATGCCGCTCCAGTTGGGTCCGACCGTCGGCGGTGAGTTGGTACCAGGTCACCGGCCGCCGGCCGCGATAGGTCTTTTCGATCGCCAGGTATCCGCCCTCCTCCAGCTTGCGGAGGTGCGTGCCCAGGCTCCCATCCGTCTCTTCCAGTACCTGCTTGAGGCGACTGAACGACATCGCGTCGTACCTCGACAGCAGCACGCAGATCGCCAGCCTTACCCGATGGTCGAGCAGACCGTTCAGCGACTGCAGTTCGTCGAGGCTGCCGATGTCAGGATCGGTCGGATCAGGACTGGTGGGCGGCATTCCGTGTTCGCGCTCCCAGCACCCCTTGCCAGACCAGCGTGGCGGCGATCAGGACGCCGGCCAGGGTCCACTGGTACCCGGGGACGAACAGCGTGACCACGTAACCGGCCGCGGCAACGCCGCTGATCGGCAGCATCCGGCGGTCCATATGCAGACCCGCATGGAAATAGGTCAGGCTCATCAACAGCATCATGAATGAGCCGAACCCGGCCCACTCCAGGTGCCCGGCGGCGACGAGTGCGGACCCGAGCGCGCCGGCGACCAGGAACGCCAGCCAGTGCACACCCTGCCGAACGCCGGTGCGGCGATCGGCTTGTCCGGCCTCGCGCTGGGCGCGGTAGCCAAACCACGCGGAGACGCACAGCCCGACGGGGCTTGCCACCGACCAGTATCTCCCGATCCAGCGGTGGTCGCCGACGAAATCGGACAGCACGCAACCGCACAACACGATGGCGGCCCACAACAGGTTGATCGACGGGATCGTCGCGGAGTCCGCTCGGTCCGCCGCGGCGCGGACATACGCCATGTCCTCTCTCAGCTTGTCGGTATCGTTCATGCCGCTCCTCCCATCGATGCTCTCATTAAGCGCGTACTCTGAATTACAGAGCATCCGCCCATAGCCGTCAAGCCGTACCGGCCCTGAGCTCGATGGCATGCTGGGCATCGGGTTGACCCGCCGGTGTTGCGTGGTGCTTGTTGTCCAACATGACGCAGGTGACCGTGCGGGAACTGCACCGGCACCTCGACCGCTATCTCGATGCGGTGGAGGCGGGAACGGCAGCGCATCCATGAGCGTGACCTGAGATGACGCACGAGACCACCTACACCAACGCGCGTGCCAACCTGGCGGCGCTCATGGATCGAGTGACCGATACCCGTGAACCGATCGTGATTCGTCGCCGCGGCGCGGAGCGGGTCGCGCTGGTCGCCGCCGACGAGCTCCTCGGCTGGATGGAAACCGCCTACGTGCTGCGTTCGCCGAAGAATGCCCGGCGGCTACTGGAAGCCAACAGCCGCGCAGAGGCCGGAGAAGTCACCCCGCTGGACATCGACCAACTCCGGGAACGCCTCGGCATCGAAGGCGCGTGAACCACAGCGGCCGACAGAGGATCGCTACGACCCGGACAACCGCTCCAGATAGCTCGTCGCTTCCGCGATGATGCTTTGCGCCTCCTCTACCGCGAGACGTGCGGTGTCCGCATCCTCGTACGAGAACAACTCGTAATCAGCGCTCTCTCGATCGTCTTTCAAGTTGGCGAGGAAGCGGCCCGCTCGCTTGCTCATCTTCCCCGTCTTCACGAACAGCAGATTGAATAGCGTCACCGCACCGTGATGGGTTCGCGGCTGTTCGCCGGCGCTGGTCAGTAGTGCTTTGACGGCGTGAAACGCGGCGTAGTAGGCGCGGGAAACCGCATCTTCGTGATCCCCGGAGTCACGCAGACGCTCAGCGACTCCCAGCTTCTGCCTGGCCTTCTGCAAGTAGGCCGCAATGAGCTCTCTGCTAGTGGAGTGCAAGCGGCACTCCATCGTGCAAGACGTTGGCAACAAACGGATTGCCCGCTGCCTTCGACTTCTCGAAGTTGCCTCGGGAGACGATCTTCAACGAGACGAGCGAGCCGGTTTCGCACACGACATCGACCACGGCGTCGTACAGCGCATCGACGGTGGGCCGGGTGCGCTCGCGCAGTACCACGAATACGTCGTAGTCCGAATCGGGACGATGATCGCCGCGCGACCGCGATCCGTACAGATACAGCTCCACTACTTCCGCGCGCACCGATATGATTCGCCGAAGAAACGAATCGAGAACGGAGTCGACGTCGTGCGTCGCGCTGGGCTGAGCCATCATGGTCAGTGTAGCTAGGCGAAGGACACGCCCGCGACCGACGGCCATTCGTCCATCGGGGGCGGGATCGGCTGGCGGCCGGCTCCGAACACGGACTGGTCGTAGTCGATCAGCGCCCCGGTCATCACGCCGGACTCCTCCGAGGCCAGGTATGCGATGGTGCGGGCCACCTCGGCCGGCTTGATCAGCCGCCCGAACGGCTGCGCGGCCTCGGCGTCGGCAAGCCAGTCGCCGCCGTCGGTGTGATAGCGGCGTTGGATCGCGTCCTCGCCCGGCGTGTCCATCCAGCCGAGGTTGAGGGCGTTCACGCGGATGCGATGGCGCATCACCGAGTAGGCGACGTTCTTGGTCATCGCGTTCAGGGCCGCCTTGGAGATCGAGTACGGGCAGAGCATCGGCTCGCCACCGTGCGCGGCCACGCTCGACACGTTGACGATCGACCCGGCCACGCCCTCGCGCTGCATCACCCTGACCGCGTCCTGCGTCAGAAAGAAGGGCGCGCGCACGTTGATGTCCATCACCCGCTCGTAGAACTTCGGCGTCGTGTCCCAGATCGTGGAGCGCTCGGTGAGGGCCGCGGCGTTGACCAGGACGTGCAGCGTACCGAATGCGCGGTCGGCGGCCGCCACCAGGTTCCGGCAGTCGTCCAGGCAGGCGAGGTCTCCCGCCACGAACCGCGCGTCGCAACCCGGACCGGCAAGCTCGCCCGCGACCGCCTCACCCCGCTCGGCGTCACGGCCGGTCACCACGACGCCGGCCGCGCCGCGCTCCGCGAACGCCCGCGCGGTGGCCGCGCCCAGTCCCTGCGTGCTGCCGGTGACCAGCGCGTACTTTCCCTCGAGGCAGCCCGCCCCGCCGGCGGGCCGGCCGTCGCGCTCCGCGGCCGCCATCCGTCCTACCGCTGCTCGGGAGCGGTTCGCAGCCCCTGCGGCGCCAGCTCGCCTATGGAGGCTTCCAGATCGTCCGGCCGGTCGGAACGGCCGTTCCGCGCATCCGCCGGGGCCGCCTCGTCAGGCAGCGGGGTGTCGAACTGGTAGCCGGGGTCGGTCTGCTGCCGCTTCCAGACCTCGCGCATCTCCCGCCACGCCCCCCACAGGGTGCGCGGCTCGGGCATGTCGTGCGCGATCTCCCGCGCCAGCTTCCTGAGGTTGTAGCACGGCACCCCCGCGTACATGTGGTGCTCGGCATGCCAGTTCATCCGCCAGTAGAGGAAGGTCGAGAGCGGATCGAGCTTCATCGAGCGCGTCGACTTGCGGAAGTCGGCGACATTGTCGCGCAGGCCGCAGTGCTGAGGCAGGCCGCACAGGTACACCAGCCAGTTGCCGATGTGCGGCGCCACGCCGACCAGGATCGGCAGGATCCAGTACCCGGAAATGATCCCGTAGACCGCCACGGTGCCGTGGAAGGCGAGCTGCACGCGCGAGAACCACATCGACTTGCGCGCCTCGGCCGGTTGGTCGGAGTGCAGGGCGTTGACCCACTCGCCGGCCGGCGTCCGCACGTAGCCGACCTTGCCGATCGCGGACATGAAGGTGACCACGAGCGTGGAGATCAGCCCGCCCTTGCCGAACGTGCGGCCGGGACGCCCGGTCAGATTCACGGTGAAGATCTGGATCAGGAACCACGGGCCGCCGACCTTGGGGTTGAGCGGCAGCAGGTTCTCCCGGTCACCCTCCGGGTACAGCGTGTAGCGGTGGTGGTACGTGTGGCTGGTGCCGTAGTCGTACGGGTCCCACCAGCTCAGCACGCTGTAGAGGTAGAGGAACACGTGGTTCAGCCACTTGGTGCGGAACACCGTGCCGTGCGCGAGCTCGTGCGGGGCGACGCCGCGGATGAAGCTCGCCACCGTGCCATGGGCGAACAGCGCGAAGGCGAAGGCCACCCACGCCTGCGCGGCCCACAGCCGGAACGCCAGGGCGCCGAGCGCCAGGTACAGGAGCAGGTGGCCGCCGGACTGCAGCCATCCCTGCAGGTCGCTGCGCTGCATCAGCCGCCTGAGCGTGGCCGGCTCGATCGGGCAGCGGTACCACGCCACTCTGAGGTTGCGGCGGACATCCGAAAGAGGTTCGTAAGCGGTAGCCATCTTGACCGGTTGTCGTACCACGCAACTGACGGCGCGGCAAGAGAACCGTCATGCGAGGCGGGCGTCCGGGATCCGGCTGACCTCCCGGGGTTCCACGGGGCCGTCGTACCAGGCGAGCACGCCGCGCAGCGCGCGCCAGCCGGCGTCGCTCCAGCGTTCCGGCTTCCCTTCCAGGACGTTGCGGCTGCCGTAGAACGCATGCAGGCGCTCGGGGAGGTCGGGCCAGGTCGGCAGGAACCACAGGGTGATGACGGTGCGGCGCTGTCCCGAGGCGTTCGGGTGAGCGGAGTGCAAGAGGCGCGC
The DNA here is from genome assembly GCA_028820215.1 of Spirochaetaceae bacterium. The sequence continues at coordinate 20,508 of JAPPKD010000008.1, read as the reverse complement.
GTCGCCGATCACGACGTCGCCTGCGCGGACCGGCACGTCCACCTCGTCCGGGTCGGGCTGCAGCGCGGGATGATGCTCCCCGGCCTGCGCCAGGTCCTCGCCATGGGCCGGCGGCAGGCCGTGCAGCCGATGGCGGCGTCGATGCGAGCCCGGGATGACCCGCAAGCACCCGTTCCGGCGGTTGGTGTCGATCAGGTAGTACATCAGGAACACCTGCACCGGCTCGTCGGTGTAGCTGGTCGGGTCGTCCCAGACGATGCCGTCCTGGTGCCAGAACAGCGGCGGAGCCACCAGCGGCGGCTTGCTGATGATGTACCCGGACATGAAGCGCGCGCCGGGATAGCCCATCCCGGCCAGCACCGCGCGCGCCGCCGGCAGCACGATCAGCGGCAGCATCTCCTCGTGTTCCTTCACCTGGATCATCGAACCCTGGAAACGGGTCCGCTCCTTCTGCGCGTCGGACAGGCCGTCGGCGGCGCCGTCGGCGAACGCCCGCACCCGTTCGATCAGGCCGGACGGCGCCACCCCGGGGACGTGGCAGTAGCCGTCACGGACGAGCTGCCGGTTCAGCCCGGCACCGCGTTCTGTGGTCGGGTCCATGTCCCGGAATCCTGCCTGTCGGGCGCAGGCGCCGGCAATCGACGCACCGCAGGCCGGCCGTGCTACGCTACGGCGCGTACCCGCGATGGCTCAGCACCCGACGGACGGCGAGCGACGGTTCTGGGAGAAGAACGGCTACCTGTTCCTGGAGGGAGCCATGGCCGGCTCCGAGCTGACTCGCCTGCAGCAGGCATTCGACCGCTGCGCAGGCGAGGAAAAGGCGCAATGGCTGGAAGGTATCGCACAGGGCACGCGACCGGGCGGGTTCTTCGACATCGAGAATCCGTTCGAGAAAGACGACGCCTTCATCGACCTGATCGACCACCCCTTCTGGTACCCCTACCTGATGGACTTCGCTGACGACGAGCTGCTCCTGCTCGCGCCGCAGGTGCGGACCCTGCCCGCGCAGCCGGTCAGCTACCTCCGTTGGCACGCGGACGTCCCGCACTCCTACCCCCTGCACATGAAGGTGCAGATCTACGTCGACGACGTTCCCGCCGACGGCGGCGCCTTCGGCTATGTGCCGGGAAGCCACAAGCCGGACGCCGGCGAGTGCCCCAATCCCCGGCCGCTGGATACCATGCCCGGCCACCGCGCCTTCGCCGGCAAGGCCGGCGACGCCGTGCTGTTCAACTCCTACGGATGGCACACCTCGATGGTCAACAGGACCGGCAAGGCGCGGAAGTCGATCATCCTCATCTACGAGAAGTGGAGCGAGAAAAACGCGAACAGGGACGACTACAAGAGCATCGCGGACCGGTGCACGACCTCCGCGCGGCGCAAGCTGCTCAGCCTGGAGCCGATGAGAAGCGCTGCCACCGGCTGACCCGCTTCAGGCACGCATCTCCAGGGCACTGCACAGGCGCGCCGCGACGACCTGCTCGTCGCCGGGCTCCAGCGTCATCGGGTCGACGACCACGCCGCCTCCGCTCTGCCGCATGGCGATGCACGGCTCGCCGTTCCACAGCTCCTCCACGACGGCGGCCGCCCGCTCGGGATCGAGCTCGACGTGAAGGCGCGGCGCCACGTCCGGAAACGCGCGCTGCCCCCTGCCCGTGATCGACACGGCCGCTGCAGGCGCCGCGGACGCCGCGACGAGCGTGTCGGCGATGTGCGCTGCCTGCGCCCGCCAGCGCGCCACGTCCTCCGCGTCGCTGGAGGCCAGGAACCGATCCACCGCCGCCAGCAGCCCCATGATCTCTTCCTTTCCCACCTTCATCGCCCGGCCGATGCCGCTCTCGGGACTGGAGTTCAGCCGCACGGCGGCGACCAGCTCGGGCGTGCCGACCACCAGGCCCGTGCACTGCGGACCCCGCAGCCCCTTGCCGCCGCTGAACACGGCCAGCGACGCGCCCTTGGCGACGAGCTCGGTCAGGTTGGAACGCGGCGGCAACTGCGCGGCGGCGTCGACGATGACCGGAACGCCACGCTCGGCGGCTCCGCTCGCCACCTCGGCGAGCTGTTCGATGGGCTGGCTGCCCAGGAAGAAGACGACCGCGGCCGTACTGCTGCCGATGGCGCCGATCATCTCCTCGGTGCTGAGGGCGGCGCTGCTGCCCACGCGAACCAGCCTGCCGCCGCACGCCTCGATGCCCTGGTGGATGTAGAAGTGCGGATCGACGCTGCCGATCACGAACTCGTTGGCCCACCCGGACGTGTTGGGCAGTGCCCGCACCCGCTCGACGTCGGTACCGGTCAGACAACCCGCGGCCGCGAGCTGCATGCCGCTCGCCGCGCCGCAGGATACGAACGCCGCCGGCACGCCGATGCGCCGCGCCAGGTACTCGCCGGACTTGACGAGCAGATCCGGCAGGTCGACGTACGCGCCGGCCGCCGTGCGCATCGCCTCCAGCACCTCCGCGGACATCAGGCTGCCGCCGAGCGTGGTGATGGTGCCGCTGGCGTTGATCAGGGTCCGCGCTCCGAGCTCTCGATAGTCGATCATGGCAACTCCGATTGTAGTCGAGCCGGCCGGCGGCTGCTGAGCCGCCCCCGTTTTGACGGCCCGCCCCGAGCGACCTATGGTGCCGGGCAGGATCCCGATGGGCACCGATACAGGCCTGCTCGCGCACTGGCCGCTTGCGGGCGACTGCCGTGATCACTCCGGAAACGGCCACCACGGCCGGAACCAGGGCGCTGTCCTCGCGGCCGGCGGCGCCGTCTTCGACGGCCGCGGCGCCCATGTCGTCGTTCCCCCGTCGGCCGGCCTGGACCTGGGGACCGGCGACTTCACGCTGGCCGTCCAGATCCACACGGACGCCGTGCTCGATGACGTGCCGGGCGATGTCGTCAGCCGCTACGCGCCCGCCACCCGGACCGGCTTCCAGCTCAGCCTGCTCAACAACGCCGGCGTGACCGCCGCCCAGGCCAACTACCGCCACCTCCACTTCGGCATCGACGCCGGCAGCGAGGGCGCATGGGCCGACTGCGGCCGTCCCGGCAACAACCTGCGCGTCTACTCCCTGTGCGTCTTTCGGGGCGACCTCTACGCCGGCACCTTCGAGACCGGCGCTGACGAGGCCGGCGGCGTCTACCGCTACGACGGCAGGGCCGGCTGGGAGCCGTGCGGGAGCCCGGACGCCGCCAACACCGTGGCCTCCCTGTGCGTCTTCGACGGCGACCTCTACGCCGGCACGTCGCGCTACCGGGCCGGCGGCTCGGCGCTGCCGGAGTCGGAGAACCGCAATCCCGGCGGCGCCCTGTACCGCTACGCGGGCGGTTCGGAGTGGGTGAGCGTCGGCCGCATGGAAGGCGCGGACTCGTGCGCCGGCATGGCCGTCTACCGGGGCGAGCTCTACGCCATCCCGCTCTACAGCCAGGGCGTGTTCCGTTACCAGGGGGGCGACCGCTGGGCGCACTGCGGCACGCCCGGCCGCCGCATGATGTCGCTCGGGGTCTTCAACGGCCACCTCTACGGAGCGGGCAACGAGGGCGGCGAGTCGGGCGGCGTGTTCCGCTACGCCGGCGGCAGCCACTGGGCGCACGCCGGCGGCCAGCAGGGCGTCTCCCAGGTCTACTCGTTCGCCGCCCACCACGGGAAACTGCACGCCGGCACCTGGCCGGAGGGCAAGGTCTTCCGCGACGACGGAAGCGATCCCTGGACCTGCGTCGGCCGCCTGGGCGAAGAGCTGGAGGTCATGGCCATGGCCGTCTACAACGGCAAGCTCTACGCCGGCACCCTGCCGCTGGGCCGGGTCTACCGCTACGACGGCGGCGACACCTGGACCCTCACCGGGCAACTCGACACCTCCCCCGACGTGAAGTACCGCCGCGTCTGGTCGATGGCCGTCTACCGCGGCCGGCTGTTCGCCGGCACCCTCCCCTCGGGACTCGTCTGCGCCCTGCAGGCGGGCGCCAACGTCACCCACGATCACGAGTTGCAGCCCGGCTGGCGCCGCCTGGCCGCCGTGCGCAGGGGAGGGCGGCTCGAGCTCCACGTCGACGGCAGCCGCGTCGCGACCTCGCCGGTCTTCGACGGCTCCGCCTTCGACCTCTCGACGGACCAGCCGCTGCGAATCGGCGCCGGCGCCATCGACACCTTCAACGGCAGGATTCGCGACCTGCGGCTGTACCGCCGCGCCCTCACGGAGGAAGAGATCGGGAGGCTCGCTTCGTGATCGACGCCCACGTCCACGTCCTCGCCAAGGCCTCGCGCGAGTTCCCGCGCGAGGTGAGCGACACTCTGCCCGCCGGCCGGGAAGAGAGCGCCGAGAAGCTCCTCGGCCTGATGGAGGCGCACGGCGTCGAGCGGGCGACGCTGGTGCAGATCGGCGGCACCTCGCTCGAAACCCATGCCTATCTCCGTAACTGCCTGAAGCGCTACCCGGACCGGTTCAAGGGGATCGGCCTCGTGCCGGACCCCCGGCGCCCGGAGGACCACATGGACCGGCTGGCCGAGGACGGCGGCATCGTCGGCTTCCGCCTGCACGAGATCGGCGGCCCGCTCGATCCGACCGCGCCGATGGACGTGCGCACCTTCTCGACCTATCCGTTCTGGAAGCACGCCGCCCTGAAGGACTACATCGTCTGGCTCTATCCCCGCGCGGCCGAGGCGCACCTGACCCCGTGGCTGCTGGACGCGTTTCCGGAGCTCACGGTGGTCTTCAACCACCTGATGGTCTGCCCGCCCGAGGGGTCCATGACGACCGACGAGCAGGGCCGCCCGCGGATGATCCGGCGCACCTTCACGAACGACCAGCCGCTGACCCGCCACAACACCCTGGGCCTGGCGCAGTTCCCGAACGTGTGCGTCAAGCTGTCCGGCCAGTATGCCTTCAGCCAGGAGCCCTACCCGTACCTGGACCTGCGGCGCTGGCACGGCGAGCTGGTGATGGAGATGGGCGCCGACCGCTGCATGTGGGCCACCGACTTCCCCTGGATCCAGGAGGATCCCGGCTACGGCAAGCTCACCCGCGTGCTCGACGATCTGCTGCCCGATCTAGGCGAGGAGGACCGCGCGCTGATCATGGACGGCACCGCGCGCCGCATGGTCTGGCGCGAGCCGGGGAGCGATGACGACGAGATCGGGAGGCCCGCTTCGTGATCGACGCCCACGTCCACGTCTTCGCCAAGGCATCGCGCGAGTTCCCGCGCGAGGTCAGCGATACCATGCCGGCCGATCGGGAGGAGAGCGCCGAGAAGCTCCTGGGCCTGATGGAGACACACGCCGTCGAGCGGGCCATGCTGGTGCAGATCGGCGGCACCTCGCTCGAAACCCATGCCTACCTCCGCCACTGCCTGAAGCGCTACCCGGACCGGTTCAAGGGGATCGGCCTGGTGCCGGACCCGCGCCAGCCGGAAGACCACATGGACCGGCTGGCCGAGGACGGCGGCATCGTCGGCTTCCGGCTGCACGGGATCGGCGGGCCGCTCGATCCGACCGCGCCGATGGACGTGCGCACCTTCACGACCTACCCGTTCTGGAAGCACGCCGCCGAGAGGGACTACATCGTCTGGCTCTATCCCCGCGCCGCCGACGCGCACCTGACCCCGTGGCTGCTGGACGCGTTTCCGGAGCTCACGGTGGTGTTCAACCACCTGATGATCTGCCCGGCCCCAGGGTCCATGGCGACCGACGACCAGGGCCGGCCGCGGATGGTCCGGCGCACCTTCTCCTTCGACATGCCGCTGACCCGCCACAACACGCTCGGACTCGCGCAGTTCCCGAACGTGTGCGTCAAGCTGTCCGGCCAATACGCCTTCAGTCAGGAGCCCTACCCGTACCTGGACCTGCGGCGCTGGCACAGCGAGCTGGTGATAGAGATAGGCGCCGACCACTGCATGTGGGCCACCGACTACCCCTGGATCCAGGAAGATCCCGGCTATGGCAAGCTGACCCGCGTGCTCGACGATCTGCTGCCCGATATAGGCGAGAAGGACCGCGCGCTGATCATGGACGGGACCGCACGCCGCATGGTCTGGCGCGAGTCGAGGAGCACCGCCGATGGCTGATGCCGACGCCCCCGCCTACGAGCTGACTCCCGAGCAGAAATACGAGTTCGACCTGCGCGGCTACCTCGTGCTCCCGCAGCACTTCGACGCCGAAGCGGTCGCCGAGTTCCATGCCGGCATCGACGAGCTGCAGGCGATCCCGATCGACTACGCGACCTACACGCGGTTGGGCGTCGCCAGCTACTTCCTGCACAACGCCATGGCCGACCCCGAGCATCCGTTCTGGAAGGGCGAGCACCGGCCCGACCGCGCCCCCAATCCCGCCACCGGCGGCATCGGCCGCGTCGACCACGCGATCTGCGGCACCGCCAAGTTTGATCGCATCGTGCGCGACCCCGTCCTCAACGCCATCCACACCGAGCTGGCCGGCGGCCGCATCTACCTCTCCGCCACCTACTACATCGAGAAGGTCGGCCCCGCCCCCGGCGGCGGCCTGCACAACGGCGGCTTCCCGGTCGACCGGGACATCTACTACGGCTACGACCACACCAACGGGCGCTTCGCCTGCAAGAGCACCAAGAGCGTCATCATCCTCTCCGACATGACGCGCGTGGAGAACGGGCCGTTCGCGGCCATCCCCGGCAGCCACAAGGCCAACTTCCGCTGCCCCTTCGACATGGAAGACGCCAGCCGCAACCCGATGGCCGTCCCCGTGCTCGCAGCCCCCGGCGACGTGGTGATCTTCTCCGAGGGCATGACCCACAACGCCTACCCGGTCACCAACCGCTCCATCCGCCGCTCCGTGTTCTTCAACTACATGCCGGCGATCGGACGAGACAACCTCCCCTTCCAGCGCATGTCCATCTACCCCGACCACGTCCTGGAGCGCCTCCCCGACCAGCCGGACCTGCTCAGCTCGCCTGGCTACATCTGACCGCTGTCAATTCCTACCTCATTCCCTTCCGACAAAACCGATCCCTACTCCGAACGCCGCTCCGGCAACTCCCTCTCGGTCGTCTTCATGTGATCTTCCTTTAGTGCCCTCAACTCGTCCTCCCCGAGCTCCTCGCCCAGGAAATAAGCCATTACGCGGCCAGCGAACCGAGCGGCAGTTCGTCCAGCTACGACCCTGTCTCCACTCATGAGCACACCCTGCCAAATCGGACTCTCCACCGACCAGTCCACACCATTCACCCGATTGCACACTTCCTCCAAGCTCACACGAGCCCCCTTCTCGTCCTCCGCCCGCAGCCGCACCACCGCCTGCGCGAGTGCGAACTGCGCAATCGGCTTCCCCAGCACAAAGCTGCTTCTCACTTCCCGCCGCTTGTCGTCCCCGCCTGAGCTCGCGTCATGTAGTGCGCTCCCAAAAAGGTCAACCCTGTCGCACAGACCACTCCAGAACTCCACCGCCTCGTCTCGTAGCGTCTTTGTCGTCGCCTGATCCGGAAGCGTCTGCGTATCTATCCTACTCCCCTGCAGGTCCTCCAACAGCACCTTCGTCGCTTCGTAGAGCGTCGACAGTGTAGTAAATTCCTCCGCACGAGCAGTCAAGGTATTGCTCTTGTAGTTCACAAGACGCGCCGGAATTACCTCCTCAGCGATATTCTCTCGTACAATCGTCGCAATCACATCATCATCCGCTGTGATCAGATTCTCCGCTTTTGTCGTCTTCTTTGCATACCGGTTCACCTTGTTGAAGATCTTCCGTGACTTCCCTGCATCATGCTTGATCAGGATGACCGTACAGTCGTCACTCGCCACCCCGATGTTCGCCTCAAAACCCTCCATCGCCCGCTGTTTCTCGTCTTTCCCCGTAATCGCAAAACCAAGAGCCGCAAGCCGATGCTGACCATCCAACGGCACAAGCACCTCACTTCCGGCGAGTGTAAGGAACCCAAGCGAACTCCCAGCTTGTTTGTAGAGATTCGGTATCTTGGACACCATGGTACCCAGCGGCTCGAACTCCACGCTATCCGAGTTCATGACGCTTACAATGAACGCACCGAAGAACCTATCATCGTCCGTCATGAGGTATGGGGCGATCTGCTTTCGTACCCGAGTGTAGTCGATGTCTCGCTGGTAGCGCTCCTCAACCGACAGATCCTCCCACCCTTCAATATGCTGCGGAATGGTGAGGCGCTCGGTAAGCTCCTTCGCGGGCATCGTCACCAACCAATAGTGGGTCGATCCCATGATTCCCTGCATCGCAGGCAAGACTGTAGCCATTGTCGTTTCTCCTTTGGTGTAAGTTATTTGTGTGATCGTTCCGGCGCGCACGGCACGACTTGATGCATCTCATATCTTACCTTGTTTGTCACCGGCTGAAAACGAGCGATGAAGTATCGCTCATACATGTCAATGTTCTTCCGTGAGGACAAGGCTAGATAGCTGACTCTCAAGCGTCTTCCCTTAGACTTGATCCACGCCTGCAAACCGTCGTTATGAGAGTGTTCCCAATGCTGCCTCAATCTCGTCGAAATGGGTTGAGAATCGGCTTTTCCTACGTAGATGCAGCGGCGCCCAAACCAGATCCCGTACACACCGTGAACGTTCCCGGGGATGCGCTGAAAACTCCGAAAGGCAAACGGAAACTGCCGATCATAGGGGCTGCAATGTTCCACAATCCGGGGAAGGTGGTTCAACACGTTCGAGATTCCAACGGAGTTCCGTCACTTCGGTTACACGCTCCGTAGGTGCCAACACAGGCGAGTCGAGTATTATCGCGACGCTGCCCCATGAGTGGCCGCCTGCCAACAGCTCCGCGCAGGCTCCGTTCGGGGACGAAGCAACGAACATCTACTGGCACTGTCCAGACGTCCATATCACAGGTGGCAGATTGCGCACCCCTCTGCTTCGTCCACGGATTGCACGGGAAGTTGTTTGTCGAGTGCCTCGATTCTAGTGAGGTCCCTGCCTTGAACCCAAGTATAGCGGCTTGATCCTCCCGACTCCTCGTAACTCTTCGCCCGTTCGAAGAGGTCCGGATGCTCAAATCGAAGACGTTGCCACTCTCCAATCTGTTGGTAAAAGCAGAAATAACACCCTGATCGAGAACGCCACCGATAATAGTCCGGCAAACCGATTCCGGAGATTTCGAGGACTTCCTTGACCCCCGCGAGGTCGATGCCATCGTCCTTGAACGGGTATACAGGAACGATGTTAGGCCGGTCGGAGAGTACGGGTGGCTTCTTCGGCGTGTAACCCTGCCGATCTTCATCGGCTCGGATCCCGATGTAGCTGAAAGCGGTTTCCGAACCGACGTAACGCTCGAAGGGTTCGATCTTTAGCTTCCGCGTGCACCAGCGCGCCTGAGGGCTCGGAAGAAAGCCAGAATACATCTCGTTGAGCACGAAATCAAAAGCCTTCCGTGTCGGTTTTCGGGTCACTTTCATGTAGTCGAGCGCGTTGATTCGGTGAATGGTCTTACCCAACAGTGCGGACAGTCGATCTAGGTAGTCATACGTCTCCGGCAGCTCAGCATCAGTGTCGCAGAACACGTACTCGGCCGGGATCTGCGGGTAGGTCTGTGCCAAGTAGATGGCGAGTGCGGCCGAGTCCTTCCCGCCCGACACCGGGACGATGTGGCGGATCGTTGGATCAGCGAGAGCTTCTAGCGCTTCATGCAGTTCAGCCATTGGCACTGACCTCCTTGGTAAGTTGCCCCAGTGTCCGATCGACGATAGTGCGCGCCTCGTCCGGGCCAGCGACGTTTGTGATAGCCCGTAGCGATGCCTGCAGCCTAGAGGTCGCGATGTCGACGATGGAGCGGTCACGAACGCCGTCTGCGGCCGCAGCAAGGCTGAGTACCGTGTCCTCGACGCGGCGTATCACGGCGCCTAGCTCACGCTCGAATACTACGATCGAGCTGTCTTCCCAACGGTCGATACGCTTGCCGACAAGCAGTGTCGCGAGGGCATCTGCCATTGCGCGGTCGGTGTCGTAGCCCATACAGGCTCGCGTGATGAGGGCGCGGGCAATGCCGTCCTTGACCTCTTGGGCGACGGTCCCGGGAAAGAAGTCGGCCCACGCGCCTACGACTTGGCGAAGGGTCGCAGTTCCGTTCAGCGGCGGGAATGCGGAGCGGATAGCACGTTCGGCCGCGTCGTAATTCCACCGCACGACGCCCTCAATCTCCGTCTTGCAGTCGGCCAGCGCACGCAGCAACTCGTCAGCGCTGCCGCCGTTCAGGTCGAGGGCCAGGGGCAATGCCTCAAATAGCATCCGATGGGGATCGATTGCAGCGCTCATGAGCCTGCCGAACCTGCGCCCTTGAGGGGACAGATACCGCGACGTGAGTGCGCTGTGGGGAAGCGTACTCCGCCACTCCACCAAGGCATCGTGAGAGCGACGGACCGGATCCTCCTCTATCGCGGCTTCATCCGCGAAGCCGAACAGCGCAGCCACCCCATCGAGGAATGCCTTCTGAACGGCAGTGAGTTCGGGGACCAATACTTGGTACTCATCCGGGTGAGCGGCCATCCGTTCGATCGTCGAGGGTAGCAGGTCGCTGACGTACTCGCCGTCGATCCGAGTGATGCTGATGGGACCGGGAAACGCCCGCAGCGCAGCAGCGAGAAGGATCGGCACGATACCCGCCCGCATTCCATAAGGGGGGCTGCTCAGCAGCGAAACCAAGTCGACCAAGGGCTTCGGCCGATTCAGGGGGACCGTCAGATAGTCCCGCAGATGGTTCCATGCGTCACGCAACCCCGGATCCGCCACCTCTCGAGGAGCGGCGTACCTCCATGCCGAGTCCTCATCATCCGAGAATTGACGGTCGCATCGATACAACCCAGTCAAGAGCAGCACCGTGCGGAACATGGACATGTCGGGCCGATACCCCTCAAGCCCTAGGCTCTCTGTACCTGAACGCTCGAGTATGGCCAGGATCAGCTTCTTGCGTGAGTTCACGATCGCGGGCCGCAGCCGGCGCCGGACGATCAGCTCGTTCTTGACGCGTGGCGTCAGCGGGTATACGTCCCGCATAACCTTCGACAGTAGCTGCCGTAACTCCTTGGCTGACGAGATCTCGTGAAAGTCTTGACCGCACAGGTACTCCGGACCTTCGGGGGACGGCTGAAACATCCGACTGAGTTGATGGGAGAGGTATCCCTGAGCGTCGTCGGTCATCTGTGCGAGCTCCGACTCCGCGAGCGGATCCTCGGCAAGTAGGCTAGTGTCCTGCCTCAATAGCTGCAGCGCGCGCACGTCGAGCGCGACTTCGGACAGCCTTCCGACATGGCGCGGCACGCCGACCACCACATCGGAAGGCAGCGCCTCCCTAGCAACGCGCTGCCGAACTTCCTCCGCCTCTTCGTACGAGTCAGGGACGACCAAGTACAGCACGCCGTCTGCCGACGGCAGCCGCGTCAGCGCCTCCGCGATGCGATCCGCGATCATGATGTCCCCGGCGCCGATGTAGCGCGTATCGAACGATCGCTCTATACCGTATTCCACGTTGTAGTGGATCGGTTTCCACGGAGCGGGAGGAGCCTCGGTTGTCAGAAACGAGACGTGATCGAAGCGCGGCCCCAACCGTTCCTTCTCCTGAACGAGACGCCCTCGAAGATCGAGGTCTGTGCCGTGCCAGATAGAGACACTGTCGGCGTTCCGCCGGTAGAGCAAAAGCTTCGCGTCGATTAGGCGCTTCACGCTAGCGCGCGCTCCCTTGTCGCCTTCGTATCCGGAGACCGCGCACTCAAGCAACCGTCGGCTGACCCGCGAACGCTCTCCGACCAAGCCGAGGCCGAGCAGGCACGCGCACTTGAGAGTCTTCTCGTCGGCGCCGTGGCGGGCCTTGTGAAGCGCACTCTCGGTCTCCAGCCATGTGTGATAGCTGCCGCCCGGCAAGGTGTCTGTTCGCATCGCATCGGAGAAGTAGTCGTACAGGCTGTCCGGCGACACGGATGTCCCCGCGTCAAGCGAGTTGAGGTAGGTAAATAGAGTCCGTTCGTTCTGCGCCACTCGCGAAGACACTCGCGGCAGCAAGTACAGGGTCATCGGCTCCAGTGGATAGGAGTCCGACAGCATGCACTGCGTCTCATGCTGCAAGAAGTCACTGAAAACTCCAACTTCGTCGCACCTCTGCACGCTTCGCGCCACCGCCTCTGTATCCGGGGGATCGACAGATCTGCTCTGCCGCACGATCTGGCTGACCAACTGGTACAGCTCCTTGCTGTCGTCGACGAACTGCACCGTTTCGAAGCGACCCTCGATTTTCTTCCACTCACGCTGTACCGTGACCGAGGTGTTGGTGGCGTAGCGTGTCAATCCCTGATGGAGCAACAACGCGAACGTAATCGGGACTCGCTTAGTGCGTGCGCAGAACTCCGCAAGCGTCTGCACATCGGACAGGTCTGCTGCCGTTCCCCTGAGGATCAGCTCCTCAAGATGACGACCGAACTCATCCCATACAATCGCTATGCGGTCAATGGGTTCTGGGCAGTAGCGATGGCGGACCGCACTGAGCAGCGAGATGAGGTCATCCATTGAAGTGACGGTCCGTCGAGTAGCCGATGCGGCTGCGTTCTTGTTGCCAGTACGTTTCAGCGAGGCGATGAGCGAGTGTCGGATGGCCGAAGGCAGGTGGGGTTGAAACCCGGAAAGAGCAATCGTAGCACCGCGTCGTGTAAACAGCGCCTTCTGATCGCTACCGATCCGCGACCTCAGCTCGTTCGCTAGTTCGCTGTCAACATTGGTGAATCGATCGCTGATCCGGCCAAGAACCTCCTCCGACGTCGAGAGATTCTCAACCATTTGGAGGAAAAAAGTCGCGGTCAGAGACTTGCCGGTGCCGTAGGGAGCCACCACGAAGCAGCTAGCCGACTCATCGGGGTGCAGCCATGACCGCAACAGCCGAGCGCTCTTCGCCGTGGGGAAGAAGTGGGCGATATGCTGCGGGATAGCGCTGTCGAGCGTGACGTTGATGGAGCGAAGCTGCATAGTGATTTCCGACACACCGGATTCGATTGTCGCGCCAATGCGTACCTGCCGGCTCTCCTTGTCGTGCTGACCACGACCGTTAGCATCCGTTTTGTTGGTCTTGTGTCTTTCATCCAAATCGGGGAGAAGTAGGTCAGGCATGGACCAACTCCCCGGGAACGATGTCGAAATGCCGAGCCATCAGTTCCGGAGCCGAACTGCGCTCGAAGCGCAACTGTCGATCCCCGGCAAGGCCGCTCATGGTGAGCGGGGCTTCTGTATGGGTCGCGTCGAGCTCCACTAGGTGTTCGAAAAAGGCATCCGCCGAAAGGGCGAGGACCTGGGCCGGGCCCCCGTCCATGCGATGCAGGTCGTGCAAGGTCACGTCGACGGTACCGGCGCTCGCATCGACCACCAGTTCGGGCGCCTGCAGGGCATACAGCAAAGCTTGCTGCGGAATGGACTTTCTGCGGCGGTTCAGCTCGTAGTAGCCGGAGGCGCGGAAGTGGCGGATCAACCGCAGTTCTTGAAACGGACAGTCTATCTCCTCTTCCGGATCCTTGCGCCGATACGGCACTTCTGCCGCGTAACTGCCGAGAAAGCAGCTCACGTCGCGCTCCAAGGTCTTGCGTGTCGGTGTCCTCCGTGAGTTCATACGCTCAGTCAGCTCAAGCTGAGCAACCACAGTCGCGCGATCGAACCGGCTCGATGCGTAGTGGTTGAAGAACCAGTGCCATGTGGCCGCGTGCTCAGGTGTGCGTACCAGATTGATATGCAAGAACCACCAGGTGCCGGGATCGAGAAACCATGGATCGTGCTGCGCGATGACCTCGCCGAGCTCGGTGACCTTCAATCGGGGCTCGCCCAAGCGGCCTCGCCCCCGGCGCTCCGTCTTCTCCGCCAAGCCGGTCGCCAGCAGCCAATGCTCGATGGACTTCGCCATGTTGCGCCCGACTCCCAGTTGGTCCGCGACGTACGGGTCGTCGAATGCGCTCGCATCCTCACGGAGCAGTGCGAGCCCCTTGGCCAGCCAGCCCTCGCGAACGAAGAAGGTCTGATGCCCACCAAACCGCATGGCTACGCCGCCCCGAAGCGATGGAGACGATCGAGCAGGTCACGGTAGGCGTTGATGACGCACTGCGCGGCCCGTTCGGCTTCTTCCACCGTGTTGAGCGCGCCGAACGAGAATCGGAGCGAAGCGTATGCCTCGGCCTCCGAGAGGCCCATGGCGGTGAGCACGTGAGAGGGCGTCGGCCGTGCGGTCGTACATGCCGAGCTCTGTGAGCAGTAGAGCTCGCGGTCGTCGAGGGCGGCGATGAGCATGGTGCCGTCGATGTCGGGAAACCGCAGATTCGACGTGTTCCCGACTCGGTGTCGCCGGTCGCCGTTAACCGCTACCTGCGGTTCGGCGGCACGGACCGCCTGCTCAAACGTGTCGCGGCAGGTCGTCAGAAGATCGCTGACGGCGATCATGTAACGCATGCGCTCGGCCGCGGCGGCGCCGAATCCGACGACGCCGATCAGGTTCTCGGTGCCGCCGCGCAGTCCCTGCTCCTGATCGCCGCCGCCGACGAGCGGCTGCAGCAGCGCCGGGTCGCGGGCGTACAGAGCGCCACAGCCAGTCGGCCCGTTGATCTTGTGCGCGGTAACGCTCAACAGATCGGGAGCATGTCTGCCTTCGACAGCGATCGGGATCTTGCCGAGCGCCTGCGCGGCGTCGCAGTGATACAGGGCACCGGCGCGATGACTGATCGCCGCCACCTCCTCCACCGGTTGGATGACGCCGGTCTCGTTGTTGACGGACTGCACGGACACGAGCGCGGTGCACTCGCTGACCACGGCGGCCAATCGATCAAGGTCGATCCGACCCGATGCCTCGACCGGAACTTCGCGGACCGTGAAGCCACGCCGGCAGAGCAGTGCCGCGTTCGCACCCACGGAGGAGTGTTCGACCGCGCTGATGATGATCTCGTCTCGGTCCCTATGAGTTTGCGCCGCCGCGACGGCCATGGCGTTCGCCTCCGAGCCGCTCCCTACGAACAGCACGCACTCCGACCGCGCCCCGAGTGCCGCCGCGACCTGATCGCGCGCCTTCTCGATCAGCGTGCGCGCCTCACCGCCAAGGCGATGTGGGCTCGACGGGTTGCCGAGCGGCGCGGCGATCAGCGATCCGATACAATCGCGCACGGCGGGAGTCAGGAAGGTGGTAGCGTTGTTGTCGAGGTAGATCATCGCTCGCCCCCCCATCCGAGCACGCCTGAATTGTACCACGCCGTTTGCTGGAAGTCTATCGTGCGCGCTTCCAGCAGAACCCAATCACGCCGGCAGTCGTAGCGTGCGCTCACGGACAATGAGGCCGAACGGTTCGTCATGCAGCAGGATCCTCCTGCCCATGGCAGCGATCCGATCGTCCGTGCCGCTTTCGTCGAAGCCGAGGAGCTGCTTCCCGACGAGCAGCTCCGGCTCGGCGTTCGTGGAGTGATCGAAGAACCGCACCTGCTGAGTCTGCAGATCGATCTTCACCCTTGACATCAGACGTGGCATCGCGTCGCTCATGTCGCTCAGCGCGAACAGCGAGAGGCGGGGCGAGGTCTTGTGGATCTTGATCACGTCCATGCGATCGAGATCGCCGGAGAACAGCTCGCCGAGGCGCGCGTAGATCTGCAAGGTAGGATCAAGGGCCGGCAGATCGCGCCGGGCGACGAAGTACCCGTCGGCGGTGTTCACCCCGACCGGGGCGGCTTCGCACAGCCGTGCCACCCGTTCCTCATCGCCGGCAGCAAACAGGTTTTGCTCGCTCAATTCCTTTAAATTGCTATAACTACGGAAGTAGTAGCGGATGTCGAAGCGGGATGCGACGGGCAGGTCGCGCATCCTCGGCATGCCCCGGAACCGGCTGATCGCCATGAACACCAAGTACTGATTGGTGCGAATGCGGCGCTGCTCAGCGAGCTGCTGCTCCGGAAGCGCGGAGGTGGCTGCCTCCCACAGATCAGTAGGAGCGACACCATTCTCCGCCGCTACCCGCAGCGCATCGAGTTCCCCGGTGGCGGGAGGGCGTCCGCGGTCCGAGATGAAGTCCGCGTACGCCGCCCACTCCTCCGTATGCTGCGTCTGAAAGGTCGACATGAGCGCGGTTCGCAGCATGCGCTTGCGCTGCCGCGGGACTCCTTCGATGAGCGGCACGGAACGCTGGATGCGATTGAGCAGGAACGCGTGCGCATCGGCACTGTGCCGGAAGACCAGGAACACGCCCGCTTCGAGCGGGATCGGCGCTGCGTCGAGCACCTCTTCGAGGTAACGGCCGATCTCTTCCTGCTGGTAGTACTTCTGAAAGGTGCTGCGCGACGTGAGCAGCCCGTCTCCATACGTCTGAGCTTCGCCGGCATAGGCGGCAGAACCGACGAGCACGCTGACGCACAGGCACTTCTGAGAGAGCTCGAACGCCCGCTGCAGAGCCTCCGCACGCTCGCCAGGCCGCTCGATGACGTTGAGCACGTACCCGAGATTGACCACCTCGGCGTCGCGTCGGGCTTCGTCCGGCCGGTGAGCCGGATCCCAGCCGTGCGCGGCGTAGCCGAGGGACTGCAGGAAGCGCACGTCGTCCCCGAGACCGCAGCCGTAGTCGAAGAACGTGTGCTTGGGCGTGAGCACGCCGTTGCCGATGAGGAGTTGCACGGGCCGCGAGAGATCCGAGCGCGCTATCGCGGTCCGGTCCCGACGTACTTCCACGTACTACCCGCCGTTCCGAAGCACCCGATGGCCCCGGATCACCACGCCACGTCGATCGAGCTCCTTTGACCACCCGCGCTCGTGCCCGATCGTGCTCGGCGCGGAGAACAGCCCTGCACGCTCCTCCTGCTCGGTAAGCGCCGCGAACCGCGCGTAGTCCGGGTCGGACGCATCCAACAGGAGTTCCTTGCGATGCAGGATCGGTCGGTTGCCGTTCGCCCCGTACCGTCGTACGCGCGCCTCGCCGCTCTTGAGGTCCACGCTCGCCGCCGCGGCGAGCGCTGGATGCTCATCCTCGCGGAACCTCGGGTAGTGGAGCAGAGACACTTGCTGTCGGTACGGCGACAGCTTGCACACGTTCCACGAGAAGTCGGCGCCTGCTGCGTCAGCCCACGAGCACGCCCGAGCGACAAGATCGGCATCATGCTGCTCCAGCGCGTCACGATGGACATACACCGCTCCGCCTACGCGCTTCCCCACCCCCAACCTTCGAACCCGATTATCGAAGTTGATCGGGTCGCCCGTCCTTACCTTTCAACCTTATCTCATCTCCAACGCAATCGCGAGTCTCCGTCCTTCCACGCCACGCTCGATAGCCACTTCAGGCAAAATCTGCCTCCGTTCAGCACCGAACCGACGACAATCCTATAGTCTCCGGCCGGCATACCCAAATCAGCCACTATCAGGCTATGGTCACTCGCTTCCCTCGACCAAAACCAAACCTCGCGACCATCTTTCTGTCCTTCTATTGTCAGATAATCGAGGCCGAACGCCCAGAATCCGAGATTCTGCTCCACGTGCGTGCTCAACTCAGCCTCTATCCTCTCCCCCGTGCGCAACGATCCGAAGAAGTCGCAATCGCCAGTTTCCAGAACCTCCTCCAGTTCACGCAGCGCCTCCAGACCAGAACCCCCTTCAAATGGCCATTCTTGCCGGGGCGGTGCGTAACACTCTGGACATGGCGGTGTGAAATCGGCCTCACCCGACCCCCAAGCTTCGATCACAGGTATCAATACCACCAGCAGAATCACGCTCCACAGCATCGCTCTCCACCACAATATAGGAACATGCCAACTCCTTGATCAAACCATACCGTTATCGGCTAACTCAACACTCTGCCGGCGGAATGGCGACTTCACTAACTGTCTCTGCATAGGTAACCTCCTGCTCCTTGAACTCCTTACCATGCACGGGGTCTGTGGCATCGAAGAATTCATAATCTGCCCAAGGCAAATTCTCCTCACATCTCGTCCGGACGATTTCAGATTCGATTGCGTCACACTCAACATCTGCGCCGTCGTGTCGTTTCCTTATCATGAGATTGTACTTGAGTCGCCCCTCGACCTCTACGACTCTCACCCTAAACTCTCTACGTCCATCATACTCTCCCGGTTGATAGAACATCACAACGGTAACTTGAACGACATCCACGTTGCGCGGGACGGTCACGATTACTTGACTATTGGACGTTTCGTTAGGGGCTATCCACTGATCATTCGGAGTCACCCGCCCGGCGCTAATCAAACGCGTCGGCTCACGGACGACGGAACGCCAGGGATTACTCATCGAGTGGGATTCATCGTTCACGTGCTCGACGATTCGTCCGACTCTGCTGCTCTCGCTGCTACTATCGAGCACGGTCGATTCTAAGAACGCGCGGGCGCTGTAGAATGCGCCGATACCCTTGATCGTCTCCTGATTCGGATTCTCAATGTTTACGCTTAAGCTAACAAAGACACGATCATCGAGCATCTGTACGACCTTTGTTGAGGACGTAATAATCAAGTGTATGGGATAGTTTCTAGGGTTGAACCACTTCGGCTTGACGTCAGTTAGGAGCGTCCATAGAGCCGCGAATAGAAGGCTCAATAGAAGTACTGTGTTCTTTGCTGACTCTGCGGTGGCGGACCATTTTCCCGTTCTTAGAGTGGATGGAAAGCGTCGACCGAAGAGGCTTAATGCCATTGGTCCACTGCACCCCTTACGAAGTATTCGCGATCGTCGAAACTAGCGGACCATCGAGGATAGCAGACGCTATCGTTGGTGACGCATTTTGCTGAGGAGAGCTGGGACGTCAACGTTCGAGCACGGAGGCTAGGTCGGTCCAAATGAGGTCCTCCCAGTGTCTTACAGCGGCGATAGCATAGCAGGGAGCGCCAAGCGACCTGGTATGGTGAGCTGTATTCGCGAGTGACTCGGACTCCAAGAAGTCGAGTTGGTCATAATTCGTCCGTCTGCGGCCGGGGAGATGCACTGGCGCTATTGTTCACCCTCAAGCCCTATTCGTCTCCTGACTTCCCTTTCCTGATACGCCTTCGCATCATCGTCAAGTCTTCCAGGGGTCGTAATGTGCAGGCCGCTAGGATGCTCGTAGTTGCGATGACTTCCGTTCCCTCGTCGATCGATGAACCCGGACTTCGTCAAGTCTCGATCAACTCTCGTATCTTACGCGTCAGGGCGCACTGTCGTCGAGAGGGGTGCGTAGTGCTCAACTGGTAGGGGTGGCCCCATGGCCGCACTTGACCATCGCCATCGACACTCGACCTAATCATGGAGCCTTGGACGGAGCAAGCCATGGCGCGCCCTGACCTCTCGATCGTTCCGGAGCGACTGAACCCCGAGCTCACGCCCGAGCTGGAGCAGGAGGTGGGCTTGTTCCAGAAGTGGGGGTACTTGGTCGTCGATGACGCCATCACCCCGGAGCAGGTCGCGGTCCTGCGCGACGCCATGGACGACGCGGGACGCGCGCGACACCTTCGGATGGAACCGGGAGCCCAATTCGGGGCCGTACGGCAGCCTCTTCAGAGAGCTGCTGGAAGAGGACGACCGTTTCGCCTTCCTGCTCGACCATCCGCCGGTCCTCACACGCATGAAGGCCATCCTCGGCAACGCCGTGCAACTCCACAGCGCGACCGTGCGCGTTATCCCGCCCGGGACGCCCGAGCAGAACTGGTACCGCGAGAGGCCGTAGCCGGAGGATCTGGTACGCCGGCAGGTCGATTTCGGGGCAGGTCAGCTGCGGCAACAACCTGGACGAGCTGATCATGGACAACGGCGCCATCGTCATCCTCCCCGCCAGCCTCCGGGCGATCTTCAGACCGCGAAGGACAGCTCGTGGAGTTCCCGGACGAGCTCTACGTGCTCGCCAGGCCGAGGCAGGAGGTCCTGTTCAGCGGCTGGCTCTACCACCGGGGAGCGGCCACAACTCCGATGCGAAGCGGCGGGTGCGCCTGATATGCTATCAGAACGCTTGGATGAAGTCCCGCGAGACCTTGAACGGTCCGAAGATGACGGCCCTGCGCGAGAACGCGACGCCGGAACAGAGCTGCTGCTCGGCGGGGTCCCTCGCGGATGACGGGATGAGATGCCGATCGAGGGCACCCGGATGAGATGAACAAACGTGAGGTGATTTCAAGTATCAAGACCGAACGGGCTCGCTGGAATGCACTCGTGGCGCAAGTCGACGATGACCGCATGCTGCAACCTGAGGTCGATGGGGGCTGGTCCGGGAAGGACATCGTTGCCCACGTGATCTGGTACGAGCGGGAGATGGTGGGAATGTTGAAGTCCCGCGTGCTGCCCGGATCCAACCTATGGGCGCTGCCGGTTCACGAGCGAAACGCCGCCGTGCACGAAGAGATCAACGACCTCACACTGCAAGAAGTGCGTGCGTGGGATGACCGGACATTCGCGGCATTGATCGATCAGTTGGAACTGCTCCCGGAGGAGGGTACGTCGACGCCACGTACTTCGAGCGTATGCCTGTCGAGTGGGTTCCGTGGAAGATGATCGCCGGAAACACATTCACCCGGCTTATTCGTGCTGGGGTTGAAGAGTTGGCTGAATTGAGGCTCCGAGGCG
>JAPPKD010000086.1 GCA_028820215.1 Spirochaetaceae bacterium | reverse complement strand
CAGTTACGACCAAAGTTTGCACAGAATCCGCAGTTCCGCCGGGTTAGGCAGCTAAAGCCACCGAAAAGACAACGTTAGGGCGAGCAACAGAATTCGGACTCGAGGCAATTAGGCGACTGCGAAGAGTCCAAGTGTCGCCCGAAGTCATAAACGAAATAAGATCTTTGTTGTTGGAGTTTCAGACGGCACCCGAGGCTAGTCCCGATTATGATCGAAACATGTTGATTGAGGAAAGGGCTATTAGGTTTGTCCAAAATGAAGAGAGAGACAAGAACTGGCGCCGTCCAACCAGAAGAAATAATCCAGGGTTCGACCTGTATCGAACCGATAGCGATACCGGAGTGACTCAATGGTGCGAGATAAAGAGTCTGAGCCGTGAGTTCAAGCGCGTAACGATGACCATTGCGGAATTCGAAAAGGCACGTGAGTGTGGCGATTCTTATTGGCTCTATATTGTCGAGAATATAGGCGCACAGAACAAGGACGGTAAAGCTGTACCCGCGATTCTGCGGATCAGGAATCCCGCCGGAAGAGTGAGATCAATCTCGTACAGACACCCCGACTGGCGAGATTTGGTGAAGTGACCTCGACTGCATCGGATCAATCTGTGGCCGTGAATCTTCGACGTCGAATGACGGGTATGTGGCGGGGTTGAGAGATTCGCCAAGATTCGATTCGTTATGTTGCACCGGCGCACCAGCAGTGACACAATAGTCACCTGCAGCACTCTCGCGTCGGAGTAAAGTCCGGCTCTCGAATCCACTCTATTAGGAACAATTGCTCTACGTGGAATACCTCTATACGAGGGCGTCCGTTGGATTGATGTCCTCGTCTATTGCGACCCCTTCCAAGTAATCCCGGTGCCGCTCCCTTAGGAATCGGACTGCGGTACTGTCGTCGGCCGAGTGTTGGAGGTGTTCTTGAAAGAACTGCAATCTCGCCCGATTCTCTTCAATCAACTCCGCCCACGTCTTGATCCCAACCGACACCTCGCCTTTGCGAAAGATGAGTCGCCGGTCCGGATCCGGTCCGCCGTCGATATCGTGGCGGGCATAATCGGTGTAGTTGTTCGATACGATCCAGAAGTGCCACCGGACACCCTTCACGGTGTGAAAGCGCTCGTCCTTCGTAACGGCGATCGCATATCGCTTTGCCTGTGCGATCTCCTTTTCGCCGATGCTGACTCTTGGAGCCTTTAACTCGACGACAAGGTTCTCGATGTCGTTAGAACGGTGACGTCGCGTGCTGCGCGAGAGCATCAAGTCTACAATCGCACGCTTCTTCCCGCTAACGCTGATCGGATCGTCGATTGCGATTTCCGGATCCAGAATCGATTTATGCTTCTCTAGTACTTTCCTGA
Organism: Spirochaetaceae bacterium; assembly: GCA_028820215.1. The sequence continues at coordinate 7,747 of JAPPKD010000086.1, read as the reverse complement.
GACTTCTGTCGCTGACCCACAGATTGTATTGCTCGCCGAAAATCCAAGTGCTCTCCGCAATAATCTTGTGGAGTTGCGACCGCTCCTTGAGGCGCTCCTTCGTCTGCTTCTCGAATATGATATTCTCAAGCCCCGATATGAACTTCAACCGGTCTGCGACCGTCTTGGCAGCCGTGATTATGGCTGACAACGTGGTCTCTTGGAGTAGGTCCGCAAGTTCCTTCTGTTTGCGTGCTGGAAGATCGAGCACTTCTTGCAATATTGCCTGGAGATCATTTGGACCTCGTTCGATTGCATGTCGAAGCATCCGAAGGTGCAGTTGCTGTGTTTTGGGTGTTATTGTTGCTAGATCTGGCGAATAATCTTGAACGCTCACCGCGACAATGTCAAATACTTGGCGTTCAGCTTTCTCGACCGGAGATGCCGGCTCGCCTATGAAGGGATATACTTTGTCGCGTTTCCAAGCTTCGACGATTCGACAGGCCTGATGAGACGCCCGTGCTCTGAAGTGCTCCTTGATAGTTGTCCTGGCAAGTTCAACCGAAATCTTCAGAGTGGGCGTCAATCCCGCAAGTGAAAGCTGGCCATCGTTATGGAGAAGATCGACGTACTTCGACTTAATGTATGCCGAAAACGAAAACCCCGGCACATGGAACCGAGTATCTACTCGATCGATAGGGAAGCCGTCCGCTGAGCAAAGGTAGAGCGTCCGCAATCCTTCTGATTGCCACTCAATAAGGTGGAGCTCAACAGGATACTCCGTCCCGTCTTCGCACTCGATCGGCGGTAACGTGAAGGTGGTTTCATGTGAGATCGTTGCCTCGGGGCGTAGTGACTGCTCTCCAATCTGAACAGTTACGTTCTTGTAGCCGATCAGGTAGAGGGCGAACATTTCGGCAAGCTCCTGGACTCGTTCGTCGGAAAACAGTGCTCGCGCATTCTTCTTCGTATCAGCTATTTCGACAATGACACCAGTCTTGCGGCCGACTTCACGCCGTTCGTCGGTAATCGCTACGTCTTTTAGATTGGAATCCAGAATCCTGATTTCGAATGCCCTCGGCTCTCCATCGTCGTGGAGATAGCAAACCTTCCACTCGACGGACTGCCCAAGAGCAAACGCTTTGTAACGACCACGTCCCTCCTGCCCGTGTACCAAGCGATTCTTGGTTCTAGTGTGTCGCGTGTGTCGCTTCCACGAGCCGCCAAGATTACCGAAGAGGGTTGGCGCCTCTGCCCGTGAAAACCCGGCTCCGTCGTCATGTACCGCAATCTTCGAGAGCCCGCCTAGGTCATTGTCTTCGTACTCAACGGTAACTCGACAAGCCCCGCCGTCAAGGCTGTTCCAGATCAACTCGGCGAGAGCGGCTATGGGGCGAGACCGGGTCTGCTTCTCGATGAAGTCGTCTTGAACGGCTACGATGACATGCTCTATCCTACCCACGGTACTACCGCTCGCGAGGAATCGTGCGGGTTGGGCTCGTGAGGGGAGCCATCGCGTGCTGATAGCGCCCAGGTTGAAACCAGTTTGGGGCGCGAGGAGGCGCTCCTCGCAATGGCGTAGACTTCTGGCATACTACCATAAGCGCGCTCTCACAAAATTCAGAGGGGGTCTTAGTGCTTTTCACCTCGATCGCCGTATATGGATATTCTAGCTCGTACGACACGGATGATGCAAGCCCTATTGTCGTCGTCCTGCCATCCCATAGCATCCGTCTTCGGAATATGACGGCGCGGTCCATAGTGAGGGGCGAGGAAGACACAAGGTTGCAACGAGTCACGCATGGGTCGCTCGCGCCCACGCTCATGCCGTGCGAACGGTCTGTGCAACTGACTGGAGGAGCGCGCGATCGAAGGCTCGTTGGTCCCGCTACGGCGGTTTTCCCAGTGTCACCCTTGCGCCCGAGTAGACTCGACTCTTGCTGATCGGCGGAGTAACGGCTGGAGCCGCAGAGGCGGGGTGGAGGAGGTCACGCAGGGCCTCTCCGAACATATTTGATGCCATACACGACGATGGCCGGGCACGGGCCCGGCCAGAACGCCAGCAGCGGCGCCTCCCCCATGTAGATGCGGCCCTCCATGCTCAGCATGCTGCCCGAACTCCTCGTCAGCGGCGGGATCCCGAAGCCAAGGAAGCCGATGATCGACTCCTGCGGGATGATCCCGCCCAGGACGACGGTGAACACCACGACCACCGGACCCCAGATCTGCTGCAGCACGTGGCGCACCAAGACGCACGCCGTCGAGTAGCCGGTTGCGCGCGCCGCCTCCACGTAGGGGCTCTCCCTGATGGCGAGCACCACGCTGCGTACCACGCGGATAATGCCCAGGCCAGAGAACGCCCCCAGGACGACGATCATCGGTAGCAGGCGCTGCCCGATGATCGTCATGATGGCGAGGATGAGGAACAGTTGCCGGACGTGAGCCACGAATCCGCGAAGCGCTGCAGTCAGTGTCCCGCAGATTGCGAGTGTGGCATGATTCCACGCGTTGTGCCACGCCGCAGCGGTCCTTACCGGTCGCTGCGCGTCCGGTCCGGAACTGGGCGCTTGATGCTTGTGGTGGTGGCGACGCTTCCGGCGCTTTTCACCTTGGCGGGCTGCTCGCAGGTGCGGTGCGCGCTCGGCCTCGGAGGCGTCTGCGCGACGACCGTGAGCGCGGTCGCGGCGGCGTCCTCGCACACCTTCGTGCTGAAGAGCGACGGCGCGCTTTGGGCCTGGGGCCGGAACTCGTCCGGCCAGCTCGGCGACGGTTCCACTACCGACCGCGCCAGTCCGGTGCAGGTGGGCGCGGGAAGCAGGTGGCGAACTGTGGCCGCCGGGGCGGTGCACACGGTCGCCATACGGAGCAACGGCACGCTGTGGGCGTGGGGCTCCAACGGCGCCGGCCAGCTCGGCGACGGCACCACCACCGACCGACCGAGCCCGGTGCAGGTGGCCGGCGGCGGCCGGTGGCGGGCCGTGGCCGCCGGCTTCGGGCACACCGTCGCCGTGCGCCGTGACGGCACGCTGTGGACGTGGGGGCGCAACGACCTCGGCCAGCTCGGCGACGGCGGGTGGGAGAACCGGTCGAGCCCGGCGCGGGTGGGCGCGCACGCCGATTGGCACGCGGTGGCGGCCGGCGAGGCCCACACCGTTGCCCTGCGCGCCGACGGCACGCTGTGGGCCTGGGGCGCCAACTGGAGCGGTCAGCTCGGCGACGGCAGCACCACCGACCGCCCCGAACCGGTGCAGGTGGGAACGCGGGCGGACTGGAGCGCGGTGGCGGCCGGTGAGGCCCACACCGTTGCCGTGCGCGCCGACGGCACGCTGTGGGCCTGGGGGGCAAACGGCACCGGCCAGCTCGGCGACGGCACCACCACCGATCGCCCCGAGCCGGTACGGGTGCGGTCCGGTTCCGACTGGCGGGCTGTGGCGGCCGGCGAGGCGCACACCGTGGGGCTGCGCAGCGACGGCACCCTGTGGGCGTGGGGGCTGAACAACCGCGGCCAGCTCGGGCAGCGGTGGACGGTCCGGCGGCAGCTCAAGCCGGAGCGGGTGAAGCGGTTCCGGGACCTGTGGAACTGGACCTGGGACGACGACTGGCACGCGGTCGCCGCCGCCGGCCACGGCACCGTGGCGCTGAAGACCGACGGCACCCTGTGGGGCTGGGGCAGCAACGACCACGGCCAGCTCGGCCAGTGCGCGGTGACCGATCCCTCCTGCCCGCCGGTCGACCTCACATTTTAGCTTGGCTTGGCAGGCCAGTCGGGCCGAGAGCGCGCCGCGCGACCGACTCGCCGACCCCGGAGGCGGCGCCCGGGCAGCGGTTACACGGTGCCGGTGGCGAGACTCCCGGCGGCGTTCGGGCGGCTCTGCGCGCGACACCGGGTACGAGTAGAGCCGGTGGGACCGACAGCGGTGGTGAACGCGACAGATTCGCCGGCAACGGAGGCGGCCACGCGGGCGGCGGTTACGGGGCGCCGGCGCCGGTCTCGCCGGCGGTGTCCGGGGCGCTTGCCAGCTCTGCGCCGGCCAACGCCGCCGTCGTCGGCGCGGGCGGCGCTTCCACGCACTCGGCGCGCTGCCCGTCCGTACACGCCCGGCCCTCGACCACGTCGATCAGCGTGTCGGGCGGTTGCGCGCTCCAGTTCGTGCGTGCCCCGGACGGCCACAGGATCTCCACCCGGTCGACCACCTCCACCCGGCCGAGGCCGAAGTGCACCACCAGGCTGTTCTGGGAGTGGCCGCTGGAGCCGCCGGTGACCTGCCGCATCAGCCGGAGGGGCCCTGCCTGTACCCGCACCAGGGCGCCGATGGCGCTGCGGTTGCTGGCGGTGCCGGTCAGGCGCAGCTTGAGCCAGTTGCCCGCGGCCGTGGTGTCGTTGCGCAGCAGTTGCAGCGAGCAGGATGGGGGAGAACCCTCCGCGCAGTGCGGCTCATGCTGGTTGACGACCGCGATGTCGAGGTCGCCGTCGCCGTCGTAGTCGGCCACCGCGCTGCCGCGGCTGGCGCCAGTGTCGTAGCCGTCGTAGCCGGCCTGCCCGGCCACGTTGGTGAAGGTGCCGTTGCGATTGTTCGCGTACAGCAACTCGTCGTTGAGGTGCACCATGGTGGCGACGTAGAGGTCCTCCCAGCCGTCGTGGTCGGCGTCCAGGAAGTTGATGCCCCACGAGTCGGTGCCCGCCACGCCGGCGCCGGCCGCCTTGTTGTCGGCCCACGCCCCCGACGCGTCGCCCAGGTACAGCACGTTGCCGCCCGGCGGACGCTCCAGCGTGGTGGCGTCCAGCAGGTCGGTGATGTACAGGTCCCAGGTGCCGTTCAGGTCGACGTCGGCGGCGGCGATGCCCATGCCCGCCTGCGCGTCGTCGCCGATCCACGGCCAGTCGTCGAACACCTGCACGAAGCGGCCGCCCCGGTTGCGGTAGACTTGGTCGGTGTGCAGCGCCCGGTTGGCACCGTTGCCGGCCACGTTCACGACGTACAGGTCGGGCCACAGGTCGTCGTCGAGGTGGGCGCCGTACACCACCAGCGCGGCGCGATAGTCGGCGGCCGCGGGCAGCGCGTGGTCGGTGGCGTCGGTGAAGGTGCCGTCGCACTCGTTGTGAAACAGGCGGTCGCGGTTGGCGGGGTCGGCCTCGTTGTTGATCACGATGTGGCCGACGTACAGGTCGACGCAGCCGTCGCGGTCGTAGTCGAGCCAGCTCGCCGCCTTGGTGCGGTACGCCGGCAGCTCCCCGAACGGGGCCGGCGCCAGGTCGTCCACTCCGGCGGCCGCGGCCACCTCCGCGAACAGCGGCCCGGCGGCCGGCAGGCGGCCGCCATGCTCGGAAAGCAGATTCTTGAGCAGCAGGTTGGGCGGCCCGTCGGGCGCGTTGTACCCCTGCAGGCTCCACTCCGGGTGGTCGGTGTACACGTAGATGTCGTCGTCGCCGTCGTTGTCGTAGTCGGCGAACACCGAGCCCGACATCTCCATGCCGGGCAACTCCGGCAGCAGGTCGTGGCGCGGCTCGAAGCTGCCGTCGCCGCGGTTCAGGAACAGGCGCGGCGCGAGCCCGCTGTCGCCGCGTACCGCGAACAGGTCGGGCCAGCCGTCCCGGTTCACGTCGATCCAGTTCACCCCCAGGCTGTGGGTCGCCAGCGAGTGGTAGATGTCGCCGGACACCCCGGCGGCGACGCTGACGTCGCGGAACGCCAGCGGCACTGCGTCCGCCGGGCGCGCGTGGGTCGGCCCCGCCGGGGTCTGCTTCACGGCGGGCGGCGCCGCCGGCACCAGCGCCGACCGCAACGGCGCCAGGGCCGGGAACTGCGTGCTCACCGCCAGCACCAGCAGCCCGCCCAGCACGGCGATCGTCCAGGTGCCGGCCGCGTAGGCCGCGATGCCGCGCCGCCCGACCGTCCGCGCCAGCCCCCAGAACGTGATCGGCCCCCCGGCCGCGGCGGCGAACAGCAGCGCCGCGCTCGGCGCCGCGCCCGCCCCCAGCACCAGCAGCAGCGCGACCAGCGGAATCTCGAACAGCAGCGGCACGTTGATCAGCACACCCAGGGTAGCCGCCGCCAGCACCCCCGAGAGGCTGTCGCCGAGGTAGGCGTCGACCGTCTCCGGCTGCAGGAGCTGGATTGCCGCCCCGCTGGCGAAGCCGGCCACCACCATCAGCGGCGCCATCTGCACGACCAGGCGCCCGGTGGCCCGCGCCCACTGCCGCACGCCGGCCACGGCGACCGCGGCCCAGGAGTCTGCCGGCTTGCGGAACGCTCCCGGTGCGGCCCGGGTTGGGCCGCCCGCCGCGCCGCCGGTGACGGTTTGGGCACACCCGGAGGCGATGCCGCCAGCGACGATCTCGAGGCGCCCGCTCGCGAAGGTGTGCTGCCCGGCCTCCTGCCGCTCTGGTCCACCGGGGGCGCCGTGCGGCCCCCATGCCGGCAGCTCACACGCCGCATCCTTGGGCGCGGCTGCCCAGGCGTCCGGTCGCGCAGCGGCCGGTGGCGAAACTCCGGCTCCATTCGCGCGGCGATGCATCCTCCCGGCTGGCTGCGTTGCGGCTCGCTCACCCATGCCCGAAATGCTCGTTTCGTCGCGCCCTGCCAGGCGGGCGCCTCGCCGCTCTCGGTGCGACGCCGGGTTCCACCACGGGCTGCGAGACCCGGATGGGGCGCCGGCGGCTTCGGTTTCGGGACGCCCGGTGGCGGAAGTCTGCTCCTCCGACCCTTTGCGCCGCGGCTCGCCCGGGACGCCGCCATCCCCCCACGCCGGCAGTCGGCACGCCACATCCTCGGCCGCTGACGCCCATGCGGCCGGCGTCGAGGCAGCGGTGCGCGCCACCCACAGGACCAGCGGGCCGAGCAGGAAGGCCGCCGTCAGTCCGAGCGCGAGCCGGCTGGCGCCGAGCAGGGGCGAGAACACCACCGCGATCATCAGCAGCGAGGGCACGTTGAGGGTCGCCGACCCGTGCACGAGCGCCAGCGACCCCTCGATGCCGAGCCCGCGCCGGTGCATGGCGCTCGACACGGGAACGATACACGCTGAGCAAAGGTTCACCACCGGGCCCATGCCGAGCCCCTTCAGGATGCGCCCCCAGCGCCCGCCGAGCAGCGGCCGCGGCGGGCCGGCACCCGTTGTCGGCGCCGGCATCAGGAAGGTCTCGGCGATGCCACCCGCCAGGAACGCGAACACCATGCCGGCGGTGACCAGTTGCAGGTAGGTGAGCGAGAACCGCCACCAGCGCTGCAGGAAGGTGGACTCGGGCTCGCGCTCGATGCAGAACCCCTGAAAGCACTCCGCGGTGGGCGCCAGCGCCAGCGCCAGGTCGGCGCGCACGGTGTCCAGCTTGGGCAGCCGATTGAGCGCAAAGAACGGAATCAGCAGCGCGAGCAGCAGCACGACTCCGATGACGCGCTGCTTGCCGGTCACCGTGCCCAGGGCGAATCTCGCGCTCCGCAGTGCCGACGCCACCATCGTGCCAGCCTGGTGTCCCGGAAATCGCTTTTCAAATGAAACGGGCGGCTGCAGTGGAGCAACCGCCGACGGCGCGGCGCCGCGCACGGAGCTGGCGGCAGCGGGAGCAGGCCGGTGGCGCAGCCCTACGGCCACCTCGTCGGGGCCGTGATCATCCGCCGATGCGCGGCGCGTGCGTAAGAACGTGCGGGACACCGTGCTATCCGCCCCAGAGTGGAACCCGGCGTGCCACCGAGAGCGCCCTCGAATGCAGCCGGAGTTCCACCGCGGGCTGCTAGCGCACGTTGGCGCCGCGCAGGCGGGGGTCGAGCAGGTC
>JAPPKD010000044.1 GCA_028820215.1 Spirochaetaceae bacterium | reverse complement strand
GCGGCGGGCGTGCCGGCCACGGTCCGCTCCGCCATCAGCACCTGGCGGCGTTCCCGGTCGTGCTCTTCCACCTTCAGCCGCCAGTCTTCCGGCAGACCGCGGCGCAAGGCCACCGACAGCGGCGCGCGCTGCCACTCGACCTCCAGCGAACGCCAGGACGCGTCCCGCCGCAGATGATCGAGCATCACCTGGACGTGTTCGATCGGAAGGCCGGCGACGATCTCGTTGGGACGGTTTCTCGATCCCGACGCGAAACTGCTCCACAACGCCGCGACCCGGGCGCGGGAGTCCAGCAGCACGCCGGAAATCTGCACGTCGGCATTCTCCACTTCCAGTATTTCGAGGTTGGCCTCGCGAAAGCCGCCGAAGTTCGACGGCATCACGTTGATCGGTTTCAGATCGCCGGCCTCGTAGGATCGGATCACCGGCTCCAGGTCGGGGCGAAAGCCGGCCAGGAAGATCTCCTCGCCGGCCCGTGGCGCCCGCGGAGCGAAAACCGCGGCCCGCAGGGGCGTGTCGCCCAGCAGCGCCGGGTCGTACTGCAGCACGGCCAGGTTGTGCACCGGGTGGATGGCGGCGACCCGTGCCGTGACCTCCAGCGTTCCGTTGAAGGTCAGCACCGCGTCGCCCATGGTCTCGGGGACTGTATTGCGGTCCACGACGACCCAGCCCCTTTCGGTGTCCACGATCAGCCCGGCGCCGTAATAGTGCTGCCCGTTGACCGCGGACACGACGTACGGCATGTCGTAGCGCACGTGCACGAGCGAAGGCGCGATCCGGCGCAGCCTCGAATCGTCGAACTCGCGCGGCTGGGTCATTCGCGGCTCGGCCGATCCGACCGGCGCCGCGGGCGCAAGCGGCCGGCACGACCAGTCCTGGCTGGACTCGCCCTGCCGGCAGCGTTCGGCCGAAAACCAGCCGCGGCCGGTCCGGGAGCTGCGCACCTGGTTTGCCCGCGGGTTGCGCGGCGTGCTGTAGCGAATCTGGGCAACGTCTTCGTGCCCCAGCGCCGAAAGGGCCTGTTCGACGTCGTCCAGCGTCTCCAGCGGCCGTCCGTTGATTTCGCGCAGGATCGATCCGTTCTCGATCGCGGCCAGGCCCAGCATGTAGCCGGGTTGCGCCACGTAGATCGTATTCAGCGGCACGTTGAAATGGCGCGCCTGCTGATACGAGGTCGGGTGCAGAAAGGCCCCGCCGAATGCGATGTATTCGCGCGGCGTGACCGCATGCAGGTCGCTGACGTCGATGACCGCTTCAATGACGCGTCCGCGGCGCTCGATCAGCAGCGTTACCGGCTCGCCGACGCTCCCGTCGAGCACGGTTTCCAGGCGCAGGAAGTCGGGAAACTCCTCGTCTTCGATCCGCAGCAGTATGTCGCCCGGAATCAATGCGGATGAGGCCGCGGACCCCTGCAGCGTCGAGCGCACCACCAGCAGGCCTGCGCTGTCCGGAAAAGCCGACCGGGCGTCCGCCTCGGCTTCCTCTCCCAGCCCCAGCCGGCGCAGTTCGTCGTACGGCAACTGCTCGAAGGTGGTCAGCAGACCGCCGCGCGGCACCGGCTTGCCTTCCTGTACCAGCGCCAGCGCCCGGCGAACCCGCTCCAGCGGCAGGAAATAGCTGCTTTGCGCGCGCACCTGGCCGCCCGCATTCAGGGCAACCGCGCGGCCCTCGATGTCGATGACCGGGCTGCCCGAGGACCCGCCCGAGGTGCCGGACGCCGCCTGTATATAGAAGGTATTGAAGTCGTTGTAGCGGCCGAAACCGTAGTTGGGGGCGGTGCGGTCCAGCCGCGCGATCGTTCCGGCAAGAATCGAGAACCGTTCGCCCGCGTCATTGCCCACGACCCGGATTTCGCGCCCCAGCTGCGCCGCTTCCGGGGCCAGTTCCAGGCCCTCGGGCCGGATATGGCGAAGCCCGGCCGGATCGTAGCGGAAGAAGCCGAAATCGTGCACCGGATCGGCGTACAGGCGCTCGAGTTCGATCTCCTCCTGGTTGGCGAACAGCGCCTCGCCCTTGACCGGGCCGGTCGATACGATGTGCCGGTTCGTCAGGATGATCCCGCGGCCGGCATCCACGACGAAGCCGGTCCCGTCGAGCAGCGTGTTGGACTCGGTGTCGAAGGGCCGTGTCTTGTTGACCCTCAGGGAAACGACCGAAGGGCGGATCTCCTCCAGCGTCTTTCGCCAGGCGGCCTCGTTATCCTGCGCCTGAGCGCTCAGGCACAGCAGCGTCAGTCCCGCCGCCGCCCAGGTCAATCTCATAGCCGTAGTTTTCCTTGAATTCACGCTCAAGCCGCTCTCGATCAAATCGATGGTTCTGCGTTCCGGCGCTGCCCGCCTTGATGGCGCCCAGCAGCGCCGCCAGCCTTCCCGAGTCTTTCCAGTCCCATCCTCTCACGATACCGTAAGCCAGGCCGGCCCGGAAAGCGTCGCCGCAACCGGTCGGGTCCACGACATCTTCGACGCGTGACGGCGGAATGGTTTCGCATTCACCCGCCCGATAAATCTTCGCGCCCTGCGCGCCTTCGGTCACGATCAGCGCGTCGACCTCGGCGCAGATCCGTTCCCGGTCCCAGCCCGAGGCGCGCATCAGCATTTCCGCTTCGTAGCTGTTGACCGCGACATAAGCGGCCATACGCACGAACTCGCGCAGTTCCGCGCCGCTGAAGTTCGGGAGCCCCTGGCCCGGATCGAACATAAACGGCAGGCCGGCCTCGTGCATCTGCCGGGCGTGGTCGAGCATGGCCTGGCGGCCGTCCGGCGAAATGAGCCCGAGTTGCGCGCCCGTTTCCTCCGGCAGCTCCCGGCAGTGCGCGTGGTTCATCGCGCCCGGGTGGAAGGCGGTGATCTGGTTGTCGTCCAGGTCGGTGATGATGTAGGCCTGCGCGGTGAGGTGGTCGGGCAGTTCGCTGATCAGCGCCGTGTCCATTCCCAGTTGCTCGATGCGCGTGCGGTAGGGCGCGAAATCGCTGCCCGCGGCGGCCAGCATCAGCGGCCTGTCGCCCAGGAGCGCCAGGTTGTAGGCGATGTTTCCGGCGCAGCCGCCGAATTCGCGCCGGAACTCGGGAACCTCGAAGGCTACGTTGAGGATATGTACCTTGTCGGGGAGTATCTGTTCGCCGAAGCGCCCGCGAAACAGCATGATGTTGTCGTACGCGAGCGAGCCGCAGACAACGGTGGTGCGGGCTCCGGGCACGGGACCGGCAGCCTCGTCAGGTGAATGGCCGCTTCGTCGGCGTCAGGATGCGCTCAACGACGCGAATTCCGCGGCAAAGTCAGCTTGCGGCTCGCCGTCCTCGGCGTGAATCTCGAACACCTTGTTGAGCGCCGCTTCGTGCGCCAGCGCCGACACGCAGACCCGCGCCACGTCGGCGCGCGTGATCCAGATGCCCTCCGATTGGGTATCGCCCTGCTCGAAGATGACGGTCTGGTTGCCGCCGGGATCGTCGCTCAGGCCCCCTGGGCGAACGATCGTGTAGGGAATTCCGCTGGCCGCCACCGCTTCCTCGCCCCTGCGCTTCCAGATCAGGATGTTGTTGAACATCCGGTTCAGGTAGTGGTCGTCGTCGGTCACGCCCCGCGAGGAAACCAGCACGTACTGGCCGGCCCCCGCCGCCAGCGCCGCTTCGGCAAGGTTGCGGGCGCCCTCGAAGTCCACGTTCTCGGCGGTGTTGCCGGGGCCTCCGCCTGCGCTTGCTCCGGCTGCGTTGATCACGGCCCCTACGCCGTCCAGCGCGGCGGCAATGCTGGCAGGATCCTTGAGATCACCCACGACCGCTTCCACGTCCGCGCCCAGGCGCTCGGCGGCCTTGGCCGTGTCGCGCACGAAGGCGCGCACCGGGTAGCCCTGCTTCACGAGTTCCGCGACGACCAGCGAACCGGTCCCGCCGGTGGCGCCGGCCACCAGCACCAGGGGTTTGGATTCCTCCTGGGCCGCGGGTTCCTCGGCGGGCGCGTCAACGCTCTGCCCGCAGGCGGCCGCAACCAGGGAAGCGGCCGCCAGAAAGCCGATCAGTTTGTATGGGCGCATGGTCAGGATCCTCCCAGTGCCGCGAATTCGCCGGAAAAGCCGGTCTGCGGTTCGCCGTCACGTGCGTAGATTTCGAACACCTTGTTGCGCGCTCCATCGTCCTTGACCGCGGCGACGGTGACCCGCGCCACGTCGGCCCGGCTGATGGCCTTTTCCAGGCCCGGAAGGTCACCCTGCTCGAAGATGACCGTCTGCTCGTTGCCGGGTCCGTCGTTCAGACCGCCCGGACGAATGATGGTGTAGGGGATGCCGCTGGCCGCGACCGCCTCCTCGCCCTTGCGCTTCCATATCAGGATGTTGTTGAACAGGCGGTTCAACTGGTGGTCGTCCTGCGTCGCGCCCATCGACGAGACGAGGACATAGTGGCCGACGCCGGCCGCCGCCGCAGCGTCGGCAAGATTGCGGGCGCCTTCGAAATCGACGTGCTCCGGCATGTTGTCGTCCGCCGCCGGGACGCCGGAGCCGGCCGCGTTGATGACCACGTTCACGCCATCCAGCGTAGCCGCGATGCTGGCCGGGTCCCTGAGGTCGCCGACAACGGCTTCCACGTCCGCGCCCAGCCGCTCGGCGGCCTTTTCCGCGCTGCGCACGAAGGCGCGCACCGGGTAGCCCTGCTCGATGAGTTCCGCGACGACCAGCGAACCGGTCCCGCCGGTAGCGCCGGCCACCAGCACCAGGGGTTTGGATTCCTCCCGGGGCGCGGCCTGCTCGGCGGGCGCCTCGCCGCTCTGGCCACAGGCGGCCGCGATCAGGGAGGCTGCCGCAAGGAAGCCGATCAATTTGAATGGGCGCATAGTCAGGATCCTCCCAGTGCCGCGAATTCGCCGGAAAAGTCGGTTTGCGGTTCGCCTTCCCGTACGTAGATTTCAAACACCTTGTTGCGCGCCTCCTCATCCTGGAGCGCGGCGACGCAGACCCGGGCCAAATCGGTGCGGCTGATAACCTTGCCCCGGCCCGGATTGTCTCCCTGTTCGAAGACGATTGTCTGCGCGCTGCCGGGCTCGTCGTTCAGGCCGCCCGGACGAACGATCGTGTAGGTGATCCCGCTGGCCACGACCGCCTCCTCGCCCCTTCGTTTCCAGAGCATAACGTTGTTGAACATCTGGTTGAGGTAGTGGTCGTCGTCCGTCACGCCCATGGAGGAGACCAGTACATAGTGGCCCACGCCAGCCGCCACAGCCTCCTCGGCCAGATTGCGGGCGCCCTGGAAATCGACGTGTTCCGGCATGTTGTCGTCCGCCGCCGGGACGCCGGAGCCGGCCGCGTTGATGACCGCATCCACGCCCTTGAGCGCGGCGGCGATGCTGGCCGGGTTCTTGAGGTCGCCGGTCACGGCTTCCACGTCCGCGCCCAGGCGCTCGGCGGCCTTGGCCGTGTCGCGCACGAAGGCACGCACCGGGTAGCCCTTCGCCTGCAGTTGCGCAACGACCAACGACCCCGTCTTGCCCGTGGCTCCCGCCACCAGGACCAGCGGTTTCATGCCTTCCTCCGCGGTCGCTTCTTCCGCTCCCGCTGTGCCGACCTGTCCGGACACGGCGATCAGCAGGGAGGCCGCAACGGCGGCAGACAGCGATATGAACGTGCGCATCGTTGTTTTCCCGAGATATTCAGGCCGCGTATGTTAACCAATATTCGCGCTCTCAGGCTTGCAGCCTGCGCAGTCCGACCGCCTGGCGGATGTCCTTCATCAGCGGTTCGCTGATTTCCCGGGCCCGCGCCGCGCCGCGCTTAAGTTCGGCCTCGACGTCGCCCGGATTGGCGATCAGGCGGTCGTATACCTCCCGTCCCGGCGCCAGCAGCGCGTCCAGATATTCGAACAGTTCGTTTTTCATCTCCGCCCAGCCGATGCCCGCCGCGTAGCGCTCGCGCATCGCGGCCGTCTCTTCCGGAGTCGCCACCGAGCGGTACAGGTCGAACAGCAGGCTGTCGTCCGGGTCCTTGGGCTCGCCGGGCGCCTGTGAGTTGGTCCTGACCCGCATGATGTACTTGCGCAGTTGTTTCGCGGGGCAGAACAGCGGCACGACGTTGCCGTAGCTCTTCGACATCTTGCGCCCGTCCGGTCCCAGCAGCACCGCGCGGTGCTCGTCGATGTCGGCTTCGGGCACGGTCAGCAGCGAACCGTAGTGGTGGTTGAAACGCTGCGCGATGTCGCGGGCCATCTCCACGTGCTGGCGCTGATCCTTGCCCACCGGCACCCGGTCGGCCTTGAACATCAGGATGTCGGCGGCCATCAGGATGGGGTAGCAGAAGAGTCCCATCGTGACCCCGCGATCCAGGTCGGCGAGGCCGGCCTCGCGGTTGGCGTCGTTTGCGGCCTTGTAGGCGTGCGAGCGGTTCATCAGGCCCTTGGCCGTGAGCGTGGTGAGGACCCAGGTCAGCTCCGGGATCTCGGGAATGTCCGACTGCCGGTAGAAGACCGCGTTCTCGGTGTCCAGCCCCGCCGCCAGCCATGCCGCGGCCACCTCCAGGCTGGACTGCGCCACCTCGTCGGCGTCGCGGTTCTTGACCAGCGCGTGGAAGTCGGCCAGGAAGAAGAAGCTGCATCCGGCGGGCGCGCTGCGGCTCGCCTCCACCGCCGGGCGTATCGCGCCCACGTAATTGCCCAGGTGCGGCGTTCCGGTCGTGGTGATACCGGTCAGCGTAACGAGGTTCTTGCCGTTCATCGCGGCGACATACTACAGCCCCGCCGCCTGGCCGTCCTTGCGCGGGTCGGAGGCGCCGGTCAGCACGCCGCTCCGCGCGTCGTGCATTACGGCCTGGTAGCCGCCGAACACGCCGCGCGCCCGACCCATCACGTGGCCCATGCCGGTCAGTTCCTTGCGTACCTCGGGTCCGAACCCCGGCTCCAGCGCGAGCCTGCCGCCGTCATCGCGCGCCGCCTCGCCGGTGGGCTGGCTGGAACCGCCGTGGAAGGCGCGCGGAGCGTCGCCGGCCGCCTGCAGGTCCATGCCGAAGTCCACGACGTTGGCGATGACCTGCGCCTGGGCCTGCGGCTGCATCGAACCGCCCATGACGCCGAACGCCAGGCGCTCGCCGCCGACGAAGCGCGCCAGTCCCGGGATGATGGTGTGAAACGGGCGCTTGCCCGGCGCCAGCGCGTTGGGGTGGTCGGGATCGAGGTTGAACAGTTCGCCGCGGTTGTGCAGCACGAAGCCCAGGTCGCCCGGCGTCATGCCCGATCCCATGCCCCGGTAGTTGGACTGGATCAGCGAGACCAGGAGGCCGTCGCGATCGCCGGCGGCCAGGTACACGGTCTGCGGGGAGTCCAGCCTCGGGTCGCCGTGAACGACCGCGGTAGCCGCCCGCTCGGGATCGATCAGCCTGCCTCTCTCCAGCGCGTACTCCTTGGAGATCAGTTCCTCCGTGGGCGTCGCCACGAAGGCGGGGTCCGCGTAGTAGCGCGCGCGGTCCTCGAACGCCAGCTTCTTGGCCTCGATCAGCAGATGCAGATATTTCGCCGAGCCGAATCCCAGCGGCTGAATCTCGTGCTGCTCCAGCAAGTTGAGGATCTGCAGCGTGGCGATGCCCTGGGTGTTGGGGGGCAGGGCGAACACGTCGTTTCCGCGGTAGCTGGAGGACACCGGCCTGATCCATTCGGACGCGTGCGAGGCCAGGTCCGACTCGTCCAGGTAGCCGCCGTTTTCGCGCATGTAGGCGGCGATCTTCCAGGCGATCTCGCCGCGGTAGAAGGCCTCGCGGCCGTCGGACGCGAGCGTTTCGTATGTCCTTGCGAGCCGCGGATTGGCGAAGACCTGGCCTTTCGCCGGCGCCTCGCCGCCAGGCATGAAGCTGTCGGCGAAGCCCGGGAATTCGCGCAGGGAACGTGCGTTGCGAGCCCAGGCGGCCGCCGTCAACTGACCTACCGGAAAACCTTCCCGGGCCAGTTCGATGGCCGGCGCCAGCAGGTCGCCGAAGTCCATTGCGCCGAATCGCCCATGCAGCTCGAACCAGCCGTCCACGGCCCCCGGGGTGGAAACCGGCAGCGGGCCGAGGGAAGGGATCGAATCCAGCGAGAGCTTGCGGAACACGTCCAGGCTCAGCGAGCGCGGAGCGCGGCCGCTGGCGTTCAGGCCCACGGGCGCGTCCTTGTCCGGTTCCCAGACCATCGCGAACAGGTCGCCGCCGATGCCGCAGCCGGTCGGTTCGGTCAGCCCCAGCACGGCATTGGCGGCGATCGCCGCGTCGACGGCATTGCCGCCGGAACGAAGTATGTCCAGCCCCGCCTGGGTGGCGAAAACCTGGCTGGTCGCCACCATGCCCCGCGTGCTTAACGCTTCGGAACGCGAGGCGAACGGCGACCCGGCCCCGCGTTCGTAGACGGCCTTCACAGCGCGTCGGCCAGTTCGTTCATGGCCTCAGCCAGTTGAAAGTCCAGCTCGGTGATGCCGCCGGCCTCGTGCGTGTTCAGATGCACGTCCACCTTCGACCAGACGTTGAACCACTCGGGATGGTGGTTGAGCCGTTCCGCGGCCAGCGCGGCGCCGGTCATGAAAGCGAAGGCCCGCCGGAAGTCCGCAAAGCGGAACGAACGGTGCAGCTTGCCGTCGTCCAGGCCCCAGCCCGGCAGGTCCTCGAGTCTTTCCGTCACCGCTTCCGGCGCAAGTAAATCAGCCATTACATTCTCTCCCATTTGTTTGAGGGCTATGGATTCTTGTCCTCCACGGACAGCACGTACGGGACGGCGTTTTCGTCGCGGAAAGTCTTGATGTGCTGGTACTCGGGCGAAGTCAGGTATTTGTCGAGCTGTTTGCCGTCGGGGAAGCCGATGACGACCAGGTGTTCGGGCTCCAGTTCGCCCTCGCGGACTTTGATGTTGACGCTGCGGGCGAGGATGTTTCCGCCCAGTCGATTCACGGCTTGCCTGGCGAGGATTCGGGGTTGTGTGAAGCGCGGTCCGTCACGAAGCGCGCCGTTGAGGATGATGAGGTAAGCGGCCATGTTCGTCCTTCGTAGTGAAATGAGGGTGCCGGAGCAATTCTGGACTGTCTCAATGCTATCAGAGGGGAAGGGCTGCCCAGGTTACTCGGGGCTACTTATCCGGGCGTGCGAAACTTGATTTATCCGGCGCTTTTTGGGAAGCTAAGCGGTTGGCGTTTCAGCACGAAGCGCCGGTTTGCTCGCATTTCAAGCCACCAACT
>JAPPKD010000163.1 GCA_028820215.1 Spirochaetaceae bacterium | reverse complement strand
ATCGACAGCCGCTCCGGGGCCGCGGCCGGCCGCGGCGGGCGCGGCCCCCCGGCGGGGAGGAGGACGAGCGAGGCGGCGTGCATGACGGCCAGCCCCGCGTAGGCGACCGCGAAGCCGCCGGTGCGGGTGAGGACGCCGGCGATCAGCGGCCCGGCGATCAGGCCGGCGGTGAACGTGATCGTGTCGACCGGTACCGCCGTGGTCAGCTCGCGCGGCTCGAACAGCTCCGTGTACAGCGAGCGGCGGTTGGCGAAGTCGAAGCTCCACACCGCCCCGACCAGCCCGATCACGAGGTGGGCGCTCCAGGGGACGGGCGCGGCGAGCGCCAGGTAGACGGCGTAGGCGGCGACGATGACCAGCGTGAGGCTCTGCGTGATGCGCAGCAGGCGCAGGCGCGAGACGCGGTCGGCCAGCGTTCCGCCCACGTACGCCAGCAGCAGCATGGGCAGGCCGCGGGCGGCGGCCAGGGCGGCGACGGCGGCGACCGAGTCGGTGAGCTGCAGCACCAGCCACGACAGCACCACCAGCTCGTAGGCGCGGGTGGCGTACCACAGCGCCGAGGAGGCGACCAGCCGCCGAAAGCGCGGCCTGGCAGCCAGGAGCTGCCACCCGGATACCGGCGGTCCCGGCGCGCTGCCCGGATCGCTCAGGTCAGGTGGCTCAGGTTCTGCTGCACGGCCTGCAGCTCGATGCGGGCGTCGGCCAGGCGCTGCCGCTCCCGCTCGACCACCTCGGCGGCGGCGTTGTTCAGGAAGCCGGCGTTGGCGAGCTTCTTTTCCGAGCCGCCGATCTGGCGCTGCAGGCGGTCGCGCTGCTTGGCCAGGCGCTGCCGCTCCACGGCGACGTCGACCACGTCCAGCAGGTGGAGCTCGTGATCGCCGACGACCGCTGATGCGGAGCCTGCCGGGGGCGCGCCGCCGGCCGCGAAGCGGAGCGACCGCAGGCCGGCCGCGCGGCGGATCAGCCCCTCGTAGGCGTCGAGCCGGGAACCCCCGCCGCCGTCGCCGGTGGGCCGGATGATGGCGTCGAGCGGCTTGCGCGCCTCCACGCCGTGCCGGGCGCGCAGGTCGCGGACCGCGCGGGCGACGCCGCGCAGGCGGTCGACGTCGGCTTCCAGCGCCGCGTCCTCGAGCAGCGCGTCCGGCCGCGGCCAGTCCGCGACCGCCAGCAGCTCCGCGTCGGCCGGCTGCCAGCCGGCGATGCCGCGGCGCGGCGCCAGCTCGCGCAGCCGCGCCCACAGGGTCTCGCTGATGAACGGCACGAACGGGTGCAGCAGGCGCAGCGTGCCGTCCAGCACGGCCGCCACGGTCTGGCGGGCCGCATCGGCGTCCGCATCGTCAGCGCCCGCCGCGTCACCGGCGCCGGACAGCCGCGGCTTGATCAGCTCCAGGTACCAGTCGCACAGGTCGCCCCAGAAGAACTCGCGCACGGCGGCCAGCGCCGCCGACGGACGGTAGCTTGAGAGCTGCTCCTGCACGGCCGCGCAAGTGCGCGACAGGCGCGACAGGATCCAGCGGTCCTCGCTCTCAAGCTCGCCGAGCGCCAGCTCCCGGTGGCGGTAGCCGCGCAGGCTGATGAACGCGAAGCGGGCCGCGTTCCAGAGCTTGGTGCAGAAGGAGCGGCCGACGTCGAAGCGGTCGCTGATCAGGGTCGCCCCCGGCAGGTCGGGCATGGTGCCCAGCACGTCGAACTCCTTGCCGGTGTCCGGGCACAGGTAGGTGAAGATGGTCTGGCCGTGCTCGGCGGTGGCCAGCTCGATGGTCTTGCCCGTGAACGGCGACACGGCCTGCACCGGCAGGCGGATGTCCTGGCTGCCGGTCTGCAGCTCGCACATCACGTAGCGCAGGGCGTCGGCGCCGTAGCGCTCGATGATGTCGACCGGGTCGATGCCGTTGCCGGCCGACTTGCTCATCATCTCGCCCTTGCCGTCCAGGATGTTGGCGTGCACGAAGCAGTGCTCGAACGGCAGGTCGCCCAGGTTGTACATGCCGGCGATCACCATGCGCGCGACCCACAGCGTGATGATGTCGCGGCCGGTCACCAGGCAGGAGCCGGGGTAGTAGTAGCTCAGGCAGTCCTCGCCTCCGGCCGCGCCGAGCGGCGGCTGGCCGGGGTCGACCGGAGCGTCGCCGGGATCGGGCCATCCCAGGGTGCTGTGCGGCCACAGCGCGCTGGAGAACCAGGTGTCCAGCACGTCCGGGTCCTGCTCGAAGCCGAGCTCGGCCAGCTCCTCCGCCAGCTCGCGCTCCGCCTCCGCGTCGCGCAGGCAGAGGTCGATCTCCACCTCGGCGGACGCGGGCGCCGCGGCCGCCTCGCCCACCGTGAGGGACCCGCCCTCGCGTCCGATCGCGTCGGTGACCTCGCGGAGCTGCACGGCCACGTCCTCGCGGCCGCCGAGGCGCCCGGCCAGGTCGAGCGCCTGCCGCAGCCGGCCGCCCGTGCAGCGCGCGGTCCAGATCGGGATCTGGTGTCCCCACCAGAGTTGCCGGCTGATGTTCCAGTCGCGCTTCTCGCCTAGCCAGTCCAGGTAGGTGCGCGCGTAGCGGTCGTCCGGGAAGAAGGCGAGCTTGCGCCCGGTCGGCGAGCGCCAGCCGCCTGCCACCGCGTCGATCGCCACCTGCGCCAGGCCGGGGACGGTGGCCTCGTTGGCGGTGCCGCGCCCCACGGTGACGCCGCCGGGCACGTCGCCCATGCGCAGGTACCACTGCCGCGACAGGTAGGGCTCGATGGCGGTGCCGGAGCGGTCGGAGTGGCCGATCTCGACCCGGTGCGGCTCGATCCGGTCCAGCAGGCCGGCGCTCCGGAGGTCGTCCACCACGCGCGTGCGCGCCTCGGAGCGGTCGAGCCCGGCGTAGGGGCCGGCCGCGCCGTTCAGGGTGCCGTCCGGCTGCAGGATGTTGATCAGGCCGATGCGGTCCTGGTGGCGCTGCCACACCTCGTAGTCGTTGGGGTCGTGGCCGGGCGTGATCTTCACGCAGCCGGAGCCCACCTCGGGCTTGGCCCACTCGTCGGTGATCAGCGGGATCTCTCGGTCCAGCAGGGGCAGCCGGATCAGGCGGCCGGCCGCGGCCATCTCCGCCAGCCGGACCAGGCCGTCCAGGTGGGTCTCGCGGCGCCGGCGGAGCGCTTCGAACTGCTCCTCCAGCGCCGGCCGCTCGCGTTGCGGGGCGCGGGCGGCGCGCTCGGCCAGGCGCTCGATGGCGCGGTCGAGCGCCGCGCGCGGGTCGGGGTGGCAGGCGACGGCGGTGTCGCCTAGCATGGTCTCCGGGCGGGTGGTGGCCACCACCACGTGGGCGGGCTCGCCCGGCCCGGGGTCGATCACGGGGTAGCGCAGGTGCCAGTAGGCGCCGTCCACGGTGCGGTAGCCGATCTCGTCGTCGGAGACCGCGGTGCGCAGGGCGCAGTCCCAGTTGACCAGCCGCGTGCCGCGGAACACCAGCCCGTCGCGGAACAGCGCCAGGAAGGTGTGGCGCACGGCGCGCGAGCAGACCGCGTCCATGGTGAAGCGCTGCCGGTCCCAGTCGCAGGAGCAGCCCATCGCCCGCTGCTGCTCGACGATGCGCTGCTGGTAGCGGTCCTTCCACTCCCAGATGCGCTGCACCAGGGCGTCGCGGCCGATGTCGTGGCGGGTCTTGCCCTCCAGCTCCAGCAGGCGCCGCTCGATCACGGCCTGCGTGGCGATGCCGGCATGGTCGGTGCCGGCCATCCACAGCGTGTTGTCGCCCAGCATCCGGTGCCAGCGGATCAGCAGGTCCTGCATGACGTTGTCCATCGCGTGCCCCATGTGCAGGGCGCCGGTGACGTTGGGCAGCGGCATCATGACCACGTAGCGGCCTTCGCGGCCGTCGGGGGTCGCGCTGAACGCGCGCGCGGCCGTCCAGCGCTCGGTCGCCTCCCGCTCGGCCGTGGCGTGCTCGTAGCGGGTCGGCAGCGGCTCGTCCGCGAGCGGCGGTCGTCGTTCGGTTGTCGGGTCCATGTTTCGTGGCGCGTATACTACTTTGGGCGCCGGCTTGTGTCGTCTACATGCCGCGCCCGTCGGTTGCTCGAGTCGCTTTGCCTATTCGTGGCGGCCCTGTTACCCTTGCGTGTCCAAGCACGCCCATGAAGGACACGGAAGGGCCGGTCTGCGTTTCAGTGATCAATATGAAGGGCGGCGTGGGCAAGACGACAGTGGCCGCGTTGCTATCCTGGTATGCCGCTTTGTCTCTCAACCTCAGGGTTCTGGCAATTGATCTAGATCCACAAGCGAATCTCTCTCAGGCGTTGATGAGAGAGCGAAGGTACCGACAATTCCTCCGTGACCGGGCGCCATCGATCGTGGAGATCTTCAGGGGCTATCAACCTCCCTCAGGTCGCACTACATCGTCCTCACCAGTAGAAACAGATAGAGTGACTCTGTCGCTGGGCAGAACGAGCATCTCTCTAATCCCGTCTCGGTTCGACTTTTCCGATAATCTGATCGAAGCTATCAAGCCCGACCCTCGAGTTCTCGCCAATCTCATCGCCCACGGTATTCAGAACACAGACCTCGTAATCCTTGACTGTGCACCGACCGAATCGATCCTCACCCAGGCCGCGTATCATGCCTCTCGTTACGTTCTCGTTCCCGTCAAGCCGGAGTACTTTGCAACGATTGGATTCCCGCTGCTGCACGACTCGCTCAACGCGTTCAGGACCCGAAATCCAGTCCATAAAATCGATGTGATCGGCGTGATTGTGAACAACGCGTTTTACGAAGGTAGCAACAGAGGAGGTCCGGAGCGCGATCGCTCCATCCGAGAGGTCAGAACCGAAGCGATGAAGAACGGTTGGCACATATTCCGAAGTGAGATTCCACACTCTCGTGGCTTCCCCAAGATGATGCGTGGCGACTTCAAATGGCTTGGGAACGCTTCCGGCGCATCTCGTCGCATTTCTCTTGAGATTCTGAAGAGGATGGGGTTCGAGCAGGGGAGTAAAAGCTGATGATCGACGAGAAGCTTCGTGCGGCGCTTCGATCTCTGGTTTCGCGATATGGCTTCGAGCAGGTTGATCGGTCGCTACGTGAGATCCGGATGGCTGCGACTGGGCCTGACCGTCCCAAGGAGCATTCCGAGGACGCGACTGCACCAAGAGGTCCGAAGACGGTTCGGCATCCCATTTCGGCGCAGGAATACGTCGCAAAGATGGACCATGAGCCTGGCAAACTAGGCGTGATATCGGAGGTGGCAAAACGTTTTGAGGAAAAGTCTTTCTTGCCTTCCTTTGGTGACATCAGAAATTTCTGCCAAGTCTACGGAATTGATGAACCGGCGTCGAAGTCTCGGGCAAGCGCTATTCCGCGAGTCTTCAAATTCATCGCAACGATGAGTTACGAAGAAGTGCTGGAACTACTGCACGATGAGATGTTCTCGGGACCGTCGCGCGTGGGGCCGATTGCGGACGCGATTCGGGAGATCGGCCGAGCGGCATCGTTGCGTGATCGTCGGATGAAGGCGGGCTGATGAGACGGATCGGCGATCCGTAAATCGGAAGGCGCTTCAAGCGCCGATACTTCATGCTGGCCGTTGGAGCGCTCGCCGACCGATGCCGGGCGGTTTGTGGAGAGTTCAGCTACGGCAGACAGCGGCTCGGATCGGGACCACGCATAGGCGACGAGGGTCGCGCAGCCGGTATGCGCCTCCACCCTGCGTAGGTCTCCATCATCTCGCGCAACCGGGGCTGGGTCTTCCGCGCCCGCACCCGCGTGGCGCGGAAAACGCGTCCCTGCCCAAGACCGAGGGTGCTCACGATCTCGGTCTTGGTCGTCCACAGCGCCCCGGCGATCAGCGTCGGTGAGAACACCTCGTCCTCGACGAACTCCTGCAGCCTCAAGGCCGTCATTCGTTCTCAGAATGTATCACGCAATATAGCGTGATACCACCGGAGATTCGTGGTTCCAGCAATTCTCCCGGTGGGGCGCCCGTCGGCGGGACGGTCCATCGACTGTCCGGTGGGTCTCCCGTGTTTCGTGTTTCGTGTGGGTGAGACCGGGGGAATTGCGGCCGGGATGGCGTGAGGCTCAGCGTTCAGGAATGAGCCGTGAGCCATGCGGCGCGTGCCGATGGCGGTGATGGGCTGCGCAGCGGAGCCTGAGGTTCCCGGGATCGGCGCCGCCGCCCAGCGCATACGGCAGGATGTGGTCTATCTCGATCAGATGTCGTGAGTTGCAACGGCGTCCAGTCTCTCGATCGACGTAGCTGCAGCGGCCGCCGTCCCGCTGCCACACCTGTCGTTTCACCGCCGCCGGAATCGCACGGCCCGAGGCGCGCGGCTTCGCCGCCGGAGTGGCGGTGCGGGCCGGCTGTCGTCCGAGATCGGCCCGCCGGTCCGTCGCTCCCTGCCGGCTCGGCGGCCGTGTAGAGTTCGGTGTCGGTTGCGGCTTCCGCTCCGGCGTCGAAGTGGCGCCGGCCGGCATCCGCGCGTCCTGCGTCGTCACCGCGTGACCGGGTTCCGGTGCGGCGTGGTCCTTCGCTGCCGAAGCGGGCGTGGAGTCGCCCTCCACCGGCCGGTTGCGGGCGCGCGCCCGGCGCGGCGGCCGGCTCGGGTCGTGGCGGTCGAGCGCCTCCTGGACGATGCGCCCGACGAGCTGCCCGATCGTCATGCGCGGGTCCACGTGGGAGAGAAGCCCGCGGAGCTGGTCCAGCCCCTGGTGGCAGTCGGCGTCGATGACGGCCTTCATCTCGTAGCGGCCGTCGCCGAGCGGGCGCACGCGGTCGGCCGGCGGCGCCAGGTCCGGGTCCAGGTCGGCCAGCATGCGGCGGACCTGCCGCGCGCTCATTCCGGACGCCTCATCGACGAGCTTCCGCCTTCCTGCCGCATCGAGCACCAGCGGCGGGGCATCGGCCGCCGAATCGTCCAGCGCCGCGGCTCCCGACTGCGCCGAGCCCGCCGGCACGGCCGGCGCGGAAGCCGCCGCCGGATCATCGGCCGCCACAACGTTCGCCGGCGCTGAGCCCGCTGGCGCAGGCGACGCGATCCCGGAGATGGACCCGCGCCGCCGCTGCCGGTCGAACGCCCACTGCAGCTCCGCGGCGGCGCTCAGCGTCAGCGAGCCGTCGCGCAGACGCTCGCGCGCGTCGGGCTGGTCGGCGCACAGCCGCACGGCGCCGATGCGCCGGCCGGCGGCGGCGTCGCTGTAGCCGAGCTCGCGCACCGCATAGTCGAACAGGCTGGAGCAGCCGCGCCGCAGAAAGAGCCGGCGGGCCTCGATCTCGGCCAGGTGGTCGATGATGACGCCCTGCAGGTGGCGTTCGTGGCGGACCAGCGTGGTGGTCTGACGCAGCAGCGCTCGGTCGGAGAGCGCGCCGACGGTGGAGGTGACGGAGAGGAGAGCGGGGGCGTCAAGAGTGGCGGTCTTCATGAAGCAAATATAACCATGCTTTCCAGATAGACCTTCTTGATCGGTCCGGGACGGGCAGTTGATTCGCGCCCAGCGCGCGCTGAAGGGGGTGCCGGGCGGCCGAAGGGGGACCCGAGCTTCCCGGAGGCCGGGAGGGGCCGGTACGTGCGGTGGCGTGCCACCTCGCACGCTCACATTGCCGTCAAGACCCTGAGGCACAATTTCTCGACTTTTTTCCGGCGCGCTCGCCGCCGATCCGGTCTCGGAAGAATCAGGAACCGTCGACCTCGATGCCGCCGAAGACCCGTCCAGGAAGCCTGATGCGCAACTACGGCAGACGCTGCTCGTCGCCGATCAAGGCAACGCGGCTCGGGAGTCCGTCGCCCCATGTCCGGAGCACCAGGTTGCGATCGTCCGGACCGGCGCCGGCGGCGAAGCTCCGCACCAGCATCCCGACATACCCGTCACGGATCAGGCGGTTCGCGAGCGCCTGCGATGCCGGGACTTCTCCGCGGTACATCACGGTCCTCCAGACGACCCCTGGAATCTCAGGCGTACCCGCCGGCGGTGATCTGGTCGAGGTAGGCATGGACGTGGTCCGCCCGTCCCTGGCGTACGATCTCCATCATCTCGCGCAACCGGGTCTGGGTCTTCCGAGCCCGCACCCGCGCGGCGCGGGAGAGCGCGTCCTGCCCGAGACCAAGGGTGCTCGCGATCTCGGACTTCGTCGTCCACAGCGCGCCAGCGATCAGCGTCGGTGACAACACCTCGTCCTCAACGAACTCCTGCAGCCTCATGACCGCCACTCCCTATCGGAATCTGTCACGCGATCCGGCGTGACGTCACTTGAGTCCGGTCGATATTGCTCGTTCTCCCCTGCGGGACGGTCGGTCGCTTGTCGGGGCTCAGTCGCGCGACACACCCTTAGAGAGTGCCAGACGCATGATCGAGGTTCGCGAGGTCGTGAAGCGCTACGGCGACCACTTGGCCGTCGACGGGGTCTCGTTCCGGGCTCAGCCGGGCGAGATCCTCGGGCTGCTCGGCCCCAACGGCGCCGGCAAGAGCACGATCATCCGCATGATCATGAACATCCTGGCGCCGGACGCGGGCCGGGTGCTGTTCGACGGCCGGCCGCTCGCGGAGGCGGACAAGGAGCGCATCGGCTACCTGCCGGAGGAGCGCGGCCTGTACCAGCGGCAGACGGTGCGGGAGGTGCTGACCTACCTGGCGGCGCTCAAGGGCGTGCCGGCGGCGCGCTCGGCGGCGGCGATCGCCGCGTGGCTGGAGCGGTTCGAGCTGGCCGGCTGGCGCGACCGGCGGGTCGAGCAGCTCTCCAAGGGGATGGCGCAGAAGGTGCAGTTCATCGCCGCGGTCGTGCACGACCCTGCGATCGTCTTCTTCGACGAGCCGTTCTCGGGCATCGACCCGGTGTCCACCGACGTGCTGCGCGCGGCCCTGATGGAGCTGGCGCGGGCCGGCAAGACGGTGCTGTTCTCCACCCACCTGATGGACCAGGCGGAGCGGATCTGCGAGCGCGTGCACATCATCGACCGCGGCAGGACCGTGGTGGAGGGCCGGCTGAGCGAGGTCAAGGACCGCTTCGGCACCGGCAGCATCCAGGTGGAGGTGGACGGCGACGCCGGCTTCCTGCGCGGCGACCCGCTGGTGGCCGGCCTGACCGGCTATCCCAACTACGTGGAGATCGAGCCGGCCGAAGGGGTCGCGCCGGAGCAGATCCTGAAGCTCCTGGTCGACCGCGTGCGCGTGCGCCGCTTCGAGGTGGTCGCCCCCTCGCTGCACCGCATCTTCGTGGAGCGCGTGCAGCGGTGAGGAAGCTGTGGCTGGTCTGTTGCAAGGAGCTGCGCATGACCGCCACCAGGGCTTACCTGATCGCCACCGCGATCGGACCGATCGTGATCTTTGCACTGATCCCGGGTTATTCGCCCCTGCGTGGCGAGAGCTGGCTGAATTGAGGATTCGA
>JAPPKD010000049.1 GCA_028820215.1 Spirochaetaceae bacterium | reverse complement strand
TGCTGTGCCCCGCCGAGGCCGCTCTCGCGCCGCGTGCCTTCGAGGCGCAGCCCGAGCCCTGATCCGAGTTCGTAGCGCACGCCGCTTGAGAAGGCCCGCGTTCCACCCTCACTCAGGTAGAAGCCGCTGTAGGGCGTGCCGTGGAAGCCGGCGATGCCGTACGCGATTTCGCCGTCCACGTTGGGCGCCATGCCCCGGTCGTGGCCGCCCACCGCGTTGTGCACCCCACGCTCCCACAACTGGTTCACTCCGCTCAGGTGGTTGCCGTAGGAGGGCGCCACCCGGATCGAGAGTCCCTGGCCGCGGGTCGCCGGGTCGAACATGAGCGTGCCGCCCATGCCCCATTCCTCGTAGCCGGCGCGCGCCGAGATCACGAACCGGCCGCGGCCCTCCGCGGTCAGCCCCAATCCCGGGTTCGTGTAGCGCAGCCCGCCGCCGACTTCCGCGCTGGCGCCGTTTATGCCGTCGCCGTCGTCGTAGCGCATCCCGCCCTCGAGCACGACCGCCGTCTCGCTCCCGGTGTCGCTGCTGAAGGCCTGCATCAGCTCCAGGGCGACCTTGCCGCGCTGCATGGTCAGCGTGACTTCCTCGATCTGCTGGGTGCCGTCGACCGTGACCTCGCCGTACCAGCCCTCGGCCTTGAGGCGCACACCGGCCGTGCCTCGCGTGAGCAGTTGGTAGCTGGCGCCCCCGGCCCCCGTCAACAGGCTCGCGGGGGTGGTGCGGAACCCTTCGCGCACGTCGTCGACGTCGATGTCGCCCCGGCCGAGTCCGGCCGAGCCCCACACCGAAGCGGCGCCCCCGCCGGAGAACCAGGCCATGTAGGGATGCACGCTGGCCATGGTGGTGCCGTAGGTGCCCTTCACCGGGCTGGCGCCGGTCTTGTCGGTGAAGTCGAAGCTGCCCGAGGAGTACGAGCCCGCGACACCCGCCAGGATGTCCGGCCCCACGCGCGTGTCGATGCCGGCGTGGGCGCTCACCATGTTGCCCTTCCAGTCGAGGGCGCTCTGGCCGGGTTCGCCGAGGTAGTGGTACTCGCCCGCGCCCCAGCCCGCCAATTGCGTGCCCGTGACGGACTGCTGCTGCGCGTCGGAGGCGCCCAGGGGCATCGTGAAGGAAGTGCCGCTGAAGAGGGCGGCGAGGCCGGCCTGGTCGCCTTGGGCGAGGCCGATCCCGCCGGCGCCCGGCGACGACAGGCTCGCGGCCATCGAAGAGAGCCCGTTGGTCTCCACGCGCCGCTCCATCCCCATCCCGCTGGCCACCGCGTCGACGCGGCGGGCGATCGCCGACACGGTGCTCGAGGTCATCGCGGCCGCCACGTGCGGCAGGACGCGGGTGTTGAGTCGACCCGCTCGCCCGACGGGGTCGTCGGTCGCGGCCGAAGCGGTATCCGACGGCGCCCCGGGGCCCACCCGGTTGATCGCCGAGACGCGGTAGTGGCGCGTGCTCCCCGGCATCAGGCCGGTGTGCTGGAACGCGGTGGCCCTGGACTGGGTGTTGGTCCTCAGATCCGTCCACGCGGTGCCGTTCTCCGAGACCTCGATGCGGTAGCCGGTGACGGGGGCGCCGCCATCGTAGGCGGGCGCGAGCCAGAACAGGTCGATCTGGGTGGACGTGACCGCCGTAGCCTGCAGCCCGGTGGGCGCGTCGGGCACGGTCGCGTCGGTAATGGCGCTCGCCACCCGCGACGCCCGGCTCACGCCGATCCGGTTGATGGCCGAGACGCGGTAGTGGCGCCTGGTGGCCGGCTCCAGCCCCGTGTGCACGTAGGTCGTGCCCGTGTTGTGCGAGTTGGCCACCAGGTCATCCCAGCGGATGCCCCCGTCCTCGGACACCTCGACGCGGTAGCCGGTGACGGGCGCGCCCCCGTCGGTAGTGGGCGCTCGCCAGGAGAGCTCGATTCGCGAGGTGCCGTCGGCCTCCGCGTCGAGACTACGGGGCGCGCCCGGTACGGTCGCTTCGGTGGTCGCGCGCGCGGTGTGCGAGAACGGCCCGGTCCCCGCGGTGTTGAGCGCCGCGACCCGGTAGTGCCGCGTGGTCGCGGGCTGGAGGTTCACGTCGGAGAACGTCGTCCCTGGCGAGTTGGTGTTGCGGCGGATCCTGTTCCAGGTCGCGCCCCCGTCGTCGGAGGCCTGGATCTGGTAGCCCAAGATGGGGGCGCCGCCAGTGTTGCGGGGCGCACTCCACGACAGGTCGATGCGCGAGGTCCCCACCGCCCGGGCCGTCAGCCCAACCGGTGCCCCGGGCGTGTCGGGGTACGTGGTCGTCCCCGCCTCGGACGACCACGCGCCGGTGCCCACCGAGTTGATCGCCGCCACCTGGAAGCGGTAGGCGGTCGCCGGCTCAAGGCCCGCATGCGTGAAGGTGGTCGCCGTCGAACCTGTGTTGATCGTGGCCCAATTGGCCTCGTTCGCGCGGCGCGCCCGGATGGTGTAGCCGGTGATCCGGGCCCCTCCGTCGGTGGCCGGCGCCTCCCAGGTCAGGGTGGCGCTCCGCGGTCCGCTCCCGCGCGCGAGCAGGCCGAACGGCGGGCCGGGCCGCCCGGCGTTGGTGGTGCCCCGGGCCGTAGCCGAGTACGCCCCCCTGCCCCGGGCGTTGATCGCGGCCACGCGATAAAACCGGGTCGTGCCGGCGGGCAGGCCCGTATGCAGGTAGGTGGTTGCCGCGCTCGGAGTGCTGGCGACGACCTCGGTCCACCCCGCCACGCCGGTCGGCGACATCTCGATCCGGTAGCCCGTGATCGGGCTCCCGCCGTCGGACGGGCGCGTCCAGGTAAGGCGGAGCTGGGTGCTTCCCTGCAGGCCGCTCGGAACCGCCCGGAGGGCCGTGGGCGCGCCCGGAACGGTGGCCTCGGTGGTCGCGTGGGCGACGTTGGACCAGTTGCCCAACAACCCCGCGCCATTGATCGCCCGGACGCGGTAGTGGCGGGTGGTGCCCGGGCTGAGGCCGCGGTGGGTGTACGCCGTGGCTGTGGACCGCGTGTCGCCTTCGAGTACCGTCCAGAAGCCGGTTCCCGTGCGCGACCACTCGATCCGGTAGCCGGTGACCGGGCTCCCGCCGTCTGTGGACGGGCGCGTCCAGGTCAGGAGGAGCTGGGTGCTTCCCTGCACGGTACCCGGAACCACCCGGAGACCCGTGGGCGCGCCCGGTACGGTTACCGTGGTTGCGTGGTCGACGTTCGACCAGTCGCTCGACAAGCCCGCGCCATTGATCGTCCGGACGCGGTAGTGGCGGGTGGTGCCGGGGTCGAGGGGGGTGTCGGTGTAATCGGTGTCCGTGGACTTCGTATCGGCCTCGAGCGTCCTCCACGAGCCCGTTCCCGTGCGCGAATACTCGATCCTGTATCCGGTGATCGCGCTCCCGCCGTCGTCGCGCGGGGCGTCCCAGTCCAGTTCGATCTCCGTGGGACTGACGGCGACCGCCTCCAGATTACGGGGCGGACCCGGCGGCACGGCGGTTGGCGCGTCCACGACCGCCGGGGCCCCCGGACCGAGCGCGTTCACCGCCCAGACGCGGTAGCGTAGAGCCGTGCCCGCGGACGCTTGCGTGTCCCGGTAAGCGGTCACGCCCGCGGTCGTGCTCTCCCGCAGGGTCCAGTTGCCGCTGTTCACCGACACATAGATTTCATAGCGGATGATCGGGCTGCCGCCGGGCGAAGCCGGCGCGTCCCAGTCGAGGTCGATCGCCGAGGCACCGGCCGCGGTCGCTCTCAGATTCAGCGGCGCCGAGGGTACCGCCGCACCTTGCGGCGTCGCGGTCACGGTCGCCGGGAGACCCAGGTAGCCACCCAGGTTGAACGCACGGACCTCGAAGAGATGGACGGCGCCCGGGGCGACCGATGTGTGCCGGTGGGAGGTCGTACCCGCGGGCTCGTGCACCGGCGAGCTCCAGACGCCGTTCACCAACACCCGGATCTCGTAACGGACAAGCGCACTGCCGCCGTCTTCCGCAGGCGGGTCCCAGTCCAGGTTGACGACTAGGCCGAGCGTCCTCGCGCTCAGATTCCGGGGCGCCGAGGGCGTAACCGCGCTCGCCGTTGTGGTGCCCGGGACCGCGTTCGAGTAGGTGCCCACTACCGCGCCGCTGATCGCGGCAACCTGATAGTACAGGGTCGTGCCCGGAGAAAGACCTTCGTGATCGAAGGTCGTGGCCGTGCGGCCAGTGGTCCCGACCGTGATCCAGCCCCTGGCGCCGTCGGGGGACGCCTGGATCCGGTAGCCCGTGATCCCGCCGCCGGGAAAGGACGGCTCGATCCAGGAGAGCCGGATGATGGAGGGGCCGGTGCCCGTCGCCGTCAGACTGCGCGGCGCCGAAGGCACCTGCCGCGCGCTCAAGGCCGACGCCGGCCCGGCCGAGACCATCCAGCAGAACGCCGCGACCGCGACCAGCGCGACGCGGGCGGGCAAACCAAGCTCGTTCGGAATCATCTTGCTGCCTCTCTCTGTGCCCGTGGCCGTTCGGGCCACGGATGGGCTACCGAGGTCTCCGTTCGTTTCTCCATGCGCTCGTTGGAAGCGCCCGTCGCCTCTCGGTGAGAGGACGTTTGGCCGCTCTTGGCGCTACCAAGCCGTCACCCCCCGCCCGGGAGTCCCGAACGGGGGGTGACGCTTCCTGCGACCATCAGTCAGACTGATGGTGTTGAGGGATTTACTGTTTCGCTCCTACGGATGCGGACGCGGACGCCTTCCAGACGTCGGCAGACTCGTCCTCGGTGGTGTCAGGATCGTCGAGAACAACATCGACGCCCGGCTCGCGAGCTTGTACGCGAACCTGGAAGGTGCCGTTCATCATGTCTGCTGTCAGGTCGACCCGATCGTCTTCGCCCGCTCCAGCCTCCACGGTGCCGTCGCCGTCAACATCCACGAGCGTACCGTTCGCGGGATCAACGACCTGGAGGTCTGTCAGCAGGGTGCCGGACTCGAACGCAAAGCTGAACTCGTGGTCCGGATTTGCCGCAGTCGCGCCGCCAGCCGTATAGCCGGTGGCGAAAGCGTCAGCCGCTAGGACCACCCACCTCGTCGTGCCCGAGAAGTCGAAGGCCCCGATGATCCTGGCTGCAGTCTCCGAAGCCGACACGCCATCCCTATCGCCGTTCCACTTGACAACGAGGTTGTCCGGAGTGGGATCGATGTCGCGCTCCGCCGATACCAGGCTGGGCTGCGCATTGATCGCCGGGACCGAGAACACCGCAGACGTAGCGGTGGCGGACTCGTCGACGGTGGTTGTCGCGGTGTTGTCAGCCCGAGTCGCCTCGACGCGAACCCTGAAGCCGCCATCGCTGTTGGCCGGCACGGTAATGCTGTCTGGCGACACACCGTCACTGGAGGCGTCGGTCGCATCAAGCCAACCGTCTTCCGTCGCGCCCGGTTCGCAGGTGACCGCAGCGTTAGCGGTCCCGTCCGTCTCGAACCCCACGACACAGACCTCCACGTCGTAGGTAACCGCAGCGCCGGTTATCGCCGGAGCACCACCCGCCATCCAACTGACTTGGACAGTGCCATCGAAGGCACGGGTGGCGGGCGCCCTGTTGCGCATAGCCGCGACGTTGGCCGGCTGAATGCTGCCCGTCGCACTGATGTCGCCGAGATCGACGTCGCCTTGGACGATCTGGCGCCAATCATCGAACGTGTAGCCGTCCTTCGCGAACGTGAACGTCTGGTCGCCGAGCGGCACGTTGCGGAGTGTGAAGCGTCCCAGGTGGTTGGTGGTGGTCGTTACCCCGGCACCACTCACTGTCACGTCTTCCAGACCGCTGCCATCAAACACCACTCTACCCCTCACCGTGGCGTTTCCACCGGCGCTGAAGTCGATTCCGGTGATCGTGCTGCTGCGATGGACCCTCACATCACGCATAGCCGGGGTGAAGCTGTATCCAGCCTTCTCCGGGGTCACCCTGGCCATCTGCGCTGCACCAGCAGCATCAACGGTATGGGACTCCACCATCACCGTGTAGGCGCCGCTGGCGTTCGTCTCTACCGTATCCACGAATGCTGGTGCTGGCGTCCTTCCCGGATACGTCGTCAGGATATCCACCTTGGCGAGGCCGGCGCCGTTGCCGTCCGTGACGGTGCCTGCGATGGCAACCAGCGGGGTCCTTCTGTACACCGGCACCGTATAGGTGCTCGAGTTCGTGGTGTCGTTCCTGTCGGTAACCGTTACCACGACGTTGGTGACTTCTCCTTCCGCCAGCTCCACCTGGTGCCCGTTGCGCGGGTTGGCGTCGGTGTCGACCGGAGTGATGACCACGATCTGGTCGTTCGCCACGGCCGTCGTCACGGTGGTGATCCCGAGCTCGTTGTAGACATTGGCTCTGTTGTAGTCCATCACCTCGGGATTGAACCCGGTCTCCCGGCTACGCCCAGAACCGTACGACAGGGTCACGCCGCTCAGGTCAAGCAGAGTGAGGCCGGTGTAGCTCTCGTTCGCCGTCGCCACGATGTCGCCGAGCGGTCGGCCGTCGTTGGGAACGGTGACGTCGATGTGAGCGGCACCGCCGGGATACGCGAAGTTGTACGCCGGGCTCGTGGCGGAGACTCGGTAGCTGCCGAAGCGTACGCCGAGGACGTATTGCCCGGTCGCACCGGTCATGGCGGAGTCGTAGGCCGCAACGGCTGGATCGTCGTCCGCCGTGGCATCGACGCGCGCCTTCACCATCACGCCGACGATGGGCTTCGGGGGATCGGAATCATCGACCACCCGGCCGGTGATGTTGAAGTTGTCGTAGGCGGTGAAGTTGTAGCCCGACAGATCCACCCCGATCACGGCCGAGGCGATGAGCGAGTCGGGCTGGAAGAACATGCCGTCCTTTATGGCGCTCAGCTTGACGGTTTGGTCGCCGGCCCGGGTCGCCGGTACGAACGCCGTATAGTCGCCGTTGGCGTCCGTCGTGAGCTTCAGGACCTTGCTTCTCCCCACCGTGTGGTACGTCGCGTTCAGCGGCGGAGCGTCGTCCACCTGGATCTCCACGCCCGCGACCCCGTCTCCGGTGCCGACGCGGGTCACCTTGCCGCTGATCCGGCCGATATTGCCCGACAGGCTCACACTCAAGTTCACGTTGACCGGTGTGTTCGCGCTGAATGCTACATCAGTCTGATACACCATCTGACCGTGATCGAGGGCCATCACGACGGCTCGGTCGTTTGACCGGGCCCTTGTCGAGCTGGGCGGCGTGAAACCCTTCCGGGGGCCGAAGCCTTCCACGATGTAGCGGCCGTGCGCGTCGGTCGTGGCCGTGCTGCCGTTCACGTCAACACCCACGCCGGCAGCGGGCAGGCCGGTGTTCGTATCGGTGACGTGGCCAAAGATGTATCCCGTCTTCGGCGTCACGTCGATGTTGAGCGCCGCGCCAAGAGGACTCAGGCTCGCCTCGAGGTCGTCGGTGGGATCGTCGAGCGGCCCGCGCTGCGCCATCCAGTTGTCGTCGCTGACGCTGAACGTGTAGGCGCCCCCCGGCATGTTGCCGAAGTCGAACTGCAGGTTGCTCTTCTTCTCGGCGGTCCAGGAATCGTTCGCCCCGGCCAGGTTCTCACCCTCGACAGGGTCGATGCTGACCTCGAGCCCGGCCTGGCCCTCCTTGGACACTGTGAACGAGTTGTCGCCGTTCCTGGCGAAGTCGTCGCCGGTCTCTTGCATGGTGACGACGTTCTTCCAGGCTTGGCCGTCGACGGCGTAGGTGCGGACGAAAGCGAACGTGCCGCAACCGTCGTGGCGCTGTTGGCCCTCGGGCTTCATCGAGCAGAGCTCGACCGTGTGATGGGCGCCGCCCTGGGCGCCGAAGCCGTTGGCGACGGCCTCGTCCGGATCGAGGACCAGGATGTCCAACGTATCCGAGGCCTTGTCCGCCAGCACGATGACGTCCTTGTCCGCCGGCACGTTGCGGAAGGTGTAGACGCCGTCCTTGTTGCTGGACTTGATGCTGTCCGCCGCCGCGAACTGGTGGCGGTATCCGTTCTGGACGTACCGGAGCTCGAGGTCGACCATGCCGGACATCCTCTCGTCGTCGCCCAGGACGTTGCCGGTGTAGCCCATGACCTGGTCCTTCTCCTCGTGGACGTAGGCCACGAGCGTCTGGGTCGTGTATGTCACCACGAGACTGCCGGCATCTGCCGGCTCCGCGCCGGCCAGCGAAAGACCGTTGTGGACGTGTTCCACCGTCGTGGCGGTGTACTTCTCGCCGCCGTCCAGCTCGTTGCCGTCGGCGTCCTCGCCCTCCTGGTCGTCGGCGACCGCGACCGTGTAGGTCTTCGGCAGATCGCCCGCGGCCACGGTCTCGGAGAACGACGCCGAGCCGTCTTCGCCCAGCGCTGCCGGCGCGTCCGCGACCGCGTCGTCGCCGGACGTGACGCCGATGGCCCAGCCGGCGAGCGCCTCGCCGCCGATCGTGGCGCCCCTGAAGGAGAAGCTCGCGTTCAGGTTGACGATGTCGTTGGAGTTCGTCGACTGGCTCTGGGGGCTCTTCGGATCCCACTCGACGTCCGTCATGCCCTCGGCCACGTGGTAGCCGTCAACGGCGACTCCCGCGCTGACCATGCCAAGGCCGGCGCGCGCGAATCGGATCGACGCCACGCCGGTCTCGCCGGTCTCGCCGTCGGCGACCTCGCTCCCGCCGGAGTAGAGGGTGACCATCGCGCCGGGAACCGGCATGCCGCGCGCGTCGCCCGCCTTCAGCGTGACGCCGAAGTGGACCGTCTGATGCGTGATGTCCACGGGGAGGTGCTGCGTCTTCTGCTCACCGACGGCGACATCGATTGTGTACCCTTCCGGCTGTCCGCCGTACTCGTAGTCCTGCAGCACCATGACCAACTCGGGCGGCAGCCCGGCCAGCAACTTCGAAAGCGATTCCACCTGCAGACTGTAGCTGCCCGAGCGCAGACCCGAGAATGTGATCCGGCCGGTCGCGACGTCCATCACGCCCGACCTCACCGTACCGACGTCAGGACCCGTCAGGGTCACCGGCACCGGCACCGCCGGCAACTGCGCCGCCTGCAGCGCCGCCAGGACGGCGGCCGGCGGGAAGGCGTCCTCGCCGTCGTCGTACTCGTCGTTCTTGGCCGCCTCGTCGACGAACAGCATCGCCGTGACGCTCGCCGACGTGTTGTGCGCGCCCTCGAAGTTCAGGATCTGGGCATCATCGTCGCCCACTGTCCTGTTCTTGCTCATCTCGTCGAACACATAGGCGGGGTCATCAACCGCGATCGTGACCGTGTAGTCGCCGGCCGCCAGACCCGCGAAGGCGTACTGGCCGCCCGCGTCGGTCGTCGTGCTCGCGTCGGCCGCGCCCGACAGCGTGACCGCGATGCCGTCGAGGCCCATGCCCTCGACGCTCACCCGGCCGCTGATGCCGGAGGTGCGGAGCAG
>JAPPKD010000042.1 GCA_028820215.1 Spirochaetaceae bacterium | reverse complement strand
AATCGGCGGACGCGCCTACTTTTTCTCCTCTCCTACACGAATAAGCCGGGCTAAGGCGTCCCGGTCGTCTCTGCCAAAGAGGTAGCTGGTTCGTAGGTTTCTTCGAATATCTTAGCTGCGCATGGGTATTGACCGCCGTTGACTCCGCTTATGAACCAGTCTCCCGGCTGCCCGATCAGCGTCCCGGAACCTGTTTCGAAGGACGTGCGATGGCGCAGTTGGATTGCCTCCACAACAACCGGTCGCTTTCGGAACGTGCCTCCGCCGACCGGCTCATAGGTTTTCGCGAACGTATCAGGACCGCAAGGGTACTTTTCCCCAGATACACCGGTGACAAGCCAGTCGTCCACGTGACCTATCATATCCCCTTCGATGGTCTTGATGATTGTGTCCTCAGTCAACCGAGTTGCCTCAATAACCACGGGTCGTTTCCGATAGTATGGCATCTCTACTCCCCTTCGATATTCGACCTACGTTACCTCACGCTGTTCGGTAAGGGACCCAGAATTTAAGGGCTATAGACTGCTTACATTCTCCGAGAGCTTACTCGTTGATTTAGCAGCGTCGCGTAGCTCTTCCAGAAGAGCCTGGACTTCAGTGGCCTCCGGTATATGGCATGCAGCCTCGGGGCCAGAGACCTGGGTAGGTGGAGCTACATACAGCGTTTGGCCCTGTCTTGATCTGACAACCGGACCGCCGCCTCCTTCCGGTAGCTCTGCTCTGATTGCGTTTGCTACCTTCTCTAGCGAATCGCTTATGCGCTTTAGCTCTTGTTGCGCACAGGCGTGCCTCTTCTTGGCAGACCAGTGTTCATAGAGCGTCAGAGCCGTCTGCTGCTGATTCTCGTCCAGCGCCGTGAACCTATCCATGGCGCATGTCTTGTTGCTCATGAGGTTCAATGCTCCATGCCCCGCAGATCGGTGTCAAGGAATCTATTGACTCTCTAAACGCACTCTTGCGACGATTAACGCCGTTCTCGGTAGTCTCAGTGCTTTGTGGCACCAACCGATTCATAGCCAGACCAAATCAGACCCTATCCGCTCCGCGGGTTCCACTCGACAGAAGGGTCGTAGGCGGGGTCGGGCGGTTCCTGCGGGGGGCGCTCGGCCTCCGGAACGTGGCGGAGGTTGACGCGGATGCGGGTCCACACGGAGTGGCGGCCGCGCATCGCGTCGACCAGGACGTCGTCGGGCTGGAGGCAGGCCGCCGCCTCGGGGTGGCGCGCGCGCCAGCGGTCCAGGCCGGCTTGCGCCTCCGCTTCCGTTTTCGCCTGGGCGATCACGATCAGCGGCATGGCCGACCGGCGCCGGCCGGTGGGCGAGGGGCCGCTGCGCCGGCGTGACGGGTTCACGCGCCGCGGCTCGCCCCGCTGCCGGGCGAAGTGCGGGGGCCAGGGCGCGTCGCCGCCCAGCCCCTCGGTCTCGTGGCGCGCGGAGACCTCCAGCAGCGACTCCAGCGATCCGGGATGGGCGTCCATGCCGGCCGCGGGGTCGCCGGCCTCGCGCAGCCGCGCCGGCATCGTGCGCAGCGTGAAGTCGGCCGGGTCGCAGGCCGGCACCTCGTCCCAGGTGAGCGGGGCGGACACCATCGCCCGCTGGTTGGGCCGCACCGAGTAGGCGGCGGCGATGGTGCGGTCCTTGGCGTTCTGGTTGTAGTCCAGGAACACGCCGACCCGTTCCTCCTTCCACCACTTGCTGGTGGCCAGGCCCGGGGCGCGCCGCTCCACCTCGCGGGAGACGGCGAGCGCGGCCCGGCGCACCTCCGTGAAGCCCCAGCGGGGCTCGATGCGGGCGTAGACGTGCATGCCGCGCGAGCCCGAGGTCTTCGGCCACCCGACCAGGCGGTTCTCCTCCAGCACCTCGCGCGTGACGGCGGCGACCCGCCGCACGTCCTCCCAGGGGACGCCCGGGCACGGGTCCAGGTCGATGCGCAGCTCGTCGGGGTGCTCCATCACGGTGGTGCGGACCGCGTGCGGGTTCAGGTCGATGTTGCCCAGGTTGGTCATCCAGGCGAGCTGCGCGGGCTCGGTGACCACCAGCTCGTGCGCGGTGCGCCCGGACGGGAAGCGCAGCTCCACGGTCGGCACCCAGTCCGGGCGCTTGGCCGGCGCGCGCTTCTGGAAGAAGCCCTCGCCCGTGATGCCGTCCACGTAGCGCTTGAGGACGATGGGCCGGTCGTACACCGCGCGCACGGCGCCCTCGGCTACCGCCAGGTAATAGCGGACCAGCTCCAGCTTGGTGATGCCCGCCTCCGGGAAGTAGACCTTGTCCGGGTTGGAGACGCGCACCTCGCGCCCGTCGACGTCGAGCGTCTCCGCCGGTGTCCTGCTGGCCACGACGGACACTATCGCCCGAAACGCGTCGCCTGTGGGCTCGGCTTTGGTAGGCTGTGCGCGTGCCGGAGCTGCAGGGCCGGGTTTCCGCGGACGCGATACTGGAGGCGCTGGACGAGTTGCGCACGCTGACCGTGCTCGACGACGGCGCCCAGTCGTTCCGGGCGCGCGCGTACGGGAGGGCGCTTGCCGTCGTGCGCGACGAGGTGGGGGCCGCGCTGCCGGCCATGACCGAGGCGGAGTTGGTGGCGCTGCCGGGCGTGGGCGCGACGATCGCGCGCAAGATCCGCGAGTACGTCGACACCGGCACAATGGCCAAGCTGGAGCGGCTGCGGGAGCGCTATCCACCGGAGTATCAGCGGCTGGTGAGCATGCCGGGCGTCGGCCCGAAGACGCTTGCCCGCCTGCGTCGCGAGCTGGGCATCGACTCCCTCGACCGGCTGCAGCACGCTCTGGAAAGCGGCGCGGTCGACGCGCTGCAAGGGCTGGGCAAGGGCGTCAAGGCGGCGCTGGCGCGGGGCGAGCGGTTCCTGGTGGAGACGGGGCGCGACGCGTGGCCGATCGCGCGGGTCATGCCGGTCGCCGAGCGCATCGCTGCCGAGCTGGCTCAGATGGCCGGAGTGGAGCGGGTGCAGGTGTCGGGGGAGCTCCGTCGCCTGCTGCCGATGGTGCGCGAGGCTCGGCTGGTGGCCGGCGCTGCCGATCCGACGCCGGTGCTGCGCCGTTTCGCTGCGGTGCCGAATGCCCGCACTACCGAGGCCGATTCCCGAAGCGCCAC
This sequence comes from Spirochaetaceae bacterium, assembly GCA_028820215.1. The sequence goes on along the minus strand of JAPPKD010000042.1, from coordinate 58,481 downwards.
GATCGTCACCCACCGGGGCGTGCCGGTGCGGCTGGACATCGTGCCGCCGGACGGGTTCGCGGCCGCGCTGGTCTTGATCACGGGATCGCCGCGGCACCTGGAAGAGCTTGGCGCACGCGCCGCGGAGCGCGGGCTGCGCCTGGACCGTGAAGGCTTCACGAGCGAGGACGAGGCGGCGCTGTACGAACAACTGGGGCTGCCGCTGATCCCGCCGCCTGCGCGGGAGGGTACGGGCGAGGTCGCCGCCGCCGCGGCCGGACGCCTGCCGCCGCCGGTGACGCAGGCGGACATCAGGGGGGACCTGCACCTGCACACCGATCTTTCGGGGGACGGCGTGTCGACCCTCTCCGAGGTTGTCGCCGCGGCGCGGGCGCGCGGCTACGCGTACCTGGCGGTCACCGACCATGCCGAGGCGATCGGCCGCAACGGCGCGAGCCGCGAGGGCCTGCTGGAGCAGCGCCGACGGCTCGCACGGGAGCAGGAGCGGCACCCCGACATCCGGCTCCTGCACGGGGTCGAGCTCAACATCGCCCTTGACGGCGGCATGGACTACGACGCGGCGTTCCGGCACGGCTTCGACTGGTGCGTCGCGTCCATCCACTCCGGGTTCGAGCTGGACCGGGAGCGCCAGACCGAGCGCATCATCGCCGCGATGCGGGATCCTGCCGTGAATGTCGTCGGCCACCTCACCGGGCGCATGATGGGCAAGCGGCCGGCCGTCGAGCTGGACTTCGAGCGGATCGTCGACGCCGCCGTCGCCACCGGCACGGCGATCGAGATCAACAGCGCGCTGCCGCGCCTCGATCCGGACGCGGCGCTGTTGCGGCAGGCGGCGCGGGCGGGCGTCACGTTCGTGATGAACACGGACGCCCATCACGTGCGGGAGTTCGACCGCATGCGCTGGGGGGTGCAGCTCGCGCAGGGGGGCTGGGTTCCGGCAGAGGCGATCGCCAACACCTGGCCGGCGGAGCGCTTCCTGTCCTGGGTGCGCGACGCCCGCGCCGGCTGACCGAGACCATGCGGGACAGATTCAGCCGCGGCGAGCGCAGTTGGGTTCTGTACGACGTGGCCAACTCCGCCTACTCGCTGGCGGTCACCACCGCGGTGTTCCCGCTGTTCTTCAAGACCGAGATCGCCGCCGGGGTGCCGGGCGCCACCTCCACGGCGTGGTTGGCGTTCGCTAACAGCCTGTTCACGCTGGTGGTGGCCGTGCTGGCGACGGGACTCGGCCCCATGGGCGACTACGAGGGACGCAAGAAGCGGTTCTTCGCATCGTTCTTCGTGCTGGGGGTGACCGCCACCGGCGCGATCGCCTTCGCCGTCACCGGCCGGCCGCTGGCCGCCCTGGCGCTGTACGTCGTGTCCGGCATCGGCTTCGCGGGCGCCAACGTCTTCTACGACGCGTTCCTGACCGACGTGAGCCCGCCGGAGCGCATGGACCGGGTGTCCTCCGCCGGCTTCGCCTGGGGGTACGTGGGCGGCTCGCTGCCGTTCGTCGTGGCCATGGCGGTGATGATGGGCCTGCCGCAGCTCGGGTTGAGCATCGAAGGATGGGGAGTACGGATCGCGTTCCTGATCGCGGCGCTGTGGTGGCTGGCGTTCACGGTGCCGATGCTCCGGCACGTGCGGCAGGTCCACTTCCTGCCCGCAGCCGGGCGCGGCGTCATCGACGCCTTCCGCGACGGGATCGGTCGAGTGGCGAACGTGGTGCGGGAGATCCGCCGCTACCGCACGGTGATGCTGTTCCTGCTGGCCTATTTCTTCTACATCGATGGCGTCGGCACCGTCATCAAGCTGGCGACCGCCTACGGCACGGACATCGGGATGTCGGCGCAGACGGTGCTGGTGGTGCTGCTGGTCGTCCAGTTCGTGGCATTCCCGTGCACGCTGCTGTTCGGCAGGCTCGCCGCGCTCACCTCGCCGCGGACCATGCTGCTGGCCGGCATCGGGGTCTACATCGTGGTGACCGCGCTGGCGTTCGCGATCCCGCGACTGCCCGTGCCGGCGCAGGTGCCGACGTTCTGGGCGATCGCGCTGCTGGTCGGCACCTCGCAGGGCGGCATCCAGGCGCTGTCCCGCTCCTACTACGCGCGGCTGATCCCGGCCGACTCGGCCGCCGAATTCTTCGGCTTCTACAACATATTCGGGAAGTTCGCGGCGATCCTGGGACCGCTGCTGGTCGGCGTGTTCGCGCAGCTCACCGGCGACACCAGCACCGGCGTGCTCAGCCTGGTGGTGCTGTTCGCGATCGGCGGCGTGCTGCTGCTGCGCGTGCCGGCGGTGCCGGAAGACGCCCGGATCCGCTGACGACGATCCGCGGGAGGCGCCCTACAGGCCGTCCTTCCGGTACGTGCTCCCGGTCTCGATGACGGAGAATCCCATCGCTTCGTGGAAACGGGCTGCGTCCGGGTCCGGGAGGAACACCTGCAGCAGCGCATCCGTGCCGCCCCGTTCCGCGTGCGCCCGCATCTGTTCCCGCACCAGTCGGCGGCCGATCCCCCGCCGGCGATGCGACTCGGCGACCTCGATCCATTCGACCATCATCCAGCGCCGGTACTCGGGGTGATCGGCGACGTGGCGGCTCAACCCCCACGCCAGGCACTCGCCGACCTGCCGGCCGCCGAGGCGGGCGAGGAGCTCCCATTCCGGTACTTCCGGATCCTCCCGCCACTCCAGGGTCAGACCGTCTATGTCCGCCGGGGGGCCATCGTGAAGGTCGGTGAGCCGCGCATGCATCATGGCTGACTGCGATGTGACCTCGAATCCGCGGTCTTCGAGGCCCGCGCCGAGATGGGTCCAGGACGCCGGCACGCCGTACCGGGCCGGGCATACGCTGCAGACGTCACCGGCTGTGATGCGGCGACATCCCAGGCGCGCCGCCCGTCTGCACGCCGCTTCGAGCAGGGTGCGGAGGCCACCTTCGGACTCAGGATCGGACAGCAGCCACAGGAGTTCGGCCTCATCGCGGCCGTCGCCCCGCAATCGACCGTCGGACCAGCGTGGATCGCTTCGTTCAGGCAGCCACAGGGCCGCGGCGGCGACGAGTCGCTCGCGGTCCATGACGCACATGGTCTCCGTCGTTCCGGGCCGCGGCTCCTCGCGGAAGTAGGGCCCATACTGCAAGGGGTCGCGCAGTACCGAAGCCAACTGGCGCTCGGTGAGCTCCCAGCCGGGCGTCAGCAGACCAAGATGCCGGTTCGCCAGCCTTGCGAGATCAGGCAGCAACCTGTCCCGATACTCCACGGTCTGCACGCGCGTTCCTCCTATTCTTCGATCCCCGGCTTGAAGCGCCAGTCGAACGAGCCGCCGTTCTCCCGTGCGTGGCGGGCGCAGCGATCGCAGTCCGCGGCCAGCGCGGGGGTGTCGATCCCGCGGCATCGCTCGGGCGCTCGCGCCAGGTTCGAGCGAGCCTTGCCGAGGTTCTTGCGCACGCCGGCCATGTTGCCCTGCTCGGCCTTCACCATCGCCGCGGCCACCTGGATGACCGCCCGCAGGAAGACGCCCTCTTCCGAGTGCTTTCTGCGCAGCCAGAGCGCCTCCCACGCCTCGTGCGCGTGCCAGTGATCGCCGGCCGCGTAGAGCCTCAGGCCGCGCGTCCACGCGTCGTCATCCGCGTTCGGTGCGTCATCAGTGACCGGATCGTTCATCTGCCCGTGCCGGGCATGGTACCGTCGGCGGGATGACTACGGCACTGAATCACGTCGGCGGCGGATGGCAGCGGTCCGGGGGCGCCGACCTCCTGGACGTCCACAACCCGGCCACGGCCGCGGCGATCGGCCGTGTCGTGCTGTCGTCCGCGAACGACCTGGACGCGGCGGTGGAGGCCGCCACGGCGGCCGCCCGCGAGTGGCGCAACACGCCGGTGGAGGACCGCATCCAGCCGCTGTTCCGGCTCAAGGCGCTGATGGACGAGCACACCGACGAGCTGGCGCGCATCATCACCGAGGAGAACGGCAAGACGCTGGCCGAGTCGGTGGGCGAGCTGAAGCGCGCGATCGAGAACGTGGAGGTGGCGTGCGGCACGCCGACGCTCATGCAGGGCGACTTCCTGGAGGACGTGGCCTCAGGCATCGACGAGCTGATGGTCCGGCAGCCGGTCGGCGTGTGCGCGATCGTCTGCCCGTTCAACTTCCCGGCGATGATCCCGTTCTGGTTCTTCCCGTATGCGGTCGCGTGCGGCAACACCTGCATCATCAAGCCGTCCGAGCGCACGCCGCTGACCATGCGCGCCGTGTTCGAGCTCCTGGAGGAGGCGGGGTTCCCGTCCGGCGTGGCCAACCTGGTCAACGGCGACCGCGGCGTCGTCGACGCGATCCTGGAGCACCCGGGGATCAGGGCGGTGAGCTTCGTGGGCTCCACGCCGGTCGCCCGGCACGTGTACGCGACCGCGTCGGCGGCCGGCAAGCGCGTGCAGGCGCAGGGCGGCGCCAAGAATCCGATCGTCGTGCTGCCGGACGCCGACATCGACGCGACCTGCACGATCGCGGCGGACAGCGCCTTCGGCTGCGCCGGTCAGCGCTGCCTGGCCGCCTCGCTGGCGATTACGGTCGGCGATGCGGCCGACCCGTTCGCCGACGCGATGGGGCAGATCGCCAGCACGCGGGTGGTCGGCAACGGCCTGGACGACGGCGTCGAGATGGGGCCGGTGATCACCCGGGAGAGCCGCGGCCGGATCGAGGGGCTGATCGGCACCGCCGCAGGCGAGGGGGCTCGCGTCGTCGTGGACGGCCGTGGCCGCACGGTCGACGGTCACGCCGGCGGATCGTTCGTGGGGCCGACTCTGCTGCGCGGCGTGCCGCCGGCAGGCACCGTGGCCGGAACCGAGATCTTCGGACCGGTGCTCGGAGTGATGGAGGTGGCCGACGTCGACGAGGCGATCCGCCTGGTGAACAGCGGCCGCTACGGCAACATGGCGTGCCTGTTCACCGGCAGCGGCGCCGCCGCCCGGCGTTTCCGGCACGAGGCGGACGTGGGCAACATCGGCATCAACCTGGGCGTGGCCGCGCCCATGGCGTTCTTCCCGTTCTCGGGTTGGCGCGACAGCTTCTTCGGCACCCTGCACGGCCAGGGCAAGCACGCCATCGAGTTCTTCACGCAGACCAAGGTGGTGGTCGAGCGCTGGCCGGAGGGGTGGTCACGGCGGTTCTGAGGCGCGACGTGAGCGAATCCAACGCCGCCGCGTTTCAGCGGGACGGGTACCTGCTGGAGCGCGGCCTGTGGTCCGCGGAAGAGGCGCGGGCCATTCGCGCGGCGGTGGCGCGAGTGCTCGCCGATGGCATCAACCAGACCGGCGTGCGCGTGCTCGCGCCGGAGCACACGCCGCCGGACCTGCTGCGGGTCTGCACCGGGGATCCCTTGCGGGCGGCGGCGCGGGCGATCATCGGACCGAAGGTGGAGTTCCTGAGCGTCAAGCCCGTGGTGAAGACGTCCAGCATCACCGCGGCTTCTCCCTGGCACCAGGACTGGCCCTACTGGAAGGGCGCCCACAAGGTGTCGGCCTGGATCGCGCTGGACCCCGCGGAGGTCGACAACGGCTGCCTGCGCGTGGTGGCCGGGTCTCACGCCCGTGCCTGGGATCACCACCGGGACCACGGTCCCGAAGGGTTCGGCAACCGCGTGTCGGAGGAGGACGTGGCCGCGGCGTTCGGCGCCGCCGCGCTGCGGTCCGTGCCGATGGCCGCCGGTGACGCGCTGTTCTTCCACGACCGGCTGCTGCACGGTTCCCACCCGAACGTCAGCGGCCGTGACCGCTGGGCGCTGATCCCCACCTATCGCGACGCGTCGGTGCCGGACGACCACACGCTGCCGGAGCTCTGGCGGGCGCCGATCGCGCTGGGATAGCATCACCGGCCATGGCCTTTTACGAGATTCGACGGTACGAAGTCGCAGCCGGCAAGATGGACGAATGGCTGAGCCTCATGGAGGGGACGATCATCCCCTTCCAGGTGGCGCGCGGCATGGTGATCGCCGGCAGCTTCCGCGGCGAAGAGGACGACACCACCTACATCTGGATCCGGCGCTTCGAGTCAGAAGCGGAGCGGGAGCGCCTCTACGAGGCGGTGTACGAGGACGAGGAGTGGAAGGAGACGATCAGCCCCCGCGCGGGCGAGCTGATCAACCGGGACACCATGCAGGTGACCCGCGTCACGCCGACGTCACGTTCGGTGCTGCAGTAGCGGATCATTCGTGGCGTAACGCGTCCACGGGGTCCATGCGCGCGGCGCGGCTGGCCGGGTAGAGCCCGGACGCCAGGCCGGTCCCGAACGCCAGCAGGAACGCCAGCCGCACCGTCCCGAGGGAAATCAGTCCCGGCCACTGCGTCGCCTCGGCGACGATGGTGATGGCGGCCGCCGCCAGGCCGATGCCGGCGAGCCCGCCGCCTCCGCAGATCAGCACCGCTTCCGCGACGAACTGGTTCAGGATCGACGCCTGCTGGGCGCCGATCGCCTTGCGCGTGCCGATCTCGCGCGTCCGCTCGCGCACGGAGACCAGCATGATGTTCATCACGCCGATCCCGGCCACCACCAGCGCGATCACGCCCAGCAGCGAGACCATGGTGGTGATGGTGCCGGTGGTGCTGTCGATCGTCTCCAGGAGCTGGTTCATGTCCTCCACCACGAACTTGCGGTGGCGGCCGTCGTGGCGGCCGTGGTTGGCGTCGAGGATCGCCAGGATCTGCCGTTTGGCTTCGTCGATCTGGCGCAGGCTGGCCGCCTGACCCCAGAGGAAGAAGATCCCCTGCCAGCCGGTGAGACGCTGCAGCGTCGACACCGGCAGGAACACCCGGTCGTCGACCGATCCGGCGAAGCTGGTGACTCCGAGGAGGCCCTGCTCCTCCGGAGCGAGCACGCCGACCACCTCCAGCTCGAACCACGTGCCGACGGAGATCAGCTCGCCGAGCGGCGACCCGTCGGGGAACAGCCTGGCCGCGACCTCGGAACCGATCACGGCCACCTTGCGCTGCAGGCGCTCGTCGTCGGGGTTGAGGAACCGGCCCTGCGCCACGCTGACCGTGCTCGCCGCGAGGTAGTAGTGCAGCGTGCCGTAGAGCGTCGTGTCGGTGTCGCTTGAGCGGTCGCGGTAGCGAACGGTCTGGCCGCTGATCATCACCTCGGGCGTCACCGCCTTGACCGCGTCGGCCTGGGCGTTGATCTGCTCCACGTCCGCGATGGTGATGAACTCCGTTTCGTAGCGCTCGCCGTCGGCGTCGCGCGCCCGCCAGTCGGGCATCACCATCAGCGAGCCGGCCCCGAAGCTGGAGATCGCGTCGCGCACCACGACCTTGGCGCCGTCGCCGAGACCGACGATGGCGATCACCGAGCCCACGCCGATGGTGATGCCCAGCACCGCCAGCACGGCGCGGAACCGGTTGGTGGCCACCGCGGCCGCCGCCTCGAACACCAGCGACCCGGGACGCATGCCGGGCAGGAAGCGCCGTCTCGCTGGCGGACTCCCGGGCGATGACGCGGGTCGGGCGATGCGCAGTGCCATGCGGGGGGTGCCGGGGCCCTACTCGCGGCTCAGTGCCACCACCGGTGGCAGGCGGGCGGCCTTGCTGGCCGGGTAGACGCCGAAGAACAGGCCGATCGCGATCGAGACGCCCAGGCCGACCGCGGCCACCTGCGGCAGGAGCAGGCTCCAGCCCAGCGCCACCGCCACCGCCAGCGTACCGCCGAATCCCAGGATCACGCCCACCGTCCCGCCGAGCAGGCAGATCACCACGGACTCGATCAGGAACTGCCCCATGATGTCGCCGTCGCGGGCGCCGACCGCCTTGCGCAGCCCGATCTCGCGGGTGCGCTCCGAGACCGAGACCAGCATGATGTTCATGATCCCCATGCCGCCGACCAGGAGCGAGATGCCGGCGACCAGGGTCACCACCGTGGTGATGATGTCCAGCACCTGACCCTCCGTCTCGATGCGCGCCTGGTCGGTCTCCACGGCAAAGGGCAGCAGCGAGTCGGAGCCGGGCAGCACCCGGTCCAGGAAGAACTGCACGCGCGTGATCGACTCGGCCAGGCGTGCGCTGTCGCGGGCGCGCATGGTCACCTCGGGGACGTGTGGCCCGAGGTCCCCCCACTCGTGGATGGTGCTGTACACGTCGTACAGCAGGTACGCGGTGCGGTCGTCGGAGCCGTCGCCCGCGGAGCTGAGGCCGCGCTGGTCCAGCACGCCGATGACCTGCAGGTGGAGCCGGCCGACCTGCACCGTGGCCCCCACCGCGCTCTGGGGATCCCCGAACAGCGCGCCCGCGGTGCGGTTGCCCAGGACGATCACGTGGCGCTTCGTCCGCAGGTCGTCCTCGTCCAGAAAACGGCCCGTCAGCAGTGGCGGGGACCAGATATCGCCGTACTCGGGACCCACCCCGAAGAGCTGCGCGTCCTCTTCGGTGTTGCGGAAGCCGACCGTGGCTTCGCCGCGCACCAGCGGGGTGAGCCAGCTCGTGTCGCGCACCAGGTCGTGGATGCCCGCAACGTGGTAGTCGCGCAGGTATTGCCGCCGCTTCTCGCCGCGCTCCCACCAGTTGTCGCTGCGTTCCGGCTCGATCCAGTACAGGGCGCCGCCGAGCGCGGCGACGTCCTCCATCACCGCCCGGCGTCCCATGATGCCGATCGCCATCACCGCGATCACGGAGGCGACGCCGATCACTAGGCTCAGGATGGTCAGCGCGGTGCGCAGCTTGTTGTGTCGGACAGTGTCGAACGCCTCGCGGATGCCTTCGGTTACCTTCACGACTGCGGCTCCGCCGCGGGGGCGCTCGATGGCCGCCGGGCGACCGGCTCGTCACGGGTGATCAGGCCGTCCCGCAGGTGGATCACGCGGCGGCTGTAGGCGGCGACGTCGGCGTCGTGGGTGACCAGGATGATGGTGGCTCCCGACACGTTGAGGTCCGTGAGGAGTTGCATGATCTCCTCGCCGGTGGCCGAATCCAGGTTGCCCGTGGGCTCGTCCGCGAACACGATCGACGGGTAGTTGACCAGCGCGCGGGCGATGGCGACTCGCTGGCGCTGGCCGCCGGACATCTCGGTAGGGCGGTGGCGCACCCGGTCGCCAAGGCCGACCCGCTCCAGCGCTTCGGTGGCGCGCCAGCGGCGGTCGCGGCGCCGGACGCCCGCGTAGATCATGGGCAGCTCGACGTTGCGCAGCGCCGTCATGCGCGGCAGCAGGTTGAAGGTCTGGAAGATGAAGCCGATGCGCTCGTTGCGCACGCGCGCCAGCTCGTGGTCGGACATCCGCGACACGTCGGCGCCGGCCAGCTCGTAGGTGCCGGCGCTCGGCCGGTCCAGGCAGCCGACGATGTTCATCAGGGTCGACTTGCCCGATCCGGACGGGCCCATGACCGCCACGAACTCGTGCTCGTCGATCGACAGGTCGACTCCGGCGAGGGCGGTGACCGTGACGTCCGCGCCCATCGGGTAGACCTTGGTGATGCCGGCCAAGCGGATCATGACCCTTCCGTGGACGCCTCGTCAGCCGGCTGGCCTTCTGGCGGAGCCTCATCCGAGGCCGGGCCGTCGGTGGCCTGCGCGTCGTCGGTCTCCGGGGCGGGCGGCTCAGCTTCCTGCTCGACCATCACGGACAGCCCGTCGCGCAGCAGCGCCAGGTTGCCGACCACGACCATCTCGCCCGGCTCGATGCCCTCCTTCACCTCCACCTGGCTGGGGGTGGACACGCCTATCTCCACCTCGCGGCGCTCCAGGACGTATTGGCCCTCCTCTCCCTCGACGGGTTTGGCCACGAACGCGATCGTGGCCCCGGCCCGCTCCAGCAGGGCGGCGTAGGGGACGGCGGTCGCCTCCTGCTTCAACTCGGCGTCGATCCGCGCGCGGCAGGAGGAACCGGCGAGCAGCCGCGCCCCATCGGGCAGGCTGTGTTCGTCGACGTCGACGTCGATGGTGACCAGCGGCACGTTGCCGGTCTGCTCCATGCTCGGCGGCACGAGCGTGATCGTCCCCAGCAGCTCTGCGTCGCGCAGGGTCTCGGTGGTGAGGAGCACCTCCTGGCCGAGTCGGATCTTGCCGATGTCGACCTCGTCGATCTGCACGCCGGCCAGGATGTCGTCCAGAGTCTCCACCGTGGCGACCGGCCGACCGGCTCCGAGGTGGTTGCCGAGGGTCGCCTCCAGCTTGGTCACCGTGCCGTCGAGCGGCGCCACCACGGTCGCCTGGCGCAGGTCGTCCGCGGCTCGTGCGGCGGCGAGCCGTGCCTGAATCACGGCGGGATCGTCGTTGATGATGCGCGCATCGCCCCCGGCATCCATCGGCGGCTCCATGTCGACCGGCAGGCTGGCCGCCAGGTTGAGCTCGGCGCGGGCGCTCTGCAGCGCATCGAAGGCGTCGCGCTCGGACTGCTCGGCCTGCGCCAGTTGGTCGTCGGACACCGTGCCGCTGCCGTGCAGGGTCCGGCTGCGCTCGAGGGAGCGGACGCGGTCAGCCCACGTCCGCTCCGCCGAGACGATGGTGGCGCGCAGCTTGGCAAGCCGGTGCGCGAGACCGAGCTCGGTCTCGCGCAGCGACGCCTGCGCCTGCGCCAGCGCGTTGCGCAGCTCCGACTGCTCGAAGCGGACCAGCGTCTGCCCGGCCGTGACCGGGTCGCCTACCTGGACCGGAATGGCGATCGCCCGTCCACCCACGTCGGAAGTGACCTCCACGCTGCGCCGCGAACGGAAGGTGCAGCTCCCGACGACGCGGGTCTGCATGGCGGTGACCACCGCCTCCTCCAGCTCCACCGGCACGGCTTCGGCCAGCGGGTCGCTCCGGAACAGGCGGCTGAGCGCGAAGCTGGCGACGATCAGCAGGATCACCGCGATGCCCGCGAAGCGCAGCAGCAGGCTGGTTCTTCGTTTCATGTTTCGGTCTCCCTCACGCCAGGATGGCCAGCCGGCCGCCGACGGCGGCGTCCACGACCGCCCACAGCACGGCGATGCAGGCGGTCTGTGCCAGCGCCCGCCGCGCAGGCAGGCGCAGCAGCACGGCGGTGCCGGCAGCCAGCACCGCCAGCGCCCACAGGCTGAAAGGATCGGTGAGCAGTACCGCGAAGCGCTCGACGATCCCCGGCAGGTTCCAGCCGGCCAGCGACGCCAGGTCGAAGCGCGCGACGATCAATTCGCGGTACTCCGCGACGGTGGTCACGTTGGCGGCCGACTCCGCGTCCGTCGCCAACGTAAGGGCCCCCGACAGGAGCCGCCGGACGGCGAGCGGCACGAAGGCGGCGCCCACCAGGCGTATCGACGCGCGGGGCCGGTCGGGGGCGATCGGCTCCTCGCCGCCAAAGAACTGTGTCAGAACCATCAACGCCACCCAGGTCATGCCGAGCGCGGCCAGCAACGCGGCCGAGGCCAGCATGACGCGCAGCGTCTTCGCGCCCGGCGTGGACGGCGCGATCAGGCGGCTGTACGCGCGGGCCTGCTGCTCGTGGATACGATCCTCGCCGCTGAACACGGCTGCGCGCTCGGCGATGTGGCGCGCCTCCACCAGGGCGATCTCCCGCATGACCGGCGAGCGGGCGTGCCACAGGATCAGGGTTTCGCCAACGGCGGTGATGCCGAACACCAGCACCAGCACGGCGAACATGGAGAAGGTCGGCGTGTCCTTCGGGTCAAAAGCGCGCCCGGGCTGGGTGGCCGCGCGCGTCAACGCCGCGAGGAACCGCACACCCGGAACGTAACGAACCGGGTTCCGTTCGTCACTCTTGGAGTGCGGTTCGCTTCGCTCACTCTTCGCGCGGGAGGCCACCATCACCGTGTGGAGTAAGCATACCCCATCACATAGTCAATATGAAAGTTAACTTTTCGAAGGGGACGGCGCCGCGGACCCGGGTGCTACGCGTATGAGACTCGAGGCTTGATCACCAGCTCCGTGATGCAGGCGCGGTCGGGCAGGGTGGCCGCCAGCAGCGTGGCGGCCGCCACGTCCTCAGGCTGCAGCATCGCCTGGCGCCGTTCGGCGCTCACCGGCTCCGGGCGCCGGTCCAGGATCGGCGTCTCCACCTCACCGGGCAGGATGACCGTGGAGCGGATGCCGTTGCGGGACTCCTCGTCGTTGATGACCGAGTTCAGTCCCATCACGCCGTGCTTGGCCGCGCTGTACGCCGCGCCGGCCAGGCTCGAGCCCCAGCGTCCCGCGGTGGAGCCGATGTGGACGATCGTCCCGGCGCCTGCCGCGCGCATCGCCGGCAGCGCGACCCGCACGCAGTAGAAGACGGCCGACAGGTCCACCGCCACCGTCTGGTCCCAGTCCGGAAGCGACACTCCGGAAACCGAACGCGGATTGGTGTTGATGCCGGCGTTGTTGACCAGGATCGTGGCCGGCCCGTGCGCGTTGGCCGCTTCGGCGAAGGAGGCCTGCACGGCGTCGTAGTCCGATACGTCGCAGGGGCAGGAGTGCACGCGGTCGCCGCCGATCCGGCCGGCCACGTCGGCAAGCGGCTCCGGCCGCCGGCCGATCAGGGTCACCGCGGCTCCCGCGCCGTGCAGCGCGGCGGCGATGGCGGCGCCGATGCCGGTGCCGGCGCCGGTGACGATGGCAGCGGTGCCGTCGAGCGCCGCCACTACGAAATCCTCGGGGAGGGCATGAAGTGCTTCATCGTGGCGGCAGTGTAGGATGCCGCCACGCCCATGGGAAACCTGACGCTGTCACGCCTGCGGCGCGCCTCCTTCATCGTCCTGACCGCAACGGTGGTGATGGTCACCGCCGCGCTGGTCGTCGCCGTGGCGCTGCCCGACTCACCGCAGGAGGTGACCGAACGGTTCCTGCGCGCCCGTTATGCCCGCCACAGCGAGCGGCTCTACGAGCTTGCCTCCGCGGCCGATCGGGCCGAGCGGACCCTGGAAGAGTTCGTGGAGGTCAATCCGCCGTTCCCGGAGGCGTTCCAGCCGGGGGTCGACGCCCTGACGGCGGCGATACGCTTCCTGGGGGCCGATTCCGACGTGACCGGCGATCAGGCGCGGGTGACGATCCGCGCCAAGCTGCCCAACTCCGCCGACGGCGACCTGAACGCGCTGCTGCACGCCACGGAGGCCGGCGGCGCGTTCGGAGGAACGGAGTCGCCTCGGGACGTGGTGCGCAGCATCCGCGCCGACGCGCGCGCCGGCCGCCTGCCGGTGGTGGAGGTGACCGAGACGGTGGAACTGATCCGCGAAGGCGGCCGCTGGCGGGTGATCATGGGCTGGGACGCGGATCTGCCGGTGACGCTCGCCGCCCTGGTGGCCGACGGCCTGCCGCTGGAGTTCGCGGTCGTCTCCGAACCGGAGCTTCGCGTGCGGCCCGGCGAGACCGCCCGCGCCACGTTCGCGGTGCGCAACACCTCGGAGGAGCCTCTGCGCGTGATGGCGACGCACGCCTACACTCCGCCGGCTGCACAGCGCCACGTCGAGCTGATCCAGTGCTTCTGTTTCTTCGAGGAGCGCCTGGATCCCGGCGAGTCCCGCGAGCTGTCCCTGGTGTTCCGGCTGGCCTGGGACCTGCCGAGCGCGATCGACGCCGTCGGCATCACCTACCGCTACGGCCCGGTCGACGCCGGCGGTTGATCCTTGGTCAGCCCGGGTTCAACCGGTCTCGCCGGCTCCGTATCGCTGAGCCAGTTCACGACTCGGAGGCCCGGGACCCGCGAGAACTCGCTTACGTTGGCACTGACCAGCGTCATGTCGTGCGCGAGTGCGTGGGCGGCGATGAGCAGATCGTTCGGGCCGATGATGTTTCCGCTGCCTTCCAGATGAACGCGAATGGTTGCGTAGTGGCGGTCGACCGGCGCGTCCATCGGCAGAATCTCCATCGCTGAAAGAACCTCATCGAGTTGACGGGTGAGTCGTCGGGAGCCTCGCTTCGCAGCGCCAAAGCGGAGCTCGGCAGCCACGACGGTGCTCGTGCAGATCCGCCGTTCGCCTGCTTCCGCGATCCGGATCGCCACGACGCCCTGGGGATTGCGGACAAGATGCGAGACGACATTGGTATCGAGCAGGAACGTCGGGTCCACGGCGTCAAAGCACTACGTCGTCGAGTGGAGGGAGGCCTGTGTCGACGTCCGGGAAGTCGTCCTGCAGCGGCTTCAGTCGCGACAGGACGGACAGCAGCCGTCCCGTCTCAACCGGTTGCAGGATCAGGTGATCCCCGTCCCTGCGGATGATCGCTTCGTCGCCCTCGATCTCGAAATCCCGTGGGATACGGACTGCTTGGTTGCGCCCGTTTCGGAACAACCGGACACGGCGCTCGGAGGAAGGCAAGCGCTGTTGCATAGGCCGAAGCATATGCCGCAGGCCCGGATACGGCAAGCGAGTGAGGAGCGAGATCGGCGGAGTGGTTCGTTACGCGATCGTGACCGGCCGGCCGGTGCGCACGGACTCGATCGCCGCCTCGCTGACCACGGAGCCGAACGCGCCGTGGCGGCCGGGCGACAGGTTCTCCGCGGCGCCGCGCGCCACGTCGATCAGGTTCGCGGAGGGCCCGCCGACCGGATAGGTGTCCTCCAGCGGCTCGTGCTCGGTGAGTCCGTCTGCGCCGTCCACGGTCAGCGTCCCTTTCCAGAGCTCCTGCTCCAGGACGCCGCCGGTGCCGTGCACGCGCAGCTCGTAGTGCATCTTCGCGGCCGTCGCCGCCCCGTTTGAGGCCAGGCTCACCAGCGTGCCGTCGTCGAGCACGATCACCAGCGCGTCGTAGACGTCCACCGCCGCGCCGTCGTTCTCGAAGCGGGCGAACACCTCGACCGGTTGCCGCTCGGTGAGGTAGCTGATGTAGGCGGCCGGATGGGAGACCTGCGTGTAGATCTGGCCGCCGCCGGCGATCGCCGGATCGCTGTACGAGGTCTGGCCCGGCACGAGGTAGGGCCGCTGGTGCTCGGAGCGCGCCTCGTCCTCGGACGGCATCGCCTCGTCCCATTCCAGCCCGCGGTACAGGCCCTGGGTGAGGTTGGTGAACAGGATGCTGATCATCCGCACGGTGCCGAGGCCGCCCGACTGCAGCACCCGCCGCGCCTCCTGGCAGTGGCGGGTGAAGTGATAGGTGGCGCCCACCATGAGGTGCAGCCCCTTCGCGTCGGCCAGGCTGACCAGCTCCCGGCCCTCCTCGCCGCGGATCGTGAACGGCTTCTCGATCAGCACGTGCAGGCCGCGCTCGAGCGCCGCCTTGCCCTGAGCGTAGTGGAGCTTCGGCACCGAGCTGATCGCCACGGCCTGCAGCCCGTCGATCGCCAGCACCTCCTCCGGGGTGGTGCAGGCGTGCGGGACGCCGAAGTCGCGGGCGATGCGCTCTGCCGTCTCCCGGTCGTGATGCTGGATCGCCACCAGCTCAGCGTGAGGATTGTCCCGCAGGGCCGGCACGTGCGAGGTCGTCCCCCACCAGCCGGCGCCGATCACCGCGCACTTCACTCGCTCCATACGCCAAAGCATAGGTCCGGCGCGGTCGCCGGCTCAACCGCATCCGCGGAGCGGTGCGTAGCAAGGTCGCCGGTTTTCCTTCGACGCACGTTCGAGTACATCCGGGTCGGCAGTGCCTGGCGCATCTTCTGATACCCATGACACGTCGTGTCCTGCGTTGCGCAGCCGTGCTACGGCGGCACCTGGCACGTTTTCGTCAGCAAGAATGTCCACGTGCTGGTGGGCTCACGCAGCCCCAATCGGATACACCTTCTCCGAACGCAGCACGTCGCTCGCATAGTGCAGGCAAGCGCGGATGTCCTCGCTCCGCAACTGCGGATAGTTCGTCAGGATGTCCGTCTCGGACCATCCCTGCGCCAGGAGTTCGATGATGAACTCCACTGCCAACCGAGTGCCCCGCACGACCGGCTTGCCGGTCATCACGTTCGCATCGACGCCGATTCGCTCCTGCCAAGCCATCTTCGAATCTCCGTATGCCGGGTGAGCCGCGGAGGTTCACGACTACGCGCCCAAGCATAGGTCCGGCGCGGTCGGCGGCTCAACTGCTATCGTGGCGGGGTCATGCAGAGGATCAGGCGAGCGCAGGCCATGCGCTACGAGTTCGTCGCGGACGAGCCGCTCATCACGGTGCAGGAGGGCGAGAGCTTCCAGGTGGAGACCGAGGATGCCGGCTCCGGGCTGGTCACCTCCCCGGAGATGGCCGACCGCATCCCGTCGCTGCCGACCAAGCGCTCGACGCCGCCGAAGAGCAACCCGATCGGCGGGCCGATCGCGGTGGCCGGCGCGGAGCCGGGAGACCTGCTGGAGGTCGAGATCGAGTCGATCGACCTGCAGCCCACCGGCTACACCAACTGGGGACCGGACCGCACGAAGATCGGCGACGACTTCCGCTGGCCGGAATTGAACCGGTGGACGGTGCGCGTATTCGAGCACCGCGACGGCAGCACCTTCCTGGACGGCGAGCGGCTGTGGCCGACCCGCCCGATGGTGGGCTGCATAGGCGTCGCTCCGGAGCGCGAAGCGCTCAATACGTCCACGGGGCAGACCATCTCCGGCGGCAACCTGGACTCGCGCGACATCACGACGGGCACGCGGGTGCAGCTTAACGTCTACCACCCCGGCGCGCTGCTGTTCCTGGGCGACGTGCACGCCAGCCAGGCGGACACCGAGTACTACGGGACCGCGGACGAGACGCGGGCGGTCGTGCAGGCGCGCTGCCGGGTGATCAAGGGTACGCGCATTCCGTTCATCCGGTTGCTGAAGCAAGACTCCATCGTCGCGCTGCGCTCAGGCGCGCCGCTGGCCGTGCTGGTCGACCAGGCGGTCGAGGACCTGATGCGCTGGCTGGTGGACGACTACGGCGTGAGCCCTGAGCGCGCCTACCTGCACACCTGCATCAACCCCGACTTCCGCATCAACGTCTATCAGTACACGCTGGGGCTGGCGACCGTGGGCGCCGAGTTGCCCATGCGCTACCTGCCGGCCAAATGATCTCCTCGAACGTGGGAGCTCGGCTACCCAAGCCGAGCGTCTGCATCGTCGGGGCGTCCGGGAAGCTCGGGCAGTACCTGGTGCAGCATGCTCTGGATCGAGGCTACGAGGTGGTCGGCGTCTGCCGCGAGCGCAGCGTCGGCAAGCTCGACCGGTTCCGCGGGCGAATCACGATCGTTCCCGGAGACACGAACGACCGCGCGGTCATCAGGAAGGCAGTAGCGGGATGCGATGCCGTACTCACCGTGCTCGTCCCTTGGGGAGTCCGGCAGTACTCGACCGGAACCGCTCAGGCGGTGCTCGACTACGCGCCTCCGGGGGCACGTCTCATCTTCTCGTGCGGGTGGCACATCACCCGCGACGGGCACGACGCGTACTCGTGGAAGCTGAAGGCGTTGGTGACGATCGTCGGCGCGCTCGCGCGCCTCGCTCGCTTCGCGGACTTTGACGATCAGGTGGAAGCGTGCCGGCGCGTGTTTGCCAGCGACACGCGGTGGACGGTCGTGCGCGGAAGCGATCTCGAGGAGGGTGAGAGCCAGGGCCTGCCGGTGTGGAGCCGGCACGTGGGCGACCCGATCCTGGAGAGCAACCTCACCCGACGGGTGGATTTCGCGTTGTTCATGGTGGACGCCGTAGAGAGCGACGGGTTGGTCCGTGAAGCCCCTGCGATCGTCGGCTGCCAGACGCCGTCGGCGCTCGCGCATCGCCGGCAAACCGGCGACAATCGGCATACGGGGGTTACGGCATGAAGATCACGAGCGCACAGGTGGAGACATACCGCCGCGACGGATTCACGGTCGTGGAGGATGTCCTGACCGCGGACGAGCTGCAGGAGACGCGCGAGCACATCGAGGCGATCGCCGAGGGGCGGGTCCCGTTCCCGGAGGCCAACCTCGAATACGAGCCCGGCGCGCGGGACAAGGGCCGTTCCCTGGACACGCTGCGCAAGATCAACGGGGCGGCGCCCCACGATACGTTCTTCATGGAGTACGCCCGGCACCCCCGTGTCATGGAGGTCGTGACCGCGCTGCTCGGCCCCGACATCATGTTGTTCGGGGACCAGACCTTCATGAAGCCGCCCGGAGGAGTCGAGAAGCCGTATCACCAGGACTCCGCCTACTTCAAGATCGAACCGACCGATCTGGCCACCTGCTGGATGGCGCTGGACGAAGTCACGCTGGAGAACGGCTGTCTGTACGTCATCCCCGGCAGCCATCGGCAAGGCATCCGCGACCACAGCCAGGAGTGGCAGGTGGGCGACCGCACCGACATGCAGGTGCCGGACGAGGCGATCGACCTGGCGCGGGAGGTGCCCATCACGCTGCGCGCCGGAAGCTGCTCGTTCCACCACAGCGTGTTGCTGCACCGGTCAGGGCCGAACCGCACCCCTTACCGGCGGCGCGGGCTTGCCGTGCACTACATGAGCGCCCGCTCCCGCTGGACCGGCGACCCGGCCGACAAGCCGGACTACCCGCTCCTTCACGGCAGGTCGCATCCCGGCTGCGTCTGAGCCGTTGACGTCCAGGGCGCCCCTGGAGGGCGAAATGATCATAATATGGTAATGTTATTGCCATTCTGTGGTTAAAAATGCCCTTGATTTAAGCCACTCAACGCGGTACGCTGTGTCGCACGGAGGCCGACGATCATTCTGCGGCGAGCTGTGGACCGTGTGCTGGACGCCTGGGCGGAGGACGATCGGCGCCGGCCCCTGTTGATCCGTGGCGCCCGTCAGGTTGGCAAGACCTACTCGGTCACGGCTCTTGGCGAACGAAGGTTCGCGGACGTCGCCTCGATCAACCTCGAGCGGCAACCTCGCTTCCGGAGTTGCTTCGACACCCTGGACCCACAGGAGATCCTGGACCAGATCGGCGTTCTGAGAGGGAAGCCGGTCGAGCCGGGCCGCACCCTGCTGTTCATCGACGAGATTCAGGCGTGCCCGGCTGCCGTCGTGGCACTGCGCTACTTCTACGAGGACATGCCAGCGCTGCACGTGATCGGCGCCGGATCTCTCCTGGAGTTCGCGCTGGAGGCAGAACGGATGTCCATGCCCGTCGGCCGTATCCAGCCCCTTTTCATGCATCCGGTGTCATTCTCGGAGTTCCTGCCGGCTGTCGGCGAGGAGCCGGCGCTGCAGGCTTCCAGGACGCTCGCCACCGCCACGAGCCCGGCCGTTCACGAGCACCTGATCGGCCTGTTGAGAACCTACCTGCTGCTCGGCGGCATGCCGGCCGTGGTCGCCGAGTACCTGGAAACCGGCAGCGTCGCACGGGCGACCCGCGTGCAGGCCGCCATCACGCAGACGTTCCGGGACGATTTCGGCAAGTACGCACGGGCCTCGCATCACCATCACCTGGATCGGGTCGTCCTGCACGCCGCACGCCTGGTCGGACGCAAGTTCATGTACTCGAAGGTCGACCCGGACAGCCGATCGCGGGATCTGCGCTCGGCCGTCGAGCTGCTGGCGCGGGCCGGAGTGGTCCATCGCATTTGCTCTACCTCGGGGGCGGGCCTTCCACTGGGCGCAGAGGCAGATGACCGTCACTACAAGCTCCTCATGGTCGACGTCGGTCTGATGCAGAACCTGAGCGGCGCCACCGAGCAACTCCTCCACGGCGATCCGATGCGGATCGATGACGGAGCGATTGCCGAGCAGTTCGTGGGTCAGGAGCTGCTGGCGCATCGCAGCCCGTACGAACGGCCGGAGCTGTTCTACTGGCATCGGCGGGAGAAGAACAGCAGCGCGGAGGTCGACTACCTGGTGGCAGCGGGCGGTCGGGTGGTGCCGGTGGAGGTCAAGGCGGGGAAAACCGGACGGTTGCGGAGCCTGGTCGTCTTCGCGGAGCACTATCGGTCGCCGGTGGCGGTGCGCGTCTACGCCGATCGCATGCGTCGCGACGACGGCATCGTGTCAATCCCGCTGTATGGTCTGGAGCGCCTGCAGCCCTTCCTGGTCGAGACGACCGCTCCGGGTCGGGCGGGCACTCCGCCGCCGGCTTCGCCCGAGACCGGCGGGCCGTGGTGACCCCGAGCTCCTCGTAGCGCTCGGCCATCCTGGTCGGCTCATGGGACGGCGGCTCGGGGGATGGCATACCTGCCGCCCGGCTCCAGAACCGTGACCGCCTGTCCGACGGCGGCCGCCTTGCGCTGAAACTCCTGCGCGTCGACGTCGATCTGCGGGAAGGTGCCGAAGTGCATCGGCAGGTGCATGCGGGCGCCGATGAACTCCGTGGCCTTGACCGCGTCGTCGATCCCCATGGTGTAGTTGTCCCCGATCGGCAGCAGCGCGGCGTCGAACGGCCCGTTCAGCTCGGCGATGAGCTGCATGTCCAGGAACACGCCGGTGTCGCCGGCGTGGTACACCCGCTTGCCGTCCGCGTGCAGGATGATGCCGGTCGGGCTGCCGAGCGCCTCGCCGTTGGGGCCGGTCGATCCGTGGTGGGCGATGGTGAGCTTGACGAAGCCGAACGGGAAGTGGCAGCCGCCGCCGATGTGCATCGCGTGGGTGTCCAGGCCTTTGTCGCCGAAGTGCGAGGCGATCTCGTAATTGGCCACGATCAGTGCCCCGGTCGCGCGCGCGATCTGCTCCGCGTCGCCGATGTGGTCGCCGTGGCCGTGGCTGAGCAGGATCGCGTCCAGCGTGTCGAAGTGCTCGGGACCGACGTCTGCCACCGGGTTCCCGGACAGAAACGGATCGATCAACAGGCGGTGCTCGCCCTGCATCTCCCAGCATGCGTGACCGTGAAAGATGAGCGTCGGCATCGGGGCCTCCACGAACTCTGTGGTAAGCCGCGATCATCCCATCCGCGGCCCCGCACGACAAGGTATGCTTGTGGCCTCCACGCTTGGCGCCGATACTCTCCGCCATCGCGCCGGTCAGCGTCATGTCGAGCCCTGATGCCATGCGCAAGTTCAACACCGAAGGTCCGGTCGTCGCCGCCCGTCATTACTGCATCCCGCCGCTTCAGCGGGTGAATCTCGAGGAGATTCTCCAACTGATACGGGACATGCGCTACTTCGTGCTGCACGCACCCCGGCAGACCGGCAAGACATCCGCCCTGCTGGCCCTGCGCGACCTGCTCAGCAGCGGCGCAGAAGGCGATTTCCGGTGCGTGTACGTGAACGTCGAAGCCGGCCAGGCACTGCGCGAAGACCTGCCGGCGGCGATGCAGACCATCATAGGCGAGCTGTCCGATCAGGCGCTCCTGGCAGGCGACGGGTTCCTGGACGACGTCTGGCCCGGCCTCCTGTCCAAGTTCGGTCCCGGTCGCGCGCTGAGCGCGGCCCTGACCCGCTGGTGCATGACCGATCCGCGTCCCCTGGTGCTGTTGATCGATGAAGTCGACTCGCTGATCGGCGATACCCTGATATCGCTGCTCCGCCAGTTGCGCGCCGGCTACGAGAGGCGTCCGTCGGGGTTTCCGCAGAGCATCGTGCTGTGCGGCGTGCGCGACGTGCGCGATTACCGCATCCACTCCAGCTCCGAGAACGCGGCGATCGCCGGCGGGAGCGCATTCAACGTCAGGGCCGAGTCATTGCGCCTCGGCGACTTCACGGAGACCGACGTGCGGGCGCTGCTCGCCCAGCACACCGAGGAGACCGGGCAGGCGTTTACCCCGGAAGCGCTGGAAACGGTGTGGAACAAGACTCGGGGCCAGCCGTGGCTGGTGAACGCCCTCTGTCGCACAGCCTGCTTCGACAACCACGCCGGCCATGACCGGTCGCGGGCGATCACCGCCGCCGACCTGCTCGACGCCCAGGAGCAACTCATCCTGAGCCGGGTGATCCATCTCGATCAACTCGCCGACAAGCTCCGGGAGGAGCGCGTACGCCGCGTGATCGAGCCGTTGCTGAGCGGCGGCGACCGGCGCACCTCCACCGCCCGTGATCTGGAGTACGTGCGCGACCTCGGGCTGATCGCCCGCGAGGACCCGCCTCGGATCGCCAATCCGATCTACGCAGAGGTCGTGCCGCGAGAGCTCACCTCCGTGGTCCAGGCAGAGCTGATCGAGGACGTCTCCTGGTACGTGGATGACGACGGCGGCCTCGACGTGGACAAGCTGCTGGCCGCGTTCCAGGCGTTCTTCCGCGAGCACTCCGAGCATTGGGTGGCCCGCTTCGATTATGCCGAAGCGGGCCCGCAGCTCCTGTTGCAGGCGTTCCTGCAACGCACCGTCAACGGCGGCGGGCGCATCGAGCGTGAGTACGGCCTGGGGCGCGGGCGCACCGACCTGCTGATCATCTGGCCGCAGCCGGGCCGCGTGCCTTACGACGCGACGCGCGTCGTGATCGAGTGCAAGGTGTTGCGCACCAGCCTGGAACGGACGGTTCGTGAGGGTGTCGAGCAGACCGCGCGCTACATGGACCGTTGCGCAGCGCAGAGCGGTCACCTCGTCGTATTCGACCGGACCGAGGGGAAGCGGTGGGAGGACAGGATCTTCCGTCGTGAGGAGCGTTCCAGCGAGCAGACCACCGTCATCGTGTGGGGGATGTAAGGGACGCCCCGGCGGTGTACCCTCACCGACATGGCAACGCAAGGGGTCGTCAAGCGTTCGACCGAGGTGCCGTGCGCGCCGGTGGCCGCCGGCACCGCGACCGAGACCGCGGTGCTGATCGGGCCGGATGACGGCGCGCCCAACTTCGCCATGCGGCGCTTCACGATGGGCGCGGGCGGCGGCATGCCGCGTCATACCAACCTGGTGGAGCACGAGCAGTATGTGGTCCGCGGCCGCGCCAGGGTTACGGTCGGCGACACCGTGCATGAGGTCGGGGAGGGCAACGTGCTGCTCATTCCCGGCGGCACGCCGCACTCCTACGAGGTGGAGCAGGCGCCGTTCGAGTTCCTGTGCATGGTCCCGAACCGCGAGGACCGGATCGACCTCTGCTGATCCGGATCGGCCGGCACGCGCCGGACGAACCCCGTCAGGCCGGCTGAGACAGGCCCAGGCGCCGATACTGCTCCGGCGGGGCATCCGCCTCGGCCATCAGCCGCACCAGGTGAGCGGTCATGCGCGCCTCAATCGCGTCGTCGTCCAGCGGCGACGTCTGGCCGGGGTCGCTCTGCAGGTCGAACAGCCGTGAACGGTTCCGGTCGGCGTGCCGGCCCCGTTCCGCCCCGAACCGCACCCGGGTCGGGATGCGCAGCGTGCTCAGCCCCTTGGTGAAGGAGAACGGCTCGGCCAGCGTCGCGTCGCGCATCTCGTCGGCGCCGAAGCGCGTCCGCATGCGCGCCGGCATCAGCGTGTAGTCGTAGAGCTCCTGGTCCTCGATGTCCGCGGGGCCGCGCCAATACACGTGGCGGCCGTCGGTGACGTTCACGTGCGCGCCGTGCTGGCCGAAGATCGCCGCCTCGCGCACCGGCTCGTCACGCTCCAGCACCGGCGCCAGGTCGCGGCCGAGCATGTCGTCGAACCGCTCGAACCCGAAGTACTCAAGCAGCGTCGGCCCCAGGTCGATCGACGGCTGCACCAGCGCCTCCCGCCGCTCGCCGCGCACGCCGGCGCGCGGGTCCCATACGAAGAACGGCGTGTGCGACACCTCCTCGTAGTACGGCGCCCACACCTTGGCCCAGCACTCGTGCTCGCCGAGCAGGAAGCCGTGGTCGGTCCAGACGATGAGCATCGTGTCGTCCCACAGCGACAGCTCGTCCATGGTGTCCAGCACGTCGCCCAGGCGTGCGTCGCACATCGACACCAGGGACGCGTACTCGTGGCGCACGTGGTCGACCAGCTCGGCGTCCTCGCTGACGTAGTCGTAGCGCGGCCAGTCGAACAGCGGCCCGTTCTTCGCGCGCCACCCCGCGTAGTGATCGGCGTAGCGGTCCTTGAACTCGCGGCTGCTGTAGAACGGCTCGTGCGGGTCGAAGGTCTCCATGTGCAGGAACCAGTTGTCGTCGTCGCGGTTGCGGCGCATGAAGTCGATGCCGGCGGCCACCGTCTGCGACTGCGGCAGCTCGGCGGTGGTGCGCATGAACAGGCGGTTGACGCGATCCTGCACCCGCGTCGGGTCGTCGGAGGCGTTCTGGCCCAGGGCGCTGCCGGCCGGCGGCGGGGTGACCATGCCGATCCAGGGATCGCCCTCCTGGCCGCGGAAGAACTCCCAGCTCCGGTAGCGGGCGTGGTAGTTGGCGCCGCCCTCTTCCCAGTAGTGGTAGTGGTCGGATGACAGGTGCGTGTAGACGCCGTTCTCGCGCAGGAAGTCCGGCACCGAGTCGTCGAACGGCTCGATCGGCCCCCAGCTCCGGTGCAGGAAGTTGGGGCGGCCGGTGTGCAGGTCGCGCCGCGCCGGCATGCACGGCATGGAGCAGATGTAGGAGCGGTCGAACACCGCGGTGCGCTCGGCCAGCCGCGCGAAGTTGGGCGCATGGACCGGCGGGCCGGCGGCGCCGCCGTACGGGGGCAGCATGTGGCGGTTCAGGGAGTCGAACATCAACATCACGCACTTCATGGACAGGTTCCTCGCCGGGCGAGGGTAGCACGCGCCGGACGTCCTGACCGTCGCGCGCGGATCTGGTATCGTTCCCGCCGATCGTGCAGAACATGGACAGTCCTCCGGTCTTCGACGCAAACATCGCCGTCGGCGATACCAAGGTGAGCCTCTCGCCGCTCCGCGATCGCGCGCAGCTCCTGGCGGAGATGGACCGCCACGGCGTCGGCCGCGCGCTGATCCATCACCCGAACAGCCACGAGCCGTTCGTGGACGGCGTCGTGACCGACGAGGAGCTGGACGAATGGCGCAACGATCGGCTGTTCCCGCAGTGGACGGGATTGCCGGTACCCATCTCGATCGAGCGCTTGGTCGAGCGGCACGCGGCCGGCGACCTGACCTGCGTGCGCATCTGCGCGGGCGAGCGCGTGTTTTCGCCGTTCACTCCCTGGCTGTACGGCGAGCTGCTGACGTGGCTGGCCGAGATCGGCGCGCCGGCCGTGATCGACCTGACGGAGCTGGCACCGGATGACATCGTGCGCACGCTCGCGGAGTTCCCGCGCCTGCGCAGCATCGTGGTCGGCGCCCATCCCACGCACCAGCACTTCGTGCCGGCCATGCTGCGCGCGGTCGACGGCATGCATCTCGAGCTCAGCCGCTACGAGCCCCTGGGCGGGGTGGAGGCGCTCTGCCGGGAGTTCGGCTCCTCGCGGCTCCTGTACGGATCGTGGTATCCGCGCTACGCGATGGGCCCCATCGTCCACTTCCTGCGCACGATCGAGTTGTCCGACGGCGACCGCGCGGCCGTGCTGGCCGGGACGCTCGAAGGACTGCTGGGGATAGACGCGTGATCATCGACTTCCACGGCCACACCGGCATGGGCGCCACCGCCGACGAGATGCTGCGATGCATGGACGGGGCCGGCGTCGACCGCGCCTGCCTGTTCAACATTTATCATCCGACCGGAGTACGCGCCAACGACGAGACGGCCGCCTTCTGCGCCGCCCACCCCGACCGCTTCCTGGGCTTCTCCTTCGTGTCCCCGCACCTTCCGGAAGCGGACATCACCGCCGAGCTCCGCCGCGCCGCCGACGACCTGGGCCTGGTCGCGATCAAGATCTACCCGCCGTACGCGCCGTGGTCACTCGACCACGAGCGCTACTGGCCCATCTACCGGTTCGCGGACGACCGCGGGCTTGCGGTGATCAGCCACACCGGCCGCGAGTGGCAGGGGCACCCGAAGTACCTGTCCGTGGTTGCGCCACTTTTCCCGGGCGCGCACTTCGTGTCCGGCCACACCGGCAACGAGCAGCCGTACCGTGGCCAGGCGCTCGCCGCCGCGCAGGCATACCCGAACGTCTACGTGGAGACCTGCTCTACCTTCCGCACGCCGGGAGTGATCGAGGAGCTGGTCGCCGAGGGTGGCGAGGACCGGGTGCTGTTCGGCTCCGACATCCCGCTCATGGACCCGCGCAGCCAGATCGCCAAGGTGCTCACCGCCGACATCAGCGAAACCGCCAAGCGCAAGGTGCTCGGCGACAACGCGGCACGACTCCTCGGGATCTGACCCTCAGCCGCTGCCCCGGGCCCGCAGCCGGGCAACGAGTTGATGGACGCCCCAGCCGACGGCGGCGACGAGCACGACGTACACCCACCACGGCAGATTGCGCCCGAAGACCAGCACGTACAGGTAGGGGACGACGGTCGCCGCCAGGAAGATCATGCTCCAGCGCCCGACCGCCCCGCGGTCGCTCTTGAGGGCGCGCGCCATGCGGTACAGCGAGTAGTAGAACAGGGGACCGCAGACCGCCGACAGGGCCAGGAAAACGTACGGATTGACCGCGTAGCGTTCCCGGGTCGTTGTCACCAAGTCGCCGATCCAGCCGATGACCGTGTCGAGCACGAGGGGCACGGATCGTAACATGCACGGCCGTGCCGTAATATCGGCGGATACTGGTCATGGCGAGGGAGAGGATGGCGAGCATTGATCGCGACGCGTTCGAGAGGGACGGCTTCCTCGTGCTGCGAGGGCTGCTTGCGCAGGAGGACCTCTCCCCGGTCCTGCGGGTGATCCTGGAGGCGGCCGGCCGGCTGATCGACGACCTGTTTGAGCAGGGCCGGCTGCCGTCACGGTTCGGGGACGACCCCATGGTCGCGCGCTGGCAGCACGCGGTCGCGGCCCTGGGCGGCGAGCATGAGCGGCGGAGCTGGGATGCCGACGTGGTCACCCCCGAGCTGCACGCCCTGATGGCACACCCGCGCGTGCTGGACGTGGTGGAGTCGCTCATCGGCGGCGAGATCGAGGCCACCGGCATGATCGCGGTCCGCCCGAAGATCCCGAACGACAAGCGCACTACCGTGCTCTGGCACCAGGACAGCAATTACTTCGGCGAGCAGACCGCGGCACAGCGGATCATCAGCGTGTGGTTCCCGCTGGTGCCCGCCGACGCGGACAACGGGTGCATGCAGGTCATCCCCGGCAGCCACCGGCACGGCTATCACGCGGCGGAGATCGACCCGGACCACAAGGCACTGCGGCCGCTGGACGATCCCACGCGGTTCGGGAAGCCGGTGACGCTGCCGATGCAGGTCGGCGACGTGCTGTTCTTCAGCAACCTGACCTATCACCGCTCGCTGATGAACGGCAGCGATCACACCCGCTGGAGCATCGACCTGCGTTACCACCGGGCCGGAATGGAGCATCCGCGCAAGCCGGACTTCCTGCCGGGCTTCATCGCCCGCAGCCGCGCCGATCCGGCGGCCGAGGAGGGATGGGCCGAGTGGCGCGATCAGGTCGCGGGTAGCACGTACTACAACCGGATGCGCGCCATGAAGCGCGCCGCCCCGCTGGCGGTCTGAGCCGCTTCGCTAGTACCCCATCAAACTGTAGTTTGGGGGTGCGTGCTACGGGAACTCGGCCTTGTGCGCGCTGTTCCAGCACGCTTGAAGCCGGTGTAGCCATCTATGTCACCCGTCGACATCAGTTTGATGGGGTACTACAAACCGCCGCCCACTCCCACGAGCAGGCTGAGGCTGAACGACCAGGGCGTGAGCTTGGGCTTGCTGCCCTCCAGCACCGGCGCGCCGTCGAGGAGGCCGGCGCCGCCGAACAGCCGGTACGTCGGCTCCAGGGGCGTGTAGGCGACGCCGGCGATGAGGCCGGCGTGCACTCCCCAGGGGTCGCCCGGCGGCAGCACTGCCAGCTCGAACCCGGCCGAGGCCCTGAGCACGAGCGTGTTGGTGCTGACCGAGAAAGCGCGGGAGTTTCCGTCGACTACGACGGCGTCGAAACTGCCGGGGTTGTCCGGATAACCGCGCAGTCCGACCGTCTGCACGCCCGCTCCGGCGGTGACGAAGCCGATAGCGGCAGGCAGCTTGAGCGGAGCGTAGCCGACCTGCAGGGACAGTGCGTCGGTGGACAGCTCCACGGACCGCCTGTTCCGTGTGCTTGCGGTCCCTGCGTGGCTGCTCTCGAGCATCGCGACGAACTGCCCGTAGGTGACCAGTGCCCCCCAGCCGTGCGAGAAGCTGTTCCGGTTCGGGTCCCGGCTCTGATTCAGCCGCTCCAGGAGGTTCGGATACTCCTCGTCGAACCCGAGATGGGTCCAGCCGGCGCTGTAGTAGGTGAGCATGGTCAGGTCCGGTGGCCCGTAGAAGGCCGCGAGCAGGTCCTGTTGCGGGTTGTCCTGCGCCACGGCAAGCCCCGATACGCTCAGCGACACGACTGCCGCTGCCAACCATGCGAATCGCGCGTGCGTCGTCCTTCGCATGTCGTTCCCCTCCACGCCCGGCAGGCACGGATGCCCGCCGGACACGCGAAGTCTACTACGTTTCGCCGCCGCTGTCGGTGTCCGTGGCGGACCGCTCCTCGCCCCAAGACCGTCGCCTACGGCTCCGCTCTTGGCCCAGCCCGACCTCGCTCTGCGGAGTCGGGCGGGTCTGCCGCTGCCGCGCCAGATCCGGCCGACTCCTTGAGCCAGAAGCGCAGCAGCATCAGCGCCGCCACCGACAGGGCGACCACGCTCAGGCCGCCGATCCAGAAGATCGCCGGCGCCGTCTGGTCGGCCAGACGCGGCGCGTATCCGACGCCCAGGAGGGCGACCACGAAGCCGGCGGCCACCGTGCCGATGCCCACCTTCGTCAGATAGGCGCGCCTGACCGCGTAGCGGCGGCCGGCGGCGCGGCCGCGCAGGATGGTCAGGTGGTCGTAGGACGCCTCCATGATCATCAGCAGCCCCAGCCCGTACGCCAGGCCCGGCCACACCTGCACCGGCGTGCCGGCGGTCACCAGCGCCCCGGCGTGCGCCACCAGCAGCGCGAACACGCCGGCGGTGATGAAGCCGGAGCGGTGCTGCTGGGCGCCGTAGACGACCGCGGCCACGCCTGCCAGCGACGCGAGCACCGTGCCCATGGTGATGCCGGCCAGGGCCAGGTTCCACGCGCCCAGGACCAGCGGCAGCCCGAGCAGGACGAGCCGGGTCATTGCAGCAGCAGCCGGCGGCGGCGCAGCGCGTCGATGCGGGCGGCAAGGAGCTCGACCGGCTCGTCCGGCTCCAGGCGGATGATCGGCACGCCCGCCTCGGCGAGCTGGCGGGATGCGGTGTCGGTCTCCATGCGCCACAGCGGCACCGCGGCGGCTTCGCCGGGTGTGGCGCCGTAGACGGGTGCCAGCGCCAGCGCGGGGTTGATCACCACGGCGGCCACGTCGAAGCGGCGGCTGGCCAGGTTGAGCAGCGTGTCGGTGAAGCGCACGTCGATCAGGGGGGTGAAGGCGGCGATCAGCGCCTGCGACGGCAGGATCTGGCGGGGCACCTTGGTGATGTCGCGGTCGACGTCGCTCTCGCGGGCGCGCACGTCGGTGAGGAACTCCAGGATCCGGTACTGCTGCCGGGTGCCCAGGTTGGGGCTCACCCAGCGCAGCAGGCCGGACAGCTCGATACAGCCGACGCGGTTGTTGCCGGTCAGGAAGTAGCGCGCCAGCGACGCGACGATGCGGGTCGCCTGGTCGAGCACCGTGGAGCCGAACGCGCCGGCGTCCTCGAATGCATCCAGCAGCAGCACGACGTCGGCGTTGCGCTCGCGCGTGTACTCGTTGACGTACATGCGGCCGTTGCGCTGCGTGGCGCGCCAGTTCACGGTGCGCAGCCGGTCGCCCGGCACGTATTCACGCATGCTCGCGAACTCCAGACCCTCGGAGGCTTCGCGTGAGGGGTAGTTGCCGACGTTCACCTGCGTGTGGAACGGCCGGACCGGCCGGCTGACGGAGTCGACGCGCGGGTAGGCCGTGCAGATCTTGGGGTCGCTCCACTCCGCCTCCCACATGATCATGCCGGAGCCCGCATAGGCGCGGTGGAAGAGCCGCCCCTGCGTGAAACGGGACCGCCGGTCTATGCGCAGGCGGTAGCGGCAGGTCTCGGTCTGTCCGGGGCCGAGCGACACGATCACGGCGTTGCGTCCGGAGACCAGCGAGGCGCCGGCCGGCAGCGGATCGACCACCTCCGCGATCGGCACCGCGGTGCCGGCATGGACGGTGAACTCGATGTCCACCTCGTCCCCTTCGAACAGGGTCAGCCGCGAGATGCTGTGGCTGAAGCGCAGGCGGGGCTGGCGGTCGCCGAGCAGCGCGGCGACGATCGCCACCGCGAACGTGGTGCCGATCATCACCAGCTCGATGCGCCGCAGCAGAGCCGCGAATACCAGGCTGACGAGGGTCAGCGCCAGGTAGACGACGAAGCGGGAGCCGAAGTGCTTGGTCACCCTATGGCCCTGATCACCCTATGGTCCTGGTCACGCTCCGGCCCCGGTCACGCTTCGGCTTGCGGCGTGGGCACCTCGTTCATCGCGTCGGTGACGATCGACTCGTCGGAGATGCCGCGGACCCAGTACTCCGGCTTCATCACGATGCGGTGAGCGAGGGCGACCACCGCCACGTCCTTGACGTCCTCCGGGGTCACGAAGTCGCGGTTGTTCAGGACCGCGTGCGCCCGCGCCAGCTTGAACAGCGCGTACACGCCGCGCGGCGAAGCGCCTACCTGGACCTTGGAGTCCTCGCGCGTGGCCCGCGTCAGGTCGACGATGTACTTGCCGATCGGTTCCGAGACGTGCACGTCCTCCAGCGCGAGCTGCATGGCCAGCAGCTCCTCGTGGGAGACGACCTGCGTCAGATCGACCGTGTCCTCCTTGCGCTCCTGGCGCCGCCTGAGGATCTCGTACTCGTCCTCGGCGCTCGGGTAGCCGATGCTGGTGCGCATGATGAAGCGGTCGAGCTGCGCCTCCGGAAGCGGGTAGGTGCCCTCGAACTCGACCGGGTTCTGGGTGGCGATGACGACGAAAGGCTTCTCCAGCATGAAGCGCTCGCCTTCCACGGTGACCTGCCGCTCCTGCATGGCCTCCAGCAGCGCCGACTGGGTCTTGGGCGTGGCGCGGTTGATCTCGTCGGCGAGCAGCAGGTTGGCGAACACCGGGCCCTTGCGGAACTCGAAGGCGGCATCGCGCTGGTTGTAGATGTAGCCGCCGGTGATCTCGCCCGGCAGCAGGTCCGGTGTGAACTGGATGCGCGTGAAGCGGATGTCGAGGACCTGCGCGAACGACTGCGAGATCATGGTCTTGGCCAGGCCGGGGAAGTCCTGCAGCAGGATGTGCCCGTCGGCCAGCAGTCCCATCAGGATCTGGCGCAGGACGTCGTCCTTGCCGACGATGAAACGCCCGACCTCCCCGACCGCCCGCTGCGTGGTCTCGCTGACCCTTCTCAGGTCCATGGACCCCGGCGTCGTGCCGCTGGTCCGTCCAAACTCTGTGCTCACTCGGTCACTCCTGTGTCACGTGATGTCCGCCGCATCCGCCTGGTCCAGCTCCTGCACCACGCCGGCGAGCTGCGCAAGCGGGACACCCCGGCGTGTCAGCCGTTCCGGCAGCCGATCGGTCAGCTTGTCGCCGGGCCGCCCGAGCGCTTCGATGCGGCCGAGGATGCGGCCGCGTTCGGCGGTGCTCACCAGCCCGGACGCGACCGCCGCGAGCCGGGGCATGAACACGCGCCGGTAGTAACGCTTGCTGGTCTGCGAGAGCTCGAGCTCGGCGGTGATCTTCGTCAACGGCGTGGGCACGGCGGGCTGTCCCCGCCGGGCGGCCTGCTCGCTCAGCACCCGTTCCAACCGCGGGGCTTCGTGGAATGCCAGCTCGCCGTGCACCGAGCTCACGGCCACCACGGCGGCCAGCGAGGCGACGGTAGCGCCGATCGCGAGCATCACCTCGTCCAGGTCCTGTACGCCGGAGGTGAAGGTCACCAGCAGCACCAGCCCGGCGGTGAGTGCCGCCAAGCCGACCGTGCCCAGCAGGCGCCGCGTGCGGCTGCGTCCCGTCTTGCGGGACCGGAACGCCGACGGTCCCCAGGTGGAACTGCTCATCCAGGTTCGCAGGGTAGCACCGCGGGCGGGATGCGATAAAGCGATCTGCGGTAAGGTCGGCTCATGACCGAGGGGCTGACCGGCATCGGGACGTACGCGTTCCGGCCCGGCGAGTGGCGGGACGAAGGACAGGGGCGGGAGACGCTGCGCACGCGCGAGGCGCGCGCCGCGTGGAACCCGCTGATCGATTGGGAGGAGGTCCATCCGGGCAACCGGGGGGTCACCCGCGACGGCCGCTACGAGCTGTTCGACGCGCCGGTCGGGGTGCGCCTGGCGGTCGAGCCGGCCTGCAAGTCGGAGGCGCTGATCCGCTCCGACCCCGCGGTGGAGGGCGGCGGCGGGCTGCACAACGTGCTCGCCTGGCACGACGGCGACTACCACATCCTGTACGGCTCCTTCCCGCCGGACGGCAGCTCCGCGCTGCGCTACGCGCGCTCGCCCGACGGCTATCGCTTCGAGAAGACGCCGGTAGGCGGCCGCGCCGACAACGTCACCGGCGGGCCGGCCCACTGCGGCATGTTCATCGACCCGACCGCCGGGCCGGCCGAACGGTTCAAGGCGATGCGGATGGCCGGCGGCTACTTCGATCCGGACACGAACGAGCTGCTGCCGTCGGGCGAGTGGCAGAGACGCATGGCGGCGGCCGACTACGCGGGCGCCGCCTACGACGGCCCGCGCATCGTCAACCGCAACTGGCTTGAGGGGTGGACCTCTCCGGACGGCCTGCGGTGGACGGTGATCGACGAGCCGCTGGCCGACATGCCGGCCGACGGCGGCATCGCTCCGGGCTACGACGCGGCGACCGGCTGCTACTTCGCCTTCGTGCGTCCCGGCGGCACCGGCCGCCGCAGCATCGGCATCACCAAGACGGCCGACTTCCGCCGCTGGCCGCTGTCGCGCCTGGTGCTTACCGCCGATCCGCAGGACCCGCCGGACACCTCGTTCTACGGCATGTACTACTTTCCCTATCCGGGCCGGGAGGACCTGCACGCGGGCGTGGTGCAGGTCTACCACCAGATCGGCGACGACGGCGACGCGCAGCTCGCCTTCAGTCGCGACGGCCTGTACTGGACCCGGCCCGAGCGCCGGCCGGCCATCCCGGTCGGGCCGCCGGGCAGCGACGAGGCCGGCATCGCCTGGCCGTGGGGCGTGGGGCTGATCACGCTGCCGGACGGCTGGTGGGCGGTCCCCTATGACGCCGGCTCGTGGCTGCACAACGCCGGCGACACGATGCCGCGCGCGAACGGTGTCATCCGCTGGGCGCGCTGGCGCCCGCACCGGCTGGCCGGTTTCGACGCGGAAACGGAGGGGCGCTTCACCATCCCCACGATCACCCGCTCGGGCGGTCCCCTGCGCATCAATTACCGCTGCCGGGCCGGCGGCTGGATCAAGGTCGAGCTGATCCGTTCGATCCCGTCTCGCCTGAACCCGGACGTGAAAGGCCTCGACGGCTACACGTTCGAGGCGTGCGATCCGCTGACCGGCGACGAGGCCGACCGTGAGGTGACCTGGAACGGCAACAGCGACCTGGAGGCGGCCGGCTCCACGGTGGTGATCCGCATCAGGATGTTCGCGGCCACGTTGTTCGCCTACCGGGTATGAGCCGCGTCCTGATCCCGCACGGCGCGCCGCAAGCCGCGCAGTTGCTCGCGGACGACCCCGACCTGCAGCCGACGCTGGGGCGGGACGAGTTCGACGAGCGCTTCCTGGCGCTGCACCGGCAGCTCTTCCGCACCGACGAGCCGGACTTCTACGAGGTCACCACGCACGTCTACCGCCCGCCGGCGCCGTACCACATCGCCGATCACCAGTTCCTGTGGGACGGGAGCCGCTGGCATCTCCTGTACGTGACCGGCGACATCAGCCGGATCGACGCCTACCGCCGGCACATGGAGGCGGGCCGGCTGGACGAGGCGGCGGCCGAGAGCCCGGAGGTCGGGATCGGCCATGCCCGGGGCGACAGCCTCGGCACGCTGGCCTTCCACCGCAACCTGCTGCTGCCTTCACAGGGCGCGTTCGACAAGGTGACCCGCGGCGTGCCGTATTGCTTCCGCTACGAGGGACGCTGGGGAATGCTCTACGAGGTGCGCGGCGAAGGGGGCGACCACCAGAGCCTGGCGTGGTCGGACGACGTGCAGGACTGGGCGCAGGATGGGGACAACCCCGCCTTCGGGCTGCCGTCGTGGGGGCCGAACCCGGGCGGAGCGGCGCAGGACGTCTGCGTGCTGCGGCGGCCCGGCGGGCTGTATCTGATCTTCTTCAAGTCGAAGGCGGGCGAGGGGCAGGTCGCGGTCGGTCTCAACGCGACGTGCGACTTCCGCACCTTCGTGGAACTCGGCCCGGTGTTCCGCTCGCCGCCGATGCTGCGCGGCACCATCGGCCTTGAGTCGCCGTGCGTGGTCGAACGGGACGGCATGTGGCACCTGTTCTTCACGCTCGGACCGGGTACGTGGCACGCGGTCAGCGACCGGCCGACCGGGTTCCTGCAGGGCGGAACCTACTGGCGGGTGGGGACCGGCAGCTACCTGCTGGGCCACTTCCACGCCGCCGAGGTGTTCAGCCGCAACGGCCGCTGGTTCATGTCGACGACGCGCAAGGAGCAGTCGCGCCTGGAGAACCGCCGGCAGGGGCGGCTCTGCTACCGCGGTACCTACGAGGACGAGATCGTCCTGGAGGAAGGGGTGTTCCTGAGCGAAATCGAGTGGGACGGCGATCAGCCGGTACTGGCGAAGCCGGATCTGGCCAGATCCGAGATGGAGGGCATATGAGCACGGTGGCGACAGGCCTCTGGCACTTCAGCTACACGGTCCGCGACCTGGACCGCAGCATCGACTTCTACTGCCGGCTGATCGGCATGGAGCTCGTCCATCGGCAGCGGGGGGCCAACCCCTACACGGCGCGCCTGGTGGCGTACGAGGACGCGGACATCGACGTGGCGATGCTGCGCATCCCCGCCTGTCCGGTGGACGTGAGCGGCCACCACCTGGAGCTGGTGCAGTACCTCCACCCGGCCGGCGCGCCCATCGACACCGCCACCAACCGCCCGGGCGTCGCCCACATGGCGTTCATGGTCGACGACATCCGGGCGATGTACAACCGGCTGGTCGCCGAGGGCGTCCGCTTCAAGAGCGAGCCGGTGCCGATCGAGGCGGGCCGCAACAAGGGCGGCTTCGCCGTCTACTTCAACGACTTCGACGGCATCCCGCTGGAGCTGCTGCAGCCCCCGCCGAGCACGCGGTGAGCTCCCGCCGGCTGCGGACCGCTCTGCGGACCGCTCTGCTGGCCGCCGGGGCCGTGCTGTGCGCGGCGTCCGCGGCGATGGCCGATCCGTCGGCGCGGGACGACGTCGCGGCCGCGGCCGCCGCGGCGGACCGGTTCCTGCGGACGCTCGATCCGGCGCAGGCCCGCGCCGCCGTGCTGCCGCCGGACAGCCCGCTCATCGTCAACTGGTCGAACCTGCCGGCCGGCATGGCCGGATTCGAGCGCAACGGGGTGCGCATCGGCGACCTGCAAGACGCGCAGCGGGCCGCCCTGCATGACTTCCTGACGACAGCTCTCAGCCGCGCGGGTGCCGCGCTGGTATACGGCGTGATCGCCGCGGAGGCCGTGCTGGCTGATGCCTCGCGAGCGTCCCGGCTCGGCTGGCACCCCGACAACTACTGGCTGGCCTTCTTCGGCGAGCCGTCGGCGGCGGGCGACTGGAGCTGGCAGTTCGGCGGCCACCACCTCGCGATCAACGTTGCCGTGACCGGCGGCGTCATGAGCATGTCACCGTCGTTCATCGGCATCGAGCCGGCGGCATTCGTGCTGGACGGGTCGGAGATGGCGCCGCTGCGCGGTCACGCCGCGGGCGGGGTCGCCTTGCTGGGAGCCCTGCCCGGCGAACAGCGGGACGCCGCGACCGTGAGCGGCCGTCCGCGGGACCTGTACGCGGGCGCCGGCCGCGACGGCGTGATTCCGCCGGTCGAAGGGAGCCCCGTCGCCGGCTGGCCGGCGGAACGGCAGCGGCAACTTCTCGATCTGATCGGCCTGTGGGTGAGCGTCATGCCGCCGGCGGCTGCCGAACGCAGGATGGCGGAGATCGAAGCGGAGCTGCCCGAAGTGCGCTTCGCGTGGAACGGACGGACCGACGGGTCGGGCTCCATCTACTACCGCATCCAGGGCCCGACGCTGCTCATCGAGTTCTCGACCCGTGGCTCGCTGGGCGCCGCGGGCGGTCACTACCACTCGATCTACCGCAACCTCAGCAACGAGTACGGACGCCGCCAATGATTCTGACCACCACCCCCACGATCGAAGGCAAGCGCATCGGCCACTACCACGGCATTGTCACGGGAGAGGCGATCATCAGCGCGAATACGCTCAAGGACCTCCTCGGCGGCATTCAGGAGCTCGTCGGCGGCCGCCCCGCGGACTACGAGCCCGAGCTTCGCGACGCCCGCGAGAAGGCCCTGCAACGCATCGCGGAAGCGGCGGAACAGAAGGGAGGTGACGCGGTCGTCGGAGTCTCCGTCGACTACGAAGCCTTCAGCCACGGCGAGATGATGCTCATGCTGATGGTCACGGCCACCGGGACCGCAGTCTCGACCGAGTGATCCTGGAAGCCGACGTGGCCGAATGACCAGACAGGTTCGTTGGAAGTCGCCGGATTCGGCGTGACAGTGTAGATACGGTTCGATGCGATCGGCATGCAACTCCAGCAGGTTCTTGAGGATCAAGCGTTTTCGCCCACTCTGATCGCGGGCGCGCTGCGCACGACGAAAGCCGAGATCGCCGGCACGCTCGGGCTCAGCCGGGACGCGCTGTCGCGGCCCACCCGAATCCGCGCACGGAAGACGCAGACCCGGCTCGGGGAGATGGTGGGGATTCTTCGCCGCGTCGAGGACTACTCCGGTTGCTCTGCGCTCGTGGCGTATGCCTGGTTTCGCTCGGAGGCACTGCCGGGATTCGCCGGGCTCACGCCCGATCGGCTGGTCCGCGAGGGCAAGGCGAGCTACGTTCATGCCCACCTCGACCGGATCAGGGTCGGCGGCTACGCTTGATCGGTTGATCGCGGCCGGTCATGTGGCACGCCGGGCTGCGAAGTAACGGCGCAGGTCCGGGTGCAGGTCAGCCGCGAACGACTCGTCCCAGGAATCCCGGTAGGTTGCCGTGAACCGCTCGAAGGTCTCGCGCGCGGCCGGGGTAGTGTCCTCGAGGTAGGTCGGATCGTCGAACCAAGGCTGGTAGCTGGCGACGTAGCCGCCGAGCCCGTTCATGTCCTCGCGCGTGGCGGGCCGTGGCCGCGACGCGGTCCCCCAGGTGACGGCGATGGTGCGGCGCCGCTTGCGCCGGCTGTACAGGCCGCGGTGGATGGAGTTGACGTGGAAGAACGCCAGGTCGCCGGCCTGCAGCCGGATCGGCTCCCTGCCGGGCATGTCGTCCGACCAGTAGTCGTTGACGCGCACCTCGTATTCCTCCGGGGTGTCCCAGCGACTGTGGGAGCCCGGCACGATCTCGGTCGCTGCCGAGTCGCACAGGCAGATGTGCATGTGCACCTCCCGCGCCGGCACCGCCTCGCTCAGGATGATGCGCTTGGTGTCCTCGTCCGGACGCAGGTCGAACTTGTCGTACTGGCAGTCACGGTGCCAGCCGCCGACCCACGACTCCCGCGGCGGCTCGACGTAGAGGTTGCACTGCAGGAACAGCGGCGGCTCGGCCAGGATCGCCGTGGTGATCGCGATCGCGTCCTCGCCTGCCACGGCGTTCAGAAGGGTTGCCAGGTCCGCCGGCCGCTCCCGGTGGTAGTCGGGGTGGTTGAGGTGAATAAGCATGCGCGCCCGGGCGGAGTAGCTGCGGCCGCTCGGCTGGTTGTCCTCGGTCCCGGTCGTGACGAAGCGGGCCAGCGCCCCTTCGCAGATCCGCCGCAACTCGAGCACCTGGTCGTCATACGCCCCGCGGACGATCACGTACCCGGCCTCGGCAAAGCGCGCGCCGAGCGCGGCGGCGTCGACGGACATCGCGGCTCTACGAGTGATGGTGGTAGACAACCACCCGCGTGCGGCTCGCAGTGACGCGCTCTCTTAGCTCCAACATGTTGTCGCCTATGAACTTGTACGCGATCTCGGAAAAAGCGATGTCGCCGGGGGGCGGCGTGAGGGAAAGAGTCTCGCTGTCGTACTCATAGCTGCCTTGGCTCGTTATTTCGTCACCTACCATGCCGCTGGTGGACCGGCGGATGTTGATGTAGGTGTACCTGCCGTTGTTGTCGAACTCGTACTCCGTTGAGTAGGAGATCCCTTCCCAGGTGTACTCGGCGTGCCACTCGCCCAGAAAAGGATTCAGTGCCCCGGAGCTCGTAACGTAGACCCGGCAGCCGGACAGCGCAGTCAGCGCAACCAGCACGGCACACAGCGCCGCCAGCGCGCCCACGCTGATCCGGAAGCCTCTCCCGCGCCTTTCCATGTTCATGCTTTCATCCTGATCAGCCATCGAAGCGAGTCTATCACCATGGCGGCGTACGCGTGTTAAGGAGCGCCCACGCGCGCATGGCACCAGCCGCGGGCGGCGGCTGGTGGTGAGCACCGAGTCGGTGGAGCGCGAGGTCAGCGGCATCCGCATCGTTCCGTGACAGCTTCCTGAGCCGGCTCCGGGCCGACGAGATCATCGCCTGATCGCCTTTCGTGCGATCGTCGGGCATGAACCTGGATACGGCGAAGGCGATCTTTGCTCGTCACGCGGCGAAGTTCATCACGGCCTACGTGTTCGGCTCGGTCGCCGCCGGCACGGCCGACGAACACAGCGACATCGACGTCATTCTGGTCCGCGATACCGCGTTGCCGTTCTTCGATCGCATCCGCGAGGTCATGGATCTGCGCTTGGAGTTCGGGGCGGCGGACCTGCTGATCTACACCCCCGGCGAGCTGGACGGGATGCTCGCGGAGGAGGGCCGTTACTTCGTCAAGCACGCCGTCCGAACTGGATACCGAATCGAGGGAACCCAACCTGGAAGCCGATCGCTGGCTCAAGCAAGCGACGATCACTTCGGCAGGCCCCGATCGTCGTAGAGCGCTTCCGGCAGGGTCTGCGACAGTGGCGGTCCGCTGCCGCCAGCAGATCGCTCCCGCAGTTCTCTGCCGGCTCGGATATGCCGGTTGAGCGACGCCTCAATGTCGGCCCGCTGTGCATGCTCGGTCGTCTTCTGCTTTCGGGCGCTGATCGTAGCATCCATCGTCGACTATGGCGTCGGCGGCGGAGCGAGCCGATTGAATCCCATGGTGTCGGTGCCGTGGATGACCTGCAGGGCATGGTCAGGGGAGTCGTACTCCAGGACCTTGACGATGGGGATGATCGCCCGCACCGCCAGCCCGATGCGGCGCAGTTCGGAGTGGTTGGCCTCCGAGTGGTGCAGGGTGCGTTCGTTAAACAGGATGAACTCGCCGGGCCGCATCTCCAGATCGGTCAAGTCGCCGGGATCGTAGTAACCCGCATCGGCCATCACCTTGAACTGCATGTCGGGGGTCGCCTCGACGTGCGGGACGATGGTGCGGTGCGATCCGGGGATCACCTGCAGGTTGCCGTTCCTCTTCGTGGAAGGATCCACCGCGATCCAGGCGGAGATGATGACCGGCGGCTCCAGTGGCCAGTAGTGGAAGTCCTGGTGCCAGGGGATCGCCTTGCTGCCGCGGTTCTTGACGAAGAAGTTGGTCCGCCACAGCAGCAGGTCGGGCCCGTACAGGGCAACCATGCGTTTGACGATCGCCGGCTCGGTGGCCAGGTCGTAGACCGCGCGACTGTCGAGATGACGGTTGTGGACGCGATTGTGTGACACCGGCGGATCGGTATCGAGAACCCGTTCGATGGCCGGCCGCAGCGCGGCCATCTCGTCCGGCGAGCAAAGGGAGTAAGGACCGAGATACCCGTCGCGGCGAAACCGCGCCGCTTCGGTGGCGGCGAGCGCCACGCGCGCTGAAGTCGAGACGGCTTGCGTTGCCATGTGATCCTCCTTTAGGCTAACCATAGCACACCCTTGAAACATTGTTTCCGTGCCGAGAGCTCCGGGATCGAAATAGGTTGTCGTCGGTTTCCTATGTGGGGCCGTCTCACGGCGACATCAGATCCTGATCACATCCTCGTGCGAACCTCACGCGGCGAATCTGGCGGACTGAGTCACGGGAACCTTGCTCGTGGTGAATCCCCAAATGACCTATAGGTAAAGATTTGCTCGGGGTTTGAGAGTGCCCCGAGATGCAAGGAGAAACTTAGCCATGACCGACTTCGACTTCATCACGGACGAGGAGTTCCGACGTGTGCTGGCTGCCGATAAGGCAGAAATGCACCGATGCGTGGATTCGAAGTCGTGGAAGGCAGTCCACGTTCTTGCCGGGAGTATAGTTGAGGCTGTTTTGCTTGACTATCTCGTTGCCGAAGGTCATGTAAAGAAGGATGAAGCACTGACTTTGGATCTCGGGTCGGCTGTTCGAATGGCACATAAGAAGGAAATAATATCTAAGAGGGCGTCCGATCTATCTGGGGCAATCAGGGACTATAGGAACTTGGTTCATCCGGGAAAATCGATTCGGGTAGGCGAAATGCCCGATGAGAATAGTGCTCAAGTAGTAGTGGCTATTCTGGAGATGATACTAGGTGAAATAGGGAACAGAAAGCGCGTCAATTATGGATATACCGCGGAGCAAATGGTTGCCAAAATAGCTCGCGATCCGTCCGTCCGCGGGATTCTTGGACGTTTACTCAAGGATGTGAATGAGAGAGAAGTGGAGAGGCTTATGCTTACAGTTATTCCTGCGACATATGCTCTTGACCTCGAAGGAGAAAAGGAGCCTTACGAGCAAACAGAGCCCCACTTCAGGCCGATGTTAACTGCGCTGTACCGCACTTCATATGGAGCCTCATCTTGCGGATTACAAGCGAAAGTCGTCCAGGAGTTCGTGCGCGTCATAAAGGAGGAATCTGAGGAGACCGTGCGAACGTACTGTCAGGAGTTCTTCTCCATGGAGGGACTGAAGCATATTGGATATGACGATGGGCAGTTGGTAAAGGAACACTACCTGGACCAGCTGAAGTCGCGTAGAGCCAGCGAGGCGTGGGTTAGGTCCTTGTCGGGCATCGGTCGGTTCCTCTCTGAGGAAGAGTTGAAAGACTGCATACATGCTCTTATCAGGATCGCTGCCGAAGGGGGCGACAGGATCAGACATGATGTTGTAAGCACTTGTATGTGGGACATATATTGGGATGTAAAGAAGGACATGCAGGCCATCGTGATTGGACTACTTGATTTCCATATCAAGTGGTATGTCCACGACGATCCAGACAAGTCACAGATCTTGCAGGAACTCAAGGAGCGCGTAGAGATTCCATTTTGAACCATAAGCAGGTTGCTGTCTCTCCTCCGATCTACGCTGCAAGGACTTCTGCGAAATTGTCAGATCGCGGGCAAAGACCGAAACCAGTTGGGGGTCGATCGAGTTCACCTAACGTCGGTCAGAGCGGCGCGACGGCGATTAGAGGATCTTCGCCTCGCTCGGCGAGGGGGTTGCGGAGCGGCCGGGTGAAAAGAGGGGATTCGATCTCGAAGCGGTCGCCGGCCCGGGGCTCGATGCCGTGGGCGCAGCTCAGGATGGGGGCGCCCAGGAAGTGGCAGTGGACGTCGCCGGGGCGGCGGAACAGGTCGTACTTGAACAGGTGGTGCTCCATGTTGGCCAGGGTGTGGGTCATGTTCGCCTCGCCGGTCAGGAAGGCGGCCTGCCAGAGCACGGCGCCGCCGCGGCGCACGCGCACCTCGCCCTGGACGGAGTCGGGCAGCGGGCCGAGCAGCAGCTCCGGGCCGATCGAGCAGGCGCGCAGCTTGGAGTGCGCGAGGTACAGGTAGTTCTGGCGCTCGATGACGTGGTCGGCGAACTCGTTGCCGAGCGCGAAGCCGACGCGGCGCGGGCGGCCGTCGACGCCGATGAGGTAGATGGCAACGGCTTCCGCCTCCTCGCCGCCGTCGCCGGCGAATCCGGGCAGGGGCAGCTCGTGCTCGGGCGGGATGAGGATGCTGCCGTCGCCCTTGTAGAACCACTCGGGCGCGACTCCGATGGCGCCGGCTGGCGGTTTGCCCCCGCGCAGGCCGAGCCGGAACATGCGGATCGAGTCCGTCACGCCTTCGTCGTCGGCGTCGTCGCCTGCGCCCGATCCGCCGTGCATGGCGTCGCGCGCCATGGCGCTGCCGGTGTGGTTGAGGCCGGTGCCGGAGATCACCAGGTGGGCGGGGTCAGGGTGGTCGATCGGCGGGAGCAGGCGCCGCTCGTCGACCAGCGCCTGGTAGTCGACGCGGGCGGCGCGGTCGCGGCCGGCTACCAAGTCGATGAGCGCCCGGCCGGTCGTGTCCGCTTCGTGGGCCAGCTCCAGAATCGAGGCGACGCCGGCGAGCTCGTCGATCCGGTCGCGGTCGGCGACCACGCCGACGCGGCGCTCCCCGGACGCGGTCACGTACTGAACGAGGCGCGGGATACTCACAGCCGCTGCACCTCGCCGGTGCGGATGGCCCGGTCGGCGGCCAGCACGATGCGCGTGGCCTGGATGCCGTCGGTTGCGTCGAGCTCCGGGGCGCGCCCGGCGCGGAGCGCGGCGATGAACTCGCGGTTCTCCAGCAGGAAGCCCTCCTCCGTCTCGACCCGCTCCGACCACTGCCGCTCGCCGTCTGAGAACGTGGCGGCCTTGAAGCGGTCGTGGAGCTGGACGCTCCGGCCGCCGCCGAACAGCTCCAGGAAGAACTTGCTGGTCATGTGCCCCAGGGCCGCGTCGCCCTGGATCCAGCTCGCCACGACGCCGGAGGCGAAGCGGATCGAGGCCACGCACTGGTCGATGCGCGGGTGGCCGGGGTGGGTCATGGCGCCGCCGGCCGCCCACAGCAGCTCGGGCTCGCTGCGCGCCATCCAGCGGATCACGTCGGTGGTGTGGCAGCCCTGGCTGTAGACGTTGGCGCCGCCGCGCACCGGGTCCTGCGCCCAGGCGTCGTCGCGCCAGCGGTTGTCCATCATCTGGCCGACGATCACCTGCGGCTCCGGGACGAACTCGCGCGCCTTCTGCAGCAGCGGGTAGTAGCGCATCTTGAACGCCGGCATTAGCCACACGCCGGCCTCCTCGACCGCGGCGGCCACCGCCTCGCATTCCTCGACCGACAGCGACAGCGGCTTCTCGATCAGGATGTGCTTGCCGGCCCGTGCCGCCTTGATGGCCAGCGGCGCGTGCGAGTCGTGGTGGGTGCAGATGTAGACGGCGTCCAGGTCGGGGTCCCCAAGGAGGCGGGCGATGTCCTCGGTTGCGTAGCCGCCGTGCTCGGCCGCAAGGCGCTCGGCCGCGGCCGGCACCACGTCGGCGAAGGCCGTGAAGCGGGCGCCGCCCACCTCGCGCACGCAGCCCGCGTGCACGGCGCCCAGGCTGCCACAGCCGATCAGGCCGAAGCGCAGGTCTCGCGAGCTCATCTCGGCGGATCCGGGGCGGTGGTGTCTCCGGAGGCGTCGTACATCAGCCGGTGCAGGTCCGTGAGCAGGCGGTCGTCGGTGGTCATGCGCATCTGCGGCGCGATGCAGGGCATGCCGCGGCTCAGCGTCGGGTCGCCGTACGCGTTGGTCTGCCGGTCGGCCAGGTCGATGTCCGCGCAGGCCACGCCGTCGCCGTGGATCTCGGCGATGATCGCCCCGGAGGAGTCGATGATCATGCTCGGCGGGCCGGTCGCGGCGGCGACGAAGTAGAGGCGGTTGTCGAGCGCGCGCGTGCGCCACGTGATCGGCTTGCCGCCGGCGACCGGCAGAAACAGGATCTCCGCCCCGAGGTGCGCGTAATACCGGGCCACCTCCGGGAACCACTCGTCGTAGCAGATGTGCAGCGCCACGCGGCCGACGTCCAGGTCGAACACCGGGTACTCGGTGCCGCAGGAGATGCCGCCGCGCAGCTCGCCGAAGGTCAGGTGGGTCTTGTCGTAGGAGCCCAGCAGCTCGCCCGAGCGGTCGAACAGGATGGCCGTGTTGAACACGTGCGGGCCGCGGCGGCAGATGACGCCGGCGATCACGTACATGCGGTGGCGGCGCGCGGCCTCTGCCAGCACCCGGCAGACGGGGCCCTCGGGGACCGGCTCCGCGGCGTCGGCCCATGATCCGTAGGCGCGCTCCGGGACGCCCTGCACGGGCGAGAACTCGGTGAGGGCGGCGATGTCCACCCCCATCGACCCGGCCTGGTCGAGCTTGGCGGCGATGCGCTCGCGCTGCTCGGCCGTGGTCAGCGGCGCGGGCGGATCGCCGAAGCGGATCGTGGCGATGCGCGCGATGCGCGCCGGCGGGCGCGGGACCTGCGTGACCATCGCGCGCGACCACGCGATCCGGCCGCCCGGCGCGGCGCGCAGATAGAGCTCCATCCGCTCGTGCTCGGATGGGTGGGGCTCGTGCCGGAACGTGCACTCCAGGGACAGCGTTCCCGCAGGCGCGGCCCTCTGTTCGGCGGAACGCTGCAGCCGCGGCGTCAGGAAGTGGCCGGCACACTGGGCGAACACCGAGAGCGCGGGCCGTTCGACGTTCTCCGGGCGGGCCTGCACGCTCGCGCGGTACCAGCAGCCGGGGACCAGGCGCACCGAGCGGTGCCAGCAGCCGAAGGCGTGCAGGTCGCCGGTCCCTTCCAGGACCAGCTCCTGCTCACCGTCGCCGCCCGTCTCGGTCCGGGCGCGCGGCGCGAGCTCCGCGCGTGGGGTGTCGGTCCTCCACTCGCCGTGCAGGCGGTTCGCGTCCGGCAGCGGCGCGGGCTCTCCGGTCTCGCCCGGATTGACACCGGCCGCCAGCAGCATGCCCACCCATTGGCGATGGTTGCGCGTCACCGACTCCGGGTGCGTGCGGCTGCGTGCCACGAAGCCGGGGACGTTGCTGCGTCCGGTCGGCGCGCCGAGGCGGCAGTAGCGGGTGTCCAGGCTCCAGCGCACGGTCTGTGACGTATTCGACAGCGAGCGGTGCGCGACCCGCTCCATGGTCATGAGGACATCGCCCGGCTGCATCTCGCAGGTGACGCGCTCGCCGTCCGGCAGGTCATCGTCCTCGATGCCGTGGTACGCGACGACACCGGGGATGTTGGTGTTCAGCCTGTGCGGAACGCTCTGCCGGTGGGAGCTTGAGATCACTTCCAGGCAGCCGTTCTCGCGCTTGGCGCTGGTCAGCGGAATCCACAGGTTGAGGATCACGCTGTCGCCGATGTCCTCGGCCAAGTACGCGTC
Organism: Spirochaetaceae bacterium; assembly: GCA_028820215.1. The sequence goes on along the minus strand of JAPPKD010000042.1, from coordinate 13,558 downwards.
GTCCTGGTGCCAGGGCACGTCCGCGGGGTCGTGCTCGGGGAGCTTCACCCGCAGCACCGTCTGCGGATGGGCCAGGATCTCCGGCCCGACCACGGACTCGACCGCGTCGAGCAGGGCCGGATGGGTGCGCAGCGCGAACATGCCGGCCGTCTTGTGCCGCTTGCTGTGCAACCGGCGCCAGATCCAGGCGAGGGCCTCCTCGTCCAGCTCGGCGGCGACCGCGGCCAGGCGCCGGTCGAAGGGCTCGTCCGCGAAGGTGGCGGCGGGGTCCAGGCGCTCCCAGATGACGAGCTGCTCGACCGCCTGCTGCACGGCGGCGGCCAGGTCGTCCGCGAGCGGCTGGATCGCAGCCCGTGGCAGCAGCCCCGGAAGGATCAGGTAGCCCCGTTCGTGGAGCTCCGCGCACTGCGATTCGGTCAGACCGGTGCCGTGTTCCATACCGGACCGATTGAACGTCGCCCGGCGCCGCCTTGACAAGCCGCTCGCCGGCCGGGCGATGGTCCGGCGGTGATCGGCCTGTTCGTCCGCTACCACGTGAGACCGGCGGTCCGGTACTACACCAGGGGAGTCACGCCGCTGACGGTGATCGGCGCGTTGACGATCGTCGGCCTGTTCGTGACGGTGTACGAGATCTACTTCACGGCGGTACGACGAGGGCTGATTCCGGTGGACGTGTCGCTGCACCACCTGCGCGCCCTTACCCTGGAGTTCGTGGTCGGGTTCCTGGTGGCCGGCCTGCGCAAGCGCCAGGGAGTGGTCACGTTCTTCACCTCGACTACTCTGAGGCCGGCAGATGCGCTGCGGCTGCTCGTCCTGGCCAATGGCGGCAAGCCGTTCGTAGGGGAAGTGGCGTCCATCGCGTTCGTTCTGCCGTTCGTCCTGCGGTTGTCGCCGTCGATCGAGCGGGCCGTCCTGCACGTTTCCAGCGATGCGGTCGCGGTGGTGCTGCACTACCTGGCGGCGACCGTGATCGCGGCGCTGTGGCATCGCAGGCGGAAGGACGGGGCGCTTGCCGCCGCGGTGTTCATGGCATTCGTGGGTGTGGAATTCCTGGTGTTTCGCCAGTGGCCGCGCGCGGACTACGTGCTGCTGCCGGTGAACATCGCCGCGTGCGTTGCGTGCTGGACCGTGGTGATCGGACGTCTGGATCCCACGAGGTTTCAGCGATTCCTCGTCAGCGCCGTTCCGAGGAGGGGTGGCCGCCCCACGCTCAACCGGATGCTGCGTCCGCTGCCGGTGGAGGCGAAGCTCTACGTGAAGGAGTGCCTGATGCGTCGCGAGTCTGCGATCTCGGTGCTCACCGCCGCCGCGCTGTTCACCGGACTGATCGTTGCGCTGATCCTCGGCATTCCGGACGAGACGCGCACGACGACGATCATCGCCTGCATGTACGCGGCAGCGGGATTCGGCGCCGGAGTGATCGAACGGCCCGGCCGTGCCCACATGGAGTTCTTCAAGGCCACCCCGGTGACGTTCGGTCGTCTGACGGTTGCCATGCTGGCACCGCACTGCGCGGGGTATCTGCTGGCGGCGGCGATCGTGGGAACGGTGGGCGCGGCAGGAGGGATGCACCCCGGTGCCCTACTCATCCTGATGACGCAGGGCGTGTTCGTGGCACTGGTGACGTGGTTGATCCCTTTCCGGTTTCTCTACAGCTCGACGCTCTTCGTGCTGCTCGTTTCCGGGCTGATTCTGACCGCGGGATTCGTGCTGGCCGTCGGAGCCGGGGCTGTCCAGGGCGCGGGAGTGCCGGTCGCGTACGCGGGGTTCGTGGTGCTGATTCCCGCGATCCTCTATCCGGGGGCATCGTTCAAGTACGAGGTTTCCACCGTCGAAGACTGGGGTTACACGGCGTGATCGAGCTTGTCGGGGCGGGCAAGACCTTCGGGAACGGCAAGGGAGTGTTCGACGTCGACCTGCGGCTGGAGGGCGGGCTGACCGGCTTCCTGGGGCGCAACGGGTCCGGCAAGACCACGACGATGCGGCTGATCATGGGGTTGCTGGAACCGGACGGAGGCACGGTGCTGGTCGACGGGCATGATCTGTGGAAGTACGACCACATCTACACGCTGAAGCGCCATCTGGGCTTCCTGCCGAACGACGACTACTTCTTTCCGCGGCTCACCGGCCGCGAGAATCTGGAGTACCTGAGCCTCCTGAAGACCGGCGATCGCGACGCCTACGCTGCGCTGGACCGGTTCATCACCGAACTGGAGGTGGACGCGTTCATCGGCGATCCCTTCGACAGCTATTCCACGGGTATGAAGAAGAAGGCGCAACTCGTGGGCGCCCTGATCGGCGAGCCCGCCAACATCCTGCTCGACGAGCCGCACAACGGGCTGGACGTCCTGGCGAACATCGCCCTGAACGGGACGCTGCTGAAGCTCCGCGATGAAGGCCGCACCGTCTTCGTGTCCAGCCACCTCGCGGAGGTGTTCGACACGATCGGCGACACCCTGGTGGTGATCGACCAGGGCAGGATCGCGGCGCAGCACCGCGCGCCGTTTCGGAAGAAGCCGGTGGACCTGTACCTGGATGCGATCGGTGCTTCAGGCGAGGCTTCGCCGCCGGATTAGCGCGGCCGGTCGACCCTTACCGCTCCAGCGTCTCGCGCAGCACGCCCGTCGGTCCGACCAGGACGACGTCGCCGAAGCGGAGCTCTTTCGCCATGAACTGCTCTTCCGCAAGCTGCAGAGCCCTGCCGGGCTCGATCGCGACGACCGTGGCGTTGTCCGTCAGCGTCTCCTCCGCCAGGCGGTCCCAGACCGCCTCCACGCTCCGCTGCGCGGTCCAGCGCTCCTCGCCCGTTCCCTCTTCGAAGGCGGCTGTCCCCGCCCAGCGAATCGGGTCGTGCGCGCCGTCGGAGGTCATGACGACTCTGCCTTCGTCCGGGGTGTGCAGGATATGCCGCTCGGCGAGGATTCCCTCGGGTATGCCGATCGCGTCGAGCAGGCTGTTGTCCGGTTCGGTGGGGCGATACGGCTCCGCCGGCCGGTCCGTGGTCAGCCGTTCCAGCGCGTCCTCCAGGCCGGCGCGGGTGTGGTCCGTGGTCAGGCACCGGAACGGGCGCCCCGGCTCGATCAGGTGCGCGCGGGTGTCGCCGACGTGCACGAGCATCCCGCTGCTCCGTTTCCAGACCGCGGCGGTCAGCGTCGTGCCGCCCCGGCCCCGGAGCGTCTCCACCACGTCGCGCTGCGCGGCAACCAGGGCGTCCGCGAGCACGTCGCGGGGCGTATCGTGGTCGTCTGAGAGGCACCGCTCGACGACGACCTGCACGGCGCGGCGACTCGCCCAGCCGCCGTCCTCCATGCCACCCATGCCGTCTGCGACCACGGCCGCACCGTGGGGGGACAGAATGCCGCGGGGAATCCAGATCAGCGCCACGCCGCAGTCCTGCTGCTCCGGGCGCGGGCCTTGCTGCATGCCGACGGCCAGCGCGCCGTCTGCACCGGCGTGGATCGCCCCGTCCGCGTACCCGGAGAGGCTGAGCGCCTCAGCGAGCCAATCGCCCAGTTCCGAGTATTTCATCGTTACGCCCCATCACCGGGCGCCACGGTCTCTAACTCGCCGCCGCGGTGGTCTTCTCCGGGACCGCGCTCTTTCCCTGCGCCTGTCCGTCCCGGAACCCCAGCCGCTTGCGGCGGCCGCGCATGGCCGCGTGCGCCTCGGGCGACCCGTCGTGGAAGCTGCCGAACCACTTGTCCAGCGGCACGCCCTCGTTGCCGTAGTTGCACTCGAAGTAGCGGTGGTGCAGGTAGTGGAAATAGCCGCCGTTGCTGAAGGTCTTGCCGTCCTTGAGCACGAACTCCGAGAAGCCGGAATGGCCGGCCGCCGGGCTCAGCCCGGTGTGCATCAGGTGGAACACCGCGTGGATGGGGTGCGACGGGATCACCCAGTGCACGAGGACGCCGGAGAAGTAGATCAGGTGCTCGATCGGGTGCATGGACAGCCCCGACCACGGGCCGATGTTGACGTTGCGGTGGTGGAGGTAGTGGGCGATCTTGTAGAGCGGCTTCCAGTGCGTCCACCGGTGCGTCCAGTAGAAATGCATCTGCCGTATGAACAGGACCGCCAGCATCATCAGCGAGCAATAGGCGATGCCGGCCGGCGTGCGCCAGTCGACCCGCGGCAGCCAGCCGTTGCCGTACATCCACAGGGTCACCGCCTCGTACGCGGTCCAGATGCCGGCGCCGGAGACCAGCGACCAGAACATGTTGTCCCAGGTCTGGTTGCCGAACAGGAACGCCCGGTTCTTCTTGGCCAACCAGCGGCCGTTGTACTTGAACTTCTTCCCCTGCGCGCGCTTGATGTACAGCCGCAGGTGCAGCCCGCCGGCGATCAGGACCAGGAGGGCGACGTTGCGCAGGTAGATCTCCGCGATCCAGCCGACCTGAAAGGTGGCGGTGCGCTCCAGCGACGGCGTGAGAAAGAGCCACGCCACCACCGCGATGGCCATGTAGACCAGGTTCTTCGGCCACAGGATGCCGTCGTGCCCGAAGATCGCCTTGAGAATCACCTTCGTCCGCACGGGCCGGTCCCACATCGGGGACGGCTGCGGGAGGTTCGCCGGTTGCCACTCGCCCTTCGCGTCGCGAACGCCCAGATCCGCCTCAGCCATGACGTTGCAGGATAACACGGGCCGATCGGATGTAAACCCCTGTGGGGCGGTCACTCACGTCCGCGTGCCGGTCCGGTGCGGCCGGCAGGCCGCGGCTCACCCGGCGTGCTACGCTCCACGTCCGTGAGTGACGGAACGACCCCCGAACGACTCGATGCCGAGCGGCGCCTGTTCGTCGACCTGATCGACGTCGACCGCCGCGACAACGTGAGCCTCACCTTCCACCAGGCGCGCAAGCACGGCCTGCCGGTCCTGGAACAGGAAGAGCCGTGGGAGCGGATGGGCGGCATGACCGCCTCGGTGATCTACGACCACGAGGAGGGCGTCTTCAAGGCGTGGTACATGGCAGGCATGTATGCCCCCGGCAAGGAGCACGTGCAGTGCCTGGCGCTGTCCGACGACGGCATCAACTGGACCAAGCCCGTGCTCGGCCTGCACGAGGCCCTCGGCAACACCGACAACAACATCGTCGTCCCGGCCGAGTACCACGACGGCAGGGACCACTTCGAGACGATGATGAAGGATCCCATGGATCCCGACCCCGAGCGCCGCTACAAGGCGCTCGGCTGGGCCAGCTACGACTGGGACGGGCCGCTGAGCGGCATCTACACCGGCACCTCGCCCGACGGCATGCGCTGGACCTTCACGCCGGAGCCGATCGTCCGTCACCACCCGCGGCCCGGCACCGCCGACCTGGGGCCGATCGGCGACGCGCAGGCGATGATGATCGACACCCGTCGCAAGCGCTACGTGGCGATGCTGCGCGGCGCGATGGATCACCCCGGCTGGCGGGTCATGTCGGTCAGCGAGGACTTCGTCACCTGGACCAAACCGGAGCGCTTCCTGCTCTATCTCAACCACGAGGAGTCGCTGTACAACAACAACGGCTTCGTCTACGGGGCTCAGTACCTGGGCATCCTGACTCACTTCGACCGCCGCGCCGAGCACCAGTCGCAGACCCTCAAGCTGTTGACCAGCCGCGACGGCGACGTGTGGATGCGGGCGCCCGCCTCCGAGCCCCTGGTCGGGCTGGGCGAGGTCGGCGACTGGGACCGCTTCCAGATCATGCTCACCGGCGCCCCGCCGATTCCGGTCGGCGACCGCCTGCACATCTACTACCGTGGCACCTCCCGCCGCCACAACAAGGTGGTGGGCGAGTTCGAGCCCCGGATCGACCCGGACCAGGAGCGCGGCGGCATGTCCATCGGGCTGGCCACGCTGCGGCTGGACGGCTTCGCCTCCATCGACGCCAGCTACGACGGCGGCACCATCACCACGGTGCCGTTCGAGCTGGCCGGGGCCGAGCTGCATGTCAACGCCAAGTGCGACTTCGGCCGCATTTCGGCGGAGTTGCTGGACGAGGGATATCGCCCGATCCCGGGCCATGCCGCCGACGACTGCATCGCCGTCAGCGCCGATGCGACCGACCAGGTCATCCGCTGGCGCGGGGAGGCCGCCGGCAGGTCGCTGTCCGCCATCGCCGCGCCGGCGAGGATCCGCTTCCACATGGCCAACTCCCGCTTCTACAGCTACTGGCTGCAGTGAGGCCCCGAACCATCCGGCAAGCCGGAACCCCGGCAAGGAGCACCGCATGATCACCGTCCACAACAGCGTCCCCAACCCCGTCGTCGAAGAGGCGGTCCTGTTCCCGTTCGACACCTACAGTTGTCCGTTCTCGGCCGGGCTCCGGCTGCAGCTCATCCCGGGAAAGATCCCGGGCCGCGGCAACCCGATCGTCGTCGCCGCCGGCGAGCCGGGGTCACCCGACGACTACAGCACCCGCTTCTACGGCACGGTCATCCCCATCGACGGCGAGTTGCGCATGTGGTACCTGGCCCGCAGCACCCTGGACGCGGACGGCAGCAACGGCGGCCAGCTCCGCTGCTGCTACGCCACCAGCACGGACGGCGTCAACTGGGACAAGCCCGACCTGGGCCTGATCGAGTTCAACGGCAGCACGCACAACAACATCGTCAACCTGCGCGCTGGCCGCTGCGACTTCGCCGCCCTGCCGGTGATGTACGAGCCGGACGACCCGGACCCGGCGCGGCGTTTCAAGGTTGTCTTCGAGAGCGAGGCGTACGGCAACCAGTTCGCCGTCGCCTACTCGGCCGACGGCCTCAACTGGACCGAGTCGCCGAACAACCCGGTCGGCCCCGGCCTGGAGCAGACCGGGCTGCTCCGCCACAACGGCTGCTACTACGTCAACGGCCAGGGCGGCACGCATTACACCACGGGGCGGGTGCTGGCGACCTTCGCCTCCTACGACTTCGAGACCTGGACGCAGGCGTCGTGCGTGGGCTACCGCCGCGACATGGTGCCGCCGGAACCGCTGCTCTACGACCCGCTCTCCTCGGCGCCGAAGGCCAAGTGGAACCAGAGCGAGGAGGTGCACCTGGGGGCCGGCCTCTGGGACCGCGGCAACGTGATCCTGGGCATCTACGACATCTGGCACGGGACGCCGACCAGCGACCGTCAGCTCATCTCCATGGACCTGGGCCTGCTGGTCAGCCACGACGCCCTGCACTTCTACGAGCCGATCAAGGACTTCCCGATCCTGCCCGCCTACGAGGAGGCAGGCGCCGTGGTCGGCAAGCCGCCCACGGTCAGCCACGGCCAGGGCATGGTCAACTGGGGGGACAAGACGCTGCTGTGGTACGAGGCGTGGGGAAACCTGCCGGTGGAGGTGCGGCTGGCATCGTGGGAGCGTGACCGGATCGGCTACTTCGAGGCGATGCGCGGCGAAGGCGGCCACCTGGTGACCTGCCCGCTGGCCGGCGCCACCGAGTTCAGCGCCAACGTCGGCGGCCTGGGACCGTACACGGAGCTGCGTTTCGAGCTTCTGGACGAGGGCTTCCATCCGCTTCCCGGCTTCAGCGGCGCCGATGCCGCGGTGTTGACCGCGCTGGAAGGAGCAGGAGAAGGCGAGGAGGACTTGGTGCCGGGTCAGCAGAGCCAGCGGGAGTCCGCGCCGGCCGCCGGACTGCGCGAGCCGGTCCGCTGGCAGCGCCCCGTGCCGGCCGACGCCGGCGCGCTGCGGCTGCAGGTGACCTTCGCCGGCATCCGCCCCGAGGACGGCCAACTGTACGCGATCTACGCCAACTGAGCGCGCGTCCCGATCCCTCATCAAGAGAATGGACCAAATCATGGATACGAAATTGACGAGAATCGGAGTGTTCTACGACGGAAGCTACTTTTCGCACGTGAGCAACTATTACTGCTACGACCACCAGCGGAGGGCGCGGATCAGCATTTCGGGCCTGCACGATTTCATACGAGAGGAAGTTGCGAAGAACGAGCAGGCGGACGCCCGCTACTGTCGGATCGTCGACGCACACTACTTCCGTGCCAGGGTCTCGGCTGCCGATGCGCAGGATCGTGACGTGCTGTATCGGGAGCGGGTCTTCGAGGACGTGCTGATCAATGAGGGCGTTACGACTCACTTTCTGCCGTCCACGCCACGTGGCGAGAAGGGCATCGACGTGTGGTTCGCCCTCGAAGCATTCGAGCTCGCCATTTACAAGAAATTCAACGTGGTCGTGCTGGTCGCAGGAGATGGTGACTACGTCCCGTTGGTCCGCAAGCTGAACACCCTCGGAACGCGGACGATGGTCACGGCCTGGGACTTCAAGACCAGCGGCGTTGACGGTCAGGAACGAGAGACCCGAGCCTCGCAGTTCCTGATCAACGAAGTCACTTATGCCGTCATGATGGACGGCATCATCGACGATCGATCACGCAGCGGCGACCGGGTCGTGAACAACCTGTTCGTCGCTTCGCCCCAGCCATCCGTTGCACGCGGCGCGCGACCCATCGTCGCGTCAGATGAGCTGCACGAGGGTGTCATACAGAATCTCAAGGACGGCTTCGGCTTCATCACGCCGGATTCGGGCGGTGAGAACCTGTTCTTCCATTGGCGGGCCGTGAAGAACGGAGACTTCGATGAGCTACAGGTGGGCGAGATGGTCCTGTTCGTGCTGGGCAGCAACGACCGCGGCCCGTGTGCGCTTGACGTGAGGCGGCCAGACAATCCGATTGCGGGAGGGTAGGCGGCGAAGGCTCGTGCTTTGCTCGGCTACTCGGTCATCTCCTCGACCGTGCGGAGCTCGGTGATGAATCGGACATGAGCGGCGTCGAAGGCCGCAAGTGTGGAGGGAACGTGGTCCTGGACGATCCGTATGCGTTTCGGGTCCAGACGAGTGCCGTAGATGTTGCGGAATACGTGGCGAAACGCGCGTAGTTCATGAATGTGCTGCGCAAGCGCTCGATCGAGGAGACGAGGACGAAGGCCCTGGATCTCGATCGTCATGCGTTCCACCAGTTCGCGATGCCATGCCGACCGCGACAGGTCGTTCTCGAAGAACCGGGAGACCCGGAGGAAGTAGGACTCCAACGCGTTGTAGATGTTGTGGATGGTGTATCCCAGCGCCGCCCAGTCCAGCTCGTCGGTCGCTCCGTGGCGGATGCGGCCGTCGGCTTTCAGGTTGGTCTCGGCAAGGCCGCTGAGAACCTCGGCATCACCGTGCAGCTCAGCGATCAATATTGCAACGCGCGCTTTCTCGTTCATACATGACCCTGCCGTCGCGTTCGACAGCCCGGCTGATCACCGGACTGGCGTTCGGTAGATCGACGACGTCGACCTTGAACGGGCTGTCGAGCGCTATCGAGACCAGACGGAGATACTGCGGTGAGTCAACGGCCAGATCCACGTCTGGCTCCCGGTTGCCCAGGTCGCCGGTCGCCAGCGAACCGAAGAGCACGACCTTGCGGAGGTCGGGATCGGCCTCGACGAAGCACTTCGTGAGCCGGTCGGCCTCGGCGAGGCCGGCTGCCCGCCACTCGCGGCGCATGTGGTCGAGATGAGCCGATCTCCGGCGCTCTCGCTGTTTGAGCCCTTCGGCTACACCACGAAGGAAGCGCATCCGTTCCTCGTCCACGGCCGGAAGAACGTAGTCGGCAGAGACGGCACGTGTCGAGAGTGCCCGTCGTCAGGCCAGATGATCCTGTGCGGGATACGGAGGTCAGGCGACTCGACTATGCGGAAGCACGCGTACCGGAGAGTACTGGATCGTGAATCCTATCGACGAGAGTGTGATGGTCCTTGTGCTCGACCAGAGCGGGTATGTGGAACATAGCGCGTTCCGCAGGGGAGAACGAGCAGATTCGGTTGTGCTGGGTGGATTCTCTGTGGCGGTGGCCGAGATCTTCGACGCGCGCTGATCTGGTACGAGCTTACTCGACCATCTGCCGCAAGGATGACTCAGGCTCGACGAGCAGGTCCGAGACACGCTTCCCCAGAGCTTCAGCGATTGCGGTCAACGTCTTGACCCTGGGCGTCTGTTCGCCGTTCTCGAGCCGTACCAGCGTAACGCGTCCAATATTTGCCCCTCGTGCGAGTTCCTCTTGAGTCAATCCCGCCGAATCTCGCAGCGCTCTGAGTCGCTCGCCGAGCGTCCGTCTGCCGCGCATGGCTATCGCCTCAACGGTGGGCCGGTAGGATTCGTCACAGTAGTGACCGCGAAATCCCAGGGGATCTCAATGTGTTCACCGTTGACCGTGTTGAGGATCATCTCGTATGGGTTCGGCAATTCAAGGCCGGACAGGTCCTTAGCATCATCGATCTCGTCGATATCGCTATAGGGTATCATTCCTTTGCACCCATCTGCGAAGCTCAACTGGACTCCGTCGGCCACCATGGTGGCGACCATCATCATCCGATCGGCGTTTCTTACCAGCACCGCATCCATCGCCTACCCTCCATGAATGGCTTCCCACGTGTTCCTGATGTCTTCGGCGTGCGTCTCATATACCTTCAAGATGTCCCTGTAGTTTCCGGGTGGAGGATCATCCATATAGGTTCCACCGTTTAGTTCAATGCGGCACACATCTTCGTTACCAACCCAAACGTGTACGTGTGGGGCTCGAAGCTATGCTCCCTCGTGTTGACGACGAACCGAACCTGTCCTTCTATGACGACCGTCGGCACTCGGAGTCCTCGGACAGCGCAGCCGCTCTCCACCTGCGCATCGCGATCATCTATGTATCATAGAGCGATACATGCAGTCAATCGTCACCCTCGCAGCGGGATGCAGCGTTCGGCGGCTTCCCGGACGCGGGCGCGTGAGCCGAAGACGGATCGACAACGAAGGCGGTTCGGCGGGCAGCATTGCCGCGCCCCCTGGGTGTATTACGCGACCACGTCGCCGCCGAACTCCAGGCGGATCACCATCACGGTGCCGGTCATGCGGTTGACCGGCAGGCCGCTCAGGCGGAGGTAGGGCGGCTCCTGCCAGTGCCAGGGCGTGGTTTCGACCGTGGCGCGGAGCTCGCTTCCATCGTTCAGCAGCGTCGCCCGCTCGGGAGCCACCCGCAGCGGCTTGAGGATCAGGCCCGTGCTCTGCGGCGCCGCCGGCAGGTGGACGTAGATGGTGTTGCCCTTGCGCGTGACCAGCATGCTGTCGCGGGGCACGTGGCGCGCGCCGCCGTGCATGCCGATTGCATCATCCTCAATCACGGTGGAGGCGGGCACGGTGCCTTCGAACGCTTCGCGGACCTGCCGGTACCAGTTGCCGACCTGCGCGAGCGTGCCCAGGTTCTCCACCGGCAGGCTGCCGTCCGCCTTGGGGCCGACGTTGAGGATGTAGTCGCCGCCCATCGCCAGCACGCGGTCGATGCTCTCGATGATGTGGCGGTCGCTGTAGTAGTCCTCGTCCTCTCGATAGCCCCAGCTCTCGCGGCCGAGCGCCTGCACGGCCTGCGTCGGTGAGTCGAACTCGCGTGCCTCGGGGACATGGCGTTCCGGAGTGCCGTAGTCGCCGGGGCTCGGACCGCGGTCGTTGATCAGGATGCCGGGCTGCAGCTCGCGCACCATCTCGTTCAGGCTCGGGTCGTGGTGCTCGGCCACGTTCACGTCCCAGAAGAAGTCGCGCAGCGGGCCGTAGTTGGTGCAGAGCTCCCGCACTTGGCCGCGGACGAACTCCCAATAGGCGCCAAGTTCCGGCTGGTCTCCGGGGCGTGGACCGAACATCTCGTGGTGGCGCCCCAGGTTGGGGTAGTGCGGGTGGTGCCAGTCGGGACAGGAGTAGTAGAAGCCGAGGGCGATGCCGCGGCGCGCGCATGCCTCGGCAAGCTGGGCCAGGATGTCCCGGCCGTAAGGGGTGTGCATCACCGAGTAATCCGTCAGCTTCGTGTCCCACAGGCAGAACCCGTCGTGGTGCTTGGTGGTGATCACGACGAAGCTCATGCCGGCGCTCTCCGCGGCGACCAGCCACTCGTCGGGATCGAAGCGGTCCGGGTCGAAGCGGTGGACGAGCTGCTCGTAGTCGCGCCGCTTCATGTCGGACCGCCAGAGGATCTGCTCGTGCCACGCCGGGATCGCGTACAGCCCCCAGTGGATGAACATTCCCAGCCGCTCCGTGAAGTACCGGTCGCGCCCGTCGCCGAATGGTCTGATCATGGTCGTCTCCCCTGCTTGCGGCATCTTATCGGGTCTGCCGGGACGGCACGCGAGGCGTGGTGCCAGGGACGAAGCCGGCCACCCAGCCGGCGGCGCGCCGGCAGCGAGCAACGGACGCCGAGCCCACTTCGACGCCGAAGTCCGAGAGCTCTGATGCCAAGGTGCTGACGACTCGGTGATCTCCTGGAATGACCGAGGCGCCGGTGACGGCACAAGGTCGATTCCGGCATGATCGACGGATGAATTCCCCAGTCCTGACGCCGTCGTCGTTCTCGCCTTCGACCACGTCCGTCGAAGACTTCGACTTCACCGCAGGGCAGGTGGACGCCGACGCCATGACGGCGGCGTACCGCAGGCACGGCGCCGTGGTGATCCGCGGGTTGTCGAACGACTACGTGGCGGACTTGCTGGAGGACATGGAGGCGATCCTGGAGCAGAGCCAAGCGCTTCTTCCGGAGGCGGCGGCAGCCAAGCACCACGCCAACGCCGTGACGACGCCGGACGGCACGCTGTTCAACGCCGACCCCAGCGATCCGGGGCGCCTGGTCGTCAACACGCTGCGGCTGAACGCGATGATCTCCGGCGCGTTCCTCCGCTCGCTGGTCAACCCCGAGCTGCTGGAGCTGCTGGCCGCGCTGATCGGCCCGGACATCGAGCTGTGGAAGTGGGGCCAATGCGTCTACAAGCAGCCCAGGACGGGGGTGCCCAAGTCGCTGCACCAGGACGGGTACTACTTCGAGCACAAGCTCCAGACCCCGACGGCGGTGCTCAGCTATGCGGTCGACGTCGACATGGGCAACGCGCCGCTCTACGTGGTGCCCGGCTCGCACGAGTTGGGGCTGGTCCGGCACGAGGACGACCGCTGGGCCGGCTTCGCGCTCAACGATCCGGTGTGGTGGGAGCGCGCGGTACCGATCGAAGGGAAGGCGGGGGACGCCGTGATCTTCCATACCTGCACGATCCACGGCTCGCCGGACAACCGCTCGGACCGGCCGCGCCCGGTGTTCATCCAGCGCTACCGGCGCGCGGACGACTTCTGCGTGATCGACGTGGCCAACGTCGCCGACCGGCAGCAGGCCGAGCAGGCGCCGGTCACCGCCAAGACCGAGGACGATTGGGGACTGATGGTGCGCGGCATCCGTCGCCATCAGCCGGCGGAGGAGTCGTAGTGATCGGTGCCGTTCTGGTTCTGCTGGTCATGGCAGTCGTCATCGGGTTCAACGTAGCGGTGATGATGCGCAGCGACCGCGAGGCCGAAAGCCGTCGAGACAGATCAAGGCGCGCGAACCGCGACGGCGGCCTGTACGGTGGCGGTGTTCACGCCGACGGCAGCGGTGCAGGCGGTGGCGGCTACGACGTTGGCGGCGACTTCGGCGGAGGTGACTTCGGTGGGGGCGGCGGCGATAGCGGGGGTGGAGGCGAGTAACGGCGAGCCAATTGCGGTGTTCCAAGTGCAATGATGGCAATGAGATATAGGAGGGGGT